>JAEFAM010000093.1 GCA_016287565.1 Clostridia bacterium
GCAGGGTGAGAAGGATATATGAGCATACATGAGGAATGCGGTGTTTTCGGCGTGATGGCGGACAAACCGATCGACGCGGCGCAAATTTGCTATTACGGTCTTTACGCCTTGCAGCACCGGGGACAGGAAAGCTGCGGCATCGTGGTGAATGACGACGGCATTTTTGTTTCACATAAGGACGTGGGCCTTGTAAGCGACGTGTTTGCAGGAAATACATTGTTTTCTTTTCCGAAAGCCGCCATGGCGGTGGCGCATACCCGCTACGGTACGACAGGGGGTACGAACCGCAGCAACTGCCAACCGATCAAAGTCAATCATCAAAAAGGGCGTATGGCGTTAGCCCATAACGGCAACCTTTCCAATGCGGCAAAACTCCGAAATGAACTGGAGTTGAACGGGGCGATCTTTCACACTACGAGCGATACCGAAATCATCGCCTATATCGTGACAAGAGAGCGTTTGCGCTCTCCCTCAATAGAAGATGCTCTCAGCCGGGCGATGAATACGCTGGAAGGCGCCTATTCCCTTGTCCTGATGTCTCCGCAAAAGCTGATCGCGGCAAGGGATCCTTTCGGTTTTCGTCCCCTCTGTTACGGCAAAACATCGGACGGCATGTACGTTGTTGCATCGGAAAGCTGCGCGCTTACCGCCGTTGGCGCAGAATTCATTCGGGACGTTGAGCCGGGTGAAATTTTGATCTTCGGAAAAGACGGGATCGTTTCCAGAAAAGAGCATTGCGGGAAGCGGGAAAAGAAACTCTGCGTTTTTGAATACATTTACTTTGCCCGCCCCGATTCGGTGATCGACGGTCGGTCGGTGCACACGGCACGGACAAACGCCGGAGCGATACTGGCAAAGAGCCATCCCGTACAGGCGGATATCGTGATCGGCGTTCCCGATTCCGGGCTTGACGCCGCCCTCGGTTACAGCCGCGCGTCCGGCATTCCCTACGAGATCGGGCTTATCAAAAACAAGTATATCGGCAGAACGTTCATCGCGCCGGGCGACCGTGCCGGACAGGTGAATATCAAACTCTCCGCCGTTTCGGACGCGGTAAAAGGCAAAAAAGTCGTTCTGATCGACGATTCCA
The DNA here is from genome assembly GCA_016287565.1 of Clostridia bacterium. Taxonomy (GTDB): domain Bacteria; phylum Bacillota; class Clostridia; order UBA1212; family UBA1255; genus UBA1255. Next base: position 1,091 of record JAEFAM010000093.1, read on the forward strand.
TCGTGCGGGGGACCACAAGCGGGCATATAGTCACGCTGCTTCGAAACGCCGGAGCAAGGGAGATCCACATGCGCGTTTCCGCTCCTCCGTTTTTATACCCCTGCTATTACGGCACGGATATTGATTCAAAAGAAAATCTCGTCGCCTGTCATCATTCGGCGGATGAGATCGCAAAAATGATCGGCGCCGATTCCCTCGGTTTCCTTCCGGTGGAGTGCCTTGGTGAATTGACCGGCTACCAAAGCTGCTGCAGCGCCTGCTTTGACGGCGACTATCCCACGGATATTCCAGCAGATACAAGAAAAAACCGCTTTGAACAGCGACTTTCCGAGCGCACTAAGTGAGGACTCCGCTATGAAAAAACAACCCGATAAAAAAATCATTCTGGAAGACGGACAGGAGTATTACGGCTATTCCTTCGGATCCGATACCGATAAGACCCTGGAGATCGTTTTCAATACCTCAATGGTGGGATATCAGGAGATCCTATCCGATCCTTCCTACACCGATCAGGCGGTGGTGATGACCTATCCCCTCATCGGAAATTACGGTATGACGGAAGGCGATTATGAGACCGAGATTCCGTCGATCGGCTCACTGATCGTGCGGGAATACAACGATGAGCCGTCCAATTTCCGTTCGACATGCACCCTAGGCGAAGTGATGGAACGATACGGAATTGCCGGAGTCAGCGGCGTGGATACGAGGAAATTGAACCGTTCCATCCGTAATTTCGGCAGCAGAAAGGCTCTTTTGACATCCTCTTCCACACCTCTCGCCGAAGGCTTACGGCGGCTCGAGAATTATGAAATGAAAAAGGACGCCGTCTCCCGAGTCAGCTGCAGGGAACCGTGGACGGCAGGGTCGGACAGCGCACACTATCACGTGGTCGCCGTCGACTGCGGGATGAAACGGAATATCGTCCGTTCCCTCATCAAATGGGACTGCCGTGTCACGGTCGTGCCGTGGAATACTCCGGCAGAGACCGTCGAGCGCCTTCACCCGGACGGGATCTTTATTTCAAACGGACCGGGCGACCCGGCGGACATACCCCAAACGGTGGATACCGTAAAAGCGCTGCTCGGCAGATACCCGGTATTCGGCATCTGCCTCGGGCATCAGATACTGTCCCTCGCTTACGGCGCCGAGACCTATAAACTCAAATTCGGTCATCGGGGCGGCAACCATCCGGTAAAGGATCTGGAAACCGGCAAGATCGAGATCACCGCTCAGAACCACTCCTATGCGGTAGATGAGGATAGTCTGAAAAACACGCCGCTTGCAGTAACACATCGCAATCTGCTGGACGGCACGGTGGAAGGCGTAAAATGCGAGCGCGACAGGGCTTTCAGCGTTCAATACCACCCGGAGAGCGCTCCGGGGCCTCAGGACAGCGCTCACCTGTTTGACCGCTTTGTACGTTTTATGGAGGAATGAAGATACTATGCCGAAAAGAAACGATATACACAGGATCCTCGTTATAGGTTCCGGACCCATCGTCATCGGACAGGCGGCAGAATTCGATTATGCGGGAACGCAAGCGTGTCTCGCTCTGAAAGAAGAGGGCTACGAGGTCATTTTATGCAACTCAAACCCGGCAACCATTATGACCGATACTTCTATTGCCGATAAGGTTTATATGGAACCGTTAACATTGGAATATATGGCAAAAATCATTCGTTTTGAACGTCCGGATGCTATTTTGCCGGGAATCGGAGGGCAAACAGGGCTCAATCTGGCAATACAGCTTGAAAGAAAAGGTGTGCTTGCGGAATGCCGTTCTGAATTACTCGGAACGAAAATCACATCGATCGAGCAGGCAGAAGACAGGGAACTTTTCAAAAAACTGTGTGAACGGCTTGGAGAGCCGACGCTTCCGTCAGAGACGGCTCATTCGATAGAAGAGGGCCTAAAAATAGCTGAGAAAATCGGCTATCCCGTCGTTCTTCGCCCTGCATTTACGCTGGGCGGCACCGGCGGGGGCTTTGCCGACGATCCGGATTCCGTTGTATTGCTTATGAAAAACGCGCTTGAACTGTCACCGGTGGGACAGGTGCTTGTGGAGAAAAGCGTAAAGGGTTATAAGGAGATCGAATACGAGGTCATTCGTGATAAGAACGACACGGCTATTACGGTCTGTAACATGGAAAATCTCGATCCCGTCGGGATCCACACCGGAGATTCCATCGTGGTTTGCCCGTCGCAAACGCTGACGAATAAAGAATACCAAATGCTGCGAGACAGCGCACTTAAGATCATTCGGGCGCTGAAGATCGAAGGCGGTTGCAACGTCCAGTTCGCCCTCGATCCCAAGTCCCTTCAATATTATCTCATCGAGGTCAATCCGCGTGTATCGCGTTCTTCCGCACTGGCTTCCAAAGCCAGCGGCTACCCTATCGCCCGTGTATCCGCAAAAATCGGCGTTGGGATGACGCTTGACGAGATCCGGCTTGCCAATACGCCCGCAGCATTTGAGCCGTCACTCGACTACGTGGTAACAAAGCTGCCGAGATTTCCTTTTGACAAATTTGTCGACGCCAACAACACACTGTCCACCCAAATGATGGCTACCGGCGAGGTTATGAGCATGGGACGGACCTTTGAGGAAAGTTTGCTCAAAGGCGTCCGCTCGCTTGAGATCGGCGCCTTTCATCTTCATCTTCCTAAATTTGACGGGATGGATACGGCAAAACTGCTGAACTATATCCGTAAAGGGACCGACGACCGTATTTACGCCGTTGCGGAACTGCTGCGCCGCAGCGTCGACGTGGAAGAAATCTATGGGGCGTCCGGTATCGACCGCTTTTTTATCCGTAAGATGAAAAAGGTTACGGAAACGGAAACGGAACTGAAACAGCATCCGTTTGATACGGATGAACTGCGCTCCGCCAAGAAAGCAGGCTTTTCCGATAAAGAGATCGCACGGTTATGGCAGACGGAGGAAAACGAGATCTATCGTTTGCGAAAGAAAAGCAAGATCTTCCCGGTCTATAAAATGATTGATACCTGTGCTTCGGAATTCGACAGTTATGTTCCGTACTTTTATTCCACTTACGAGGAGGAAAACGAGTCTGTTCCCTCTGAAAAAAGAAAGATCGCGGTGCTCGGCTCGGGGCCGATCCGAATCGGTCAGGGGGTGGAATTCGACTATTCCACCGTCCACGCCGTGCAAACCATCAAAAAAGCCGGATACGAGGCGATCATCATCAACAATAATCCGGAAACTGTCTCCACCGATTACACCTGCTCCGACAAGCTGTATTTTGAGCCGCTCTGTGCCGAAGACGTAATGAATATCATCGAACTCGAAAACCCGGAGGGCGTGATCGCCACGCTCGGAGGGCAAACGGCGGTAAATCTTGCCGACTCTCTGCACGAGCGGGGCGTAAAGATCATCGGTACCGACTGTGACGCCATCGACCGCGCCGAAAACAGAGATTTGTTTGAAAAACTGTTGCTGTCGCTGGGCGTTCCTCAACCGAAAGGGCAAGCCGCGATCGGCGTGGAAGCCGGTGTCAAAGCGGCGCATGATATCGGATTTCCCGTGCTTGTCCGTCCGAGCTTTGTGTTGGGCGGCCGCGCCATGCAGATCGTATCAAAGGAGAACGATCTGCGGAACTATTTGAGCGCCGCCGTTGCGGTGGACGCCGATAAACCCGTCCTTGTGGATAAATACATACGCGGCAAGGAGGTAGAGGTGGACGCCGTATGCGACGGACATGACGTTTTCGTTCCCGGCATCATGGAGCTTGTAGAGAGGACGGGCGTCCATTCGGGCGACTCAATCAGCGTTTATCCATCATACAGTCTTTCCGATCCCGTAAAGGGTACCATCCTGGATTATACCGAAAAGCTTGGTCTCGGCATCGGGATCGTCGGGCTCTACAATATTCAGTTTATCGTCACCCCGGAGGAAAAAGTATACGTTATCGAGGTCAATCCCCGATCTTCAAGGACCGTTCCGTTTCTTTCAAAGGCGACAGGCTGCCCTCTTGCCGATATCGGCACGTTGGTTATGCTCGGCGTTTCACTAAAAGAGCAGGGTATCTTTTCCCGTTATCCCAAAGAAAAAAGCCGTTATTACGTGAAAGTCCCTGCGTTCTCTTTTTCAAAACTGCGCGGTATGGACGCCTATCTGTCGCCGGAAATGAAATCCACGGGCGAGGCGATCGGTTACGATGGCAAACTGCATCGGGCGGCGTACAAAGCAATGACCGCAGCCGGGATGACGCTGAAAAGCTACGGAACGGTACTGGTCAGCGTGGCGGATGAGGATAAGGAGGAAACAGTTCCGCTCATCAGGCGGTTTTACGATATGGGCTTTAATATCGAGGCGACGACTCTGACGGGAAAGGTCTTACGGGAGCATGGGATCCGGGCGAGGATCCTGCACAAGCCGAGTGAAGGCAGCGAGGAAGTCCTCAATTCCATCCGCGCCGGACACGTCAGCTATGTCATCAATACCCGAGCGATACTTTCCGGTGTTCATTACGGAGACGGTGTGGCGATCCGGCGGACGGCGGCGCAGAACAACGTGACCATGCTGACGTCACTGGATACCGTACGAATGCTGTTGGACGTATTGGAGGAAACGACGCTGAAGATTTCCGCTATTGACGCGAAATGAAAGGTGGAAAGTGTATGCACTTCACAAAAATGCAGGGCTTGGGAAATGATTACCTATACGTATACGGTGACGTCCCGGAGAATATCGCCGCCATTTCTCAAAAGCTGTCTGATCGCCATTTCGGCGCCGGATCCGACGGGATGATCTATATTTCTTCCTCGGATAAGGCGGATTTCAAAATGCGTATCTTCAACGCCGACGGCAGCGAAGCGAAAATGTGCGGCAACGGGATCCGATGCGTGGGGAAATACGTGTACGAAAAAGGCTACACCGACAAAACGCGTCTGTCGATCGAAACGCTCTCCGGCGTTAAAACGCTTGATCTGCAGATCCGCAGCGGAAAAGTCAAAAGCGTAACGGTGGATATGGGAAAGGTCACTGTCGGAGAGGAAAAAGAGATAGCCGTCGGAGGTCAGACCGTGTGCGGGATCCCGGTATCTGTCGGGAATCCTCATTTTGTTGTTTTTGTTCCGGATGCTCAAACCGCTCTGTTGCAAACGGTCGGCCCGCTGATCGAAAAGCATCCGTCGTTTCTGGAGGGCGTAAACGCGGAATTCGTTCAGGCGACGGGTAATAATCAACTACGTATGCGGGTCTGGGAGCGGGGCAGCGGCGTGACGATGGCCTGCGGTACCGGCGCCTGCGCCGCATCCGCCGCAGCCGCTCACAAAGGATTGTGCCGTCACAGCGTGCCGATATCGGTTCAGTTGGACGGCGGAACACTTGAAATCCAAGTGGATCCTGCAGGTTTTGTAC
>JAEFAM010000094.1 GCA_016287565.1 Clostridia bacterium
ACAAACGGGCCGAAGAGACAGCGGCGAGTTCCGGCATCACGCGGTCGATCATTGCCGCGACTTCCTCTTCGGTCAATGCCACGGCGCATATCTCCTGCCCTAAATTAAGGTCGATCACCGTCAACGCCTTGTGGCTCTCGTACAGGCAGAATGCGTAATTGAAAGCAGTATCGTTTTCGGCATATCTGGCTTCGAGGGCAAAAAGAGGTCTCGCCGGATGAACGAACCTGATGACGTTTTTCCCGTCCAGCGTGTCGAAGAGAAAATGCAGGACCGTCCCGCTGTGGCCAAGGGCATACCTGCCCGCGCCAATTTCGCCGCCCGGCAGCGCGTCCGTGTCTCTCAGATCGTGATCAGCGTCCGCAATAAACCAGGGCGTACAGGCGATGACCTTGAACCGCAATTTGTCGTTCATCACTTCGATCTTAAAGGTTTCTTCTTTGAATAGCTCGTCGCGGGGCGTTTCGGAAGCGGCGCTGCCGCTGGTCCGGTCCGGGGTTTCTTTCGGTTCAGAAACATCGTTGGTCTGATCGGGGGATTCTTTCGGTTCTGCGCTCCCGGTCTCCCCCGGCATCGGATCCTCGGGGGCAGCAGTGGGACCGGTCACGGTCTCGCCGGGCTGACCGATCCCCGTTTTCCCCTGTCCCCTGTTTTTGATCCCCGGTATCAAAATTGCCGCGGCAATGCCCGCCGCCACGAATATCAGGAACACTGCGGCAACGGCCAGAGGCTTGAAAAATGACAGCCCGGCGCCTTTTTCACCTTTCGCCTTTCCCTTTTCTTCCCCGTTCTGCGCTCCGTAATTTCTGGCTTCGGACACCAGATCCCGGTCGATATTCTCGATGGCGTTTTTCAGTTTATCTTTATTCATTTTAAAAATCCTTTCTTTTCGAGCTGGACTTTCAGCCGGTCCCGGGTGCGTCTCAGAGTCATTTTTACCTTGCTCTCGGAGACCCCCAGTGCCCCGGCGATGGAAGCCACTTCTTCGCCGAAACGGTAGCGTTTGATGAACATCACGCGCTCCTCCGCCTTCCTGCCCCGCAGAAAATCCGAGATGGCTCCGGCCAGTTCCGCCGCTTCCACCGTCTCCTCCACGTTGCCGCCGCCCAGCGCCTCTTCCAGTTCATCGATGGGAGAGATGCCGCCCTCGGGAAGGCGTTTGGCCGCATTGTTCCGGCGCAGCCTTGACAGAGCTCCGTTCCGGACAAGCTTCTTAAGGTACGCTTTGAGATCGGAAGGCGCCGTAACAGGGACGTCGTTCCATGCAGAAAGCAGAGCGTCGTTGACGCACTCTTCCGCGTCCCGCTCGTCTTTGAGTATGCCCCGGGCAACGCCCAGCAGATACCCGCCGTATTTCGCTCTCGTTTCTTCTATTGCCACTTCACTGCGCTCTTTGTACAGCCGGACAATATCTTTGTCGTCCATCGTTTCACATGCTTTCCGATAACTCGAGCCGCCGTACGTCAGCTCACCCTGTAAGACGCAAAACGGACCGTCCGCGTCACAAAAAAGAATCATTTTAGTTGAATAAAGTTTTAGATAGTATTTTTAGACTTTCAAAATCCTGAGGTACGCCTTCTGCTCTGCTGTTATCCTGAAGCTCTCCAGCGCTTTCTGAATGGCCTTGTTATGGACTTTGGGATCCAGCTCCCGCTCTTCTATAAAGGGGATCACCGCGCCGTATTGCTTCGCCAATGCCGTGGCGAAATACCAGGCCGCCATCATCTGCACGTAATATTCTCCGGAACGGACCGCAGCCACAGCCCTGGGATACGCCGGATCGAAAGCTTCGTCCAGATAGTAGCGCATCAGCATGCCGATGCCGAACCGGACAGTGTACGTTTCCCCGCTGTCCATCCATTTTTTGATATGACCGATTAGTTCGCCGGTATGCTTCCCGAAGACTTTTGGAGAAAGCTGGTCGCAGGTGGCCCAGTTGTCCACGAACGGGAGGAAACGCTCCACGGCGCAGACGCAGGCGTGGAAATCTTTTATTTCTGAAATAATAAACGCATGAAGCTGGTTTTCGTCGAAATATTTATGTGGAAGCGCTTCGAGAAACAGGTCGATATCTTCACGGGCGGCAAGCTTTTTCGCCAGCTTTTTCAATTCCGGAGTGCGCACACCGATCACGTTGTCCCGGTGGATATTCGGGATCAGCGCTCCCTGAAACTGTTTATATTTCTCGTCCCGCAGCCTGAAAAGTTCGGCCAATATTTCGTCTGAGACTGTTGTCCCGCGCCCCTCCGACGCCATATGATACACCGCCCGGCATAAAGTCCGCGCCCATACGCGGCCGGGATAATTGTACTATCCGACGCCACGGGAGGTCAACCTTCGGCGCTTCCGAACTCAGGCTTAGGCGTTTATTTCAGCTTTTCTTTATAAGCAGGTGCTCTTCGCCAATATCGTAATACAGAGTGAGTTCTCCCTCTCCCGGCTCGTACACCCGGAACACGTCCCGGATATCCTCCGGAAGCGGCGCCAGCTCCTCCGTCACGTCTTTATAATCTTTAAGCAGTTCCGGCCTCCAGGCCACGGTGCTGCCGCTTTCGAAGACCGCGGTGTAAAGTATCCCGGCCTCAACAAGGTCCTGGAAAATGTGGCTTCCGTAACTCAGCTCCGGAACGTATCCGGCCTTCGACTCGGACACTTCCGCTATCACCGAAAACTCGCTGATGTCCGAAAAACCGGAAGGCACACCCAGTTCCGGCGAAGAAGTGCATATCCTGCCCGGCGTCAGCAGCAGGAGGTGTCTGCCCTTCCCGCGGTAATGCCAGTTGACCTTAGAGAGCGCGTCCTTTATGTCGAATTTGCGGCGGTAGGGCATCTGATAATACAGTATCGGATCCACGTACACCACTCCGTCCAGCGCGATCTCACGGGAAAAGCCCATCGACACGCCCCTGGTCTCGAGCAGTACGTCCTCCGGGTCAACACCCTCCGGCACCGTTATCTTGTCCCCTTCGGCGGTCAACTGAAGAGGCCTGCACTGGAGCAGGTCGATCACGTAGCTTCCGTCCGGCGCAAAATTGATCGTATATTCCGTGTCCACCGGATATTGATAGTGCGCCTGGATCAGCGCCAGAACGTCCCGCATATCCGCCATCAGCTTCCTGTTGCCCGCGATGCCGTCGCAGGTGACGAACAGCACTTCCCGCCAGTCTCCCCTCTCCCTCAGAACGTTCTCCGTCTCGTAATTGTGGGAATAGACCAGATTCTTCAGGTGCGCCGGTATGGAAGCGCTGATCCTCATGGCGTCGAAGCCTTCCAAGTCGTTGGTCCCCTCGCTGACCGCGTCAACGATCCTTTGAGAGAACTGCTGCCTGTCGTTTATATTCGAATTGAGCACTCTTTCCGGCGCGTCAAGTGACACCAGCCTGGGGTACGACCCGGTGCGGCGGTCAACCGCGGCGGTGCCCAGCCCCATCACCAGCCTCAGCATGCCTGTCTTGGGCCTTTCCGTGCCCATGCGGTAGGGGCTCACCGAATAACCTACTCCCGCGGCGCAGGGCATGAAGAAGCCGTCGTACCTGGAGCCGGATACGCGCTGCACCAGTATGGCCATCTGCTCGTCCCGCTTGTCGAGGCCCCGGCGCTTTCTGTAGTCCAGCGCGGACATGCTCATAGTGCTTGCGTACACGGTTCTCACTGCCTGTTCGAAGGCCTCCAGCCGCTCCTCGGGAGTGCCCCGGTTGCCGCAGAACACCGACTCGTATTTGCCTGCGAAAGCGTTGCCGAAACCGTCTTCCAGAATGGAACTGGACCTGACGATCACGGGAGCATTGCCGTAATATTCCAGTATGCGCCGGAACTCCGCCTCGATCCTTGACGGGAACCTGCCTTCCATTATCTTCCGCTCAAACTCGCCGGCCAGGGCGAAATAGCCTTCGTCGGTCCGCTGGCGGATCCTGAGGTCCCAGAAGCCGTTGTCAACTATATATGCGTAGAACACGTCGGAGCCCACGTAGAACGAGTCGTGGGGCTCGAAGCGCTCGAATATGTCAGGGCGGTAATTCTCCACGATCTTCCGGGACAACAGCATCCCGCATGCCTTGCCGCCTATCATGCCGGTGCCCACCATCCGGGAGTGTATCTCAAAATAGTCTTCGGGAGTGAAATTCTGCTTTATCAGCTCCCGCATCTTGGCATCTCTGGTGAGCATTATGTTGCATATCTTGGAGCATTCCTCTGTCACGTCGACGCCGCTCTCGTGGAGCAGCTTCGTCCTGAAAAAAAACCTCTCCCAGCTGTCCAGGTTCTGGTCCTGGGCCTGGTGCGCCTCCTTGTTCATAACGCTGTAGAAGCGGCTGATCTCGGTGCCGTCGGAAAGCACGGTGAAGCTGTCGTCCGAAGGGTTTAAACGGTAGGGCTGGAACATGGTCTGGGAGTAGCGGTTCCAGACTTTGATGGGGCGGACGTAAAAATCGTTGACGTCCCGGAAAACGTCGAGGAACAGCTGGGTGGTGTCCCTGATCGTGGCAATGGCATCGAAGGAGTGGCGGCCTCTTATGACTGGGAAATAGGCGACGGTGTCCAGTATGAACAGGAAGGGACAGGTCAGGTGGAAGAAGTTGCCCATCATCAGGTCCGTGGACCATGCCTGCTCCAGCTCGGAAAGGCAGTCGAACACGTAAAAGGCGTCGCGGCCTTCCCGCTCGATCAGATTGTGAATGTTTACGGTGAACGTCTCGAACCTGTGGGACAGTTCCACGTGCTCGATCTTCAGCCCTTCCCTGGGGGTCAATATAGGCTCGTGTTCCGCGAAGCGCACGTATATGATGTTGCGGCCGTCTTTTATGGCCTGCCGGGTGAAGCGCTCCGCCACGTAGCGAAACTCCTCCAGCGAAGGCACCTGCCAGACTACGTTGTCCCCCATCCGGATGTGGTCCAGCGCCTGGTCCATCATCGGTATCCCGGATAATATCTTTTCAAAAGCTGCCATTGTCATCCCTCCGGAGGTCTTCAGACCTGTTTCTTTTCACTTATCTTCGCCTCGAACCGGCCTTTCGAACCGCCGGAAGGAACGGCCGTGGGATAGCCTCCTCCGAAGCAGGCGGTGCAGAAGCCCGTGTCCTCTCCCGTGAGCAGCCTGACGTTTCCGATGCTGAGATATCCCAGCGAATCCACGCCTATCTCCCGGGCGATCTCGGGAGCGCTCAGGCGGTTGGCGATGAGCACGTCCGGATCGTCTATGTCGGTGCCGTAATAGCAGGACTTTATGAAGGGCGGCGCGCTGACCCGGAAATGGATCTCTTTTGCCCCGGCCTGCCTGAGGAGTCCTACTATGTGGCGGCACGTTGTCCCGCGGACGATGGAGTCGTCGATCAGCACCACTCTTTTGCCCTCCACCACGTCGCGTATGGGATTCAATTTGATCCCCACGCCCCGGTCGCGCTGCTCCTGGCCGGGCGATATGAACGTACGGGCGATATATTTGTTTTTCGTAAAACCTATGGCGTAGGGTATCCCCGATTCCTGGGAATAACCTATGGCCGCTTCCAGTCCCGAGTCAGGCACGCCTATCACTATATCTGCGTCGGCGGGATGCTCCTGGGCCAGGAACCTGCCCGCGTTTCTTCTTGCGCGGCTCACTGAAGCTCCGTCTATCACCGAATCCGGACGGGCAAAATAGATATATTCGAACACGCAGAAACGCTTTTCCGCCCTGCCGCAAAGGGACCGGTCGAACCGGATGCCTGCCGCGTCGACCACGGCGATCTCGCCCGGGGCAATATCTCTCACCAGCTTCGCTCCCACCGCGTCAAGGGCGCAGGTCTCGGAGGCGAATACGATCTTTCCGTCATCCGTCTCTCCGTAGCACAACGGCCTGAATCCGTGGGGATCCCTGGCGGCGATCAGCTTCCTGGGAGAACTAATGACCAGCGAATAGGCCCCTTCGATCACGTTCATGGCGGCGGCAACGGCTTTCTCTATGGAGGGCTGCCTCAGCCGCTCCTGTACGATGATATATGAGATGACCTCCGAATCGGTGGTGGTGTGAAAAATGGCGCCCTGCTCCTCCAGCTTCGTGCGCAGCTCGTAGGAGTTGGACAGGTTTCCGTTGTGGCAAAGCGCCAGCCTGCCCTTGTGGTGGTTGACGATCAGGGGCTGTATGTTCTGCTGGAGCTTCGCGCCGGTGGTAGCGTAGCGCACGTGGCCCACGGCAATGTTGCCGCTGCCGAGGGAGCGCAGTTTTTCGGGATGGAATACCTCGCTGACCAGCCCTTCTCCCTTGGCGTAAGTGAACAGGCCGTCGTCGTTGACAACGATGCCGGCACTTTCCTGGCCCCTGTGCTGGAGCGCGTAAAGGGCGTAGTAGGTCATCGTCGCCAGATCGTCCGGTCCCCTGCTGCAGACGCCGAACACGCCGCATTCTTCACGTAATTGACTCATACCGTACAGCTCCGTTTTTTATGGCTTATGACAAAAGGCAAAGGCGTCCCGGGATAGACCCAA
>JAEFAM010000022.1 GCA_016287565.1 Clostridia bacterium
AAGTTCCAGGACATCATCGACTATATAGACGCCAATTTCGTGCTCGACTACACCGACGACGCGCTTTTGGAAGGCGCGATCAAGGGATACATCGACGCTCTGGGAGACCGCTATTCCTACTACCTGGAGCCCGGAGACTACGAGAATTACAACGAATACATCACCGGCACCTTTACAGGCATAGGCATCACCGCCACGTATACCGACGAGGGAATGACGGTCAACGAAGTATTCGACAATTCTCCCGCCAAAGAGGCGGGACTCGTTCCCGGCGACCTGATCACCTACGTCAACGGCCTCAAGGCAGACACCACCGCCGTTTCCGCCATCCAGAGCTCGCTCTCCCAGGAAGGCGTTATCGTTCGCCTTAAAGTAGTCGACGCCGCCGGCGCCGAGCGCGAACTGGAGCTCAAGACCGCCGTGGTGAACCGCCAGTCCGTGTACGGAGTGGGATACGAAGACGGCATATATTACGTCCGCGTGACCCAGTTCGACAGCGACACCGGCACCGAATTCGAGCAGATGCTTGAAGTGGCTAAAGAAGCCGGAATGAAGGCCCTCATACTGGATCTGCGGGGCAATCCCGGAGGCTTCGAGAAGCAGGCCGACGAAGTTGCCGACGCCATCCTGGGTGAAGGCATCATCGCATACAGCAAAGACAGGAACGGAAAAGTCATTTCCGAAGCCAGGTCCGACGCGGCGCAGATCGAGGTGCCCATCGTGCTGCTGGTCAACAAAAACACCGCCAGCGCTTCGGAGCTGGTTGCCGGAGCGTTCAGGGACTTCAAGCGCGGCACCATCATCGGCACCCGTACATACGGAAAAGCCATCGGACAGCTTTCCAGATCATACGATGAAGACGGCAGCGGCGTCGTCATCACCACGGCCATCTATTTCACTCCTTCCGGAGAATGCATCCACGGCGTGGGAATAGTGCCGGACACGGTGGTGGAACTGGCTGACGAATACGCGAACCTCACTCCCGACAAGATCCCCGAAGGGCAGGACGCCCAGCTGGACAAGGCCTTCGAGCTCCTGAGGGCAGGCCTCTCTGATTGACCGACGATGTACGAAGGATTATCGGATTTTTACAATTTATTGACCGACGATATCGATTACGGGGCGCTGGCGGATTTCGTTAAGAAACACGCCGGTGGTTCCGTTGCCGCAAAGGGGTATGCGGAACGCGGAGAGCGGCCCATACTGCTGGACGCGGGCACGGGCACGGGCAATCTCATAAAGTACCTTAAAGAGGATTTCAACTGCATCGGCCTGGACGTTTCCGAAGAGATGCTGGACGTGGCGCGGCAGGAAAACGGCGCGGACAACGTGCTCTGGATCTGCCAGGACATGTCAAAAATGGACCTGTACGGCTCCGTGGCCGCAGTGGTCTCGCTCACCGATTCCGTCAATCATCTGCTCACGGAAAAGAAGCTCCTGGGCTTCTTCGACAGGGCGCACAACTTCCTCGACCCCGGAGGGATATTGATATTCGACGTGCTGAAGCCTGAACGCTTCGAAGCCTTAAAGGGCGGCGCGGAGTTTTTCGAAGACCTGGACGAAGTGAGCTGCTTCTGGACAGGGAAGTACGACGCCGGGAAAGGCATATGCACGTACAATATCTCCTGCTTCAGGCTGACGGACCCCGAGACCATGACGTACGTCAGGAGCGACGATACGGTCAGGGAAAGGTACTGGGCTCCCGAGGCGGTGGAAAAGGCGCTGGAGGCAGCCGGATTCGAACGCGTCAGACGCCTGGAAGGCGGAAGACGGGGCGCGCCCGGCGGGAAGACCGGAAAAGACAGGCTTTATTATATTTGCGAAAAGAACTGTTGAGGTATATATGGCAGCGAATCTCATTACCGGCATAGCGGCAGACGGCCTTGTCCGGGTCATCGCGCTGGATTCGAAAGAAATAGTGGAGGAGGCGCTCCGGATACACCGGACTTCTCCCGTGGCCACCGCCGCTCTGGGAAGGACTCTCACCGCGGCGTCTCTGCTTTCCGGAGGCCTTAAAAACGACAACGACTCGTTGACGCTCTCCATACGCGGCGACGGGCCGATCGGCGTGGTGCTGGCCGTTTCGGACAGGGATGGGAACGTGCGAGGGTATTGTTCCCATCCGGAAACGGAGCTTCCACTGCGGAGCGACGGAAAGCTGGACGTGGGCCGGGCAGTGGGAGGCGGAGTATTGACCGTCATAAAAGACCTGGGCCTGAAGGAGCCGTATTGCGGCACCACGGAGCTGATTTCCGGGGAGATCGGTGAAGACGTGGCATACTATCTGACCGTGTCAGAGCAGATACCTTCCGCCGTGGCACTGGGCGTGCTGGTGGCCCCGGACAGTGTTTCGCCGCTGGGATATCACGTGGAAGCGGCCGGAGGATATATGATCCAGATGATGCCGGGAGCGGACGACGCGCTGGCCGCTCAGATCTCCGACAGAGTGGCGTCAATGCCTTCCGTCACGAAGCTCCTTTCCGCGGGAGCCACGCCTCTGGACATATGCGAAGACGCGCTTTCGGGCCTGGGATTCGTAAAAGAATCCGACTCTCACGCGGCCTTCAGGTGCGTATGTTCGAGAGAGAGGATGAGCCGCGGGCTCCAGAGCCTGGGCCGCCGGGAACTTCGAAAGCTCATGCTGGAAGACAAAAAAGCCGAGACGGTCTGCCACTTCTGCAACACAGTATACACGTTCGACGAAAAGGACCTGTGGGAGCTGCTCAAAAACTCGAAATGAAGACTGCGGGAACGCAAATTGATATTTGTATACCGCATCAAAATATGATAAAATCTTACCGCTGACGAAAGGGGGCGCGAGAGATTGAAAATAGAAAAATTGACGGATCATTCAGTAAAGATCGAGTTCAGCATACCGGAAATGGAAAAACGGTCGCTAAACGTCAATAAACTCAACGTTGACGCGCCCGCGTACAAGAAGCTGGTCGAAGATATGGTCTCCTTTGCGGAGATCGAGCTGGGCTGCAAGATCGGCTCCGCCAGCGTCCAGTACAAGCTTTCGGACAAGGAGCCCGTCATCTGCTTTATCGTGGAAAGCGTGATCTCCAACAAAAACGGCGCCGCGGGTTACAACGCTCCGGACAATATCAGGAACGGCAGCCAGGAGGCTCAGGAGAGTCCAAAACAGGGGCTTCCGGGCGGCAACAGCATCGATCTGGCGGCGGAATTCCTGGGAAGAGTTATGATGGACAGCTTCCTGACTTTCCAGGCCCTGGCCTCCAAGAGCCGCTCGGGGCTCGATCTGGACAGCTCCGGCGAGCCGGAACTGCCCGGTGCGCCTGATCTCGAAGAAGACCAGGGAGAAGGCGGTCCCGGTAAAGAGCAGATGTCCATTTCCGCCGCTCTGGAAATGAGGCGGAAGGTGCTTTTCGGAGAAGGCTACAGGACCGAGGGAGGCACCGGCGTGGTGGCTTTCCCCACCTACAACGACCTGTACGGGTTCGTAAAAAGCAATTGCCCCGAGAACACGCGGTCAAGGCTTTTCGAGTACCGCGACGTGTTTTACCTGGTGGTGTTTGCCGGAAAGAAAGGCGCAAAAAAGCTTGTCGCCCTCGACAGCCTGGCCGGTGAGTACAGGGGAGTGGTGGTGCCCTCGGAGGCAGCCATGATGATCCTGGCGGAGTACGGAGAGACCGTGTTCGAGAAAGACGCCATCAGGAGAGTCCGGGAATCACTGGGCTGAGGCCGCGTCGTCGATCAGTAAACGTATAATTCGAGCATTACATAAAGGAGACAGAGAAACATGAGCAGCGCCGATACCGCTTTTATCAACACCTGCAAAGATATCCTTGAAAACGGGACCTGGGTGAGAGACCCCAGAGTGCGCCCCAAATGGGAAGACGGCACCACCGCGTACACGATCAAAAAGTTCGGCGTGGTGAACCGCTACGATCTTTCCAAAGAATTCCCGCTGCTCACCATCCGCCCCATCAGCTTTAAAAAGGCCGTGGACGAGATACTGTGGATCTGGCAGAAAAAATCCAACAATATCCACGATCTGGGCAGCCATATATGGGACAGCTGGGCCGACGAGAACGGCTCCATCGGCAAGGCCTACGGCTACCAGATGGGCGTGAAGCACCAGTATAAAGAAGGCATGTTCGACATGGTTGACCGGGTGCTCTACGACCTCAAGAACAATCCCTGCTCCCGTCGGATCATGACGAACCTGTACAATTTCCAGGACCTGCACGAGATGGCGCTGTACCCCTGCGCCTACAGCATGACCTTCAACGTAGTTGACGGAAAACTCTGCGCCATACTGAACCAGCGGTCTCAGGACATGCTGGCGGCCAACGCCTGGAACGTTGCCCAGTACGCCGCGCTGGTAATGATGTTTGCCCAGGTCAGCGGCCTGGAGCCCGGCGAGTTCGTACACGTCATCGCGGACGCCCACATTTACGACAGGCACGTGCCCATCGTGGAAGAGATCATCAGGCGCACGCCTTTCCCGGCTCCGAAGGTGACTCTGGATCCCTCCGTGACCGACTTCTACAAATTCACGCCCGACAGCTTTACCGTGGAAAACTATCAGCACGGGGAGAAGATCGGAGCCATACCGGTGGCGGTCTGACCGCGCGGCCGGCGCATTCACGAGAGCGCGTATAAGAGGAATAAATATGAATCTGATCGTAGCTGTTGACGAAAACTGGGGCATAGGATACAAAGGAGACCTGCTGGTGCGCATAAAAGCGGATCTGGGCAATTTCGCCGCGTTGACCAGGCATAAAGTGGTCATACTGGGCTCCAACACGCTTGCCACCTTCCCGGGAGGCAGGGCTCTTAAGGGCAGGGTCAATATCGTTCTGAACCCGGATCCCGCCTACGCTCCCGAAGGCGCCGTGGTGGCCCACAGCATCGACGAAGCGCTGGAGATCGCCGGACGGTTCGACACGGACAACGTCTGGGTCATCGGCGGCATGAGCGTCTACCGCCAGCTGCTGCCTTACTGCAGGCGCGCGTACGTCACCAGGATCAACGCCGATTTCAAAAAAGACGCATATTTCCCGGACCTTGACGCGGACCCGGCCTGGCACATGGTGCTGAAAGGCCCCGACCGGCTGAGCGCCCCGGAGGACACCATCGGAGCCCTTCAGGACGGCACGGTGCCCGAACAGGTTTCTTTCTGCTTCACGGTCTATTCACAGGATCCCGAAGATCTTAAAAAACCGATATATTCCATCCTGCCTCATGAGGCCTGAAACCCCGGCGGAGGTTGATCTTTACGAAAGAATCATTGATTTACAAAAGCAAAAAAATAACCAGAAAATTTACCGCGTGCGCGGCGCTGATAATAGCGTTGGCACTCGCATTCTGCGCATTGTCCGTAACTTCTTCCTCCGTAAAAGCGGAAGCGGCGGCTGAGCAGGAGAAACCCTTCGTAGTGATGCTCGACACCGGTCACGGCGGCAACGATCCCGGCGCCATCAGAACCGTGAACGGCGTGGATTATTCCGAAAGAGCGTTCAACGATCAGCTTATGAACGCCTGCTACCAGCGGCTCATACAGTACGACAACGTGATAGTCTACCGCACCAGAGTGGCGAACAACCACATCTCCACCTACGCCAGGGCCGATTACGCCGCCCGCGTGGGAGCCGGACTTTTCCTCTCTTTCCACATCAATTCTTCCAGCTATAAATCCGCCCACGGCGCCTGCACCATCATACCCTGCGGAAACTACAGGCCGGAGATGAAGACCGCCGCGGCGAACCTCACCGAAAAGATACTTTCCGGCCTCACCGAAGTAGGGCTGAAGAACAACGGATTCCTGACCAGGGCCCTGGAGGACGCGGCGTATCTCGACTATCCCGACGGCAGCGCAGGGGACTACTACGAAGTCATCCGCATGGGCGTCAGGAACGGGATCCCTTCGATGATCTTAGAGACCGCGTTCATCACCAGCGACACTGACCTGGCCATACTCACGGACGCGGCGAAGATAGAGCGCATCGGAGCCATCGTGGCGGACGCAATTGCCAGGCAGTACGGACTCAAGATAACCGGAAAAACGTTGACCCAGCCGGTGCAGACGGCCCAGTCGTCCGGCGTTTCCCTGGGCAGCGTCCCCGGGACCTTAAATTTGGGCGATATTTACCCCTTGACGGCCTCCGGCGGCTCCGGTGAAGGTGAGTATGCCTTCCTTGCCACCAACCCCTATATCGCCCGCGTAGAGGGCAATAATCTGATCATCACCGGATCGGGCCAGTTCCGCGTCACTGTCACCAGGCTGGAAGGGGAGACCACCACTCCCAGGTCCGCGGGCAACACCAACGTTACCGCCAGAGCCTTCGAGACGTCTCTCACCGGCGAACTAGTCTCCGTCCGCAATTCCGGCGAAGGCGGCGGACTGATCGCCTCCGTCAGCGTTGCCCTCAAGGACAGGGTGGATTCCGTGATCCCTCAGGGCAAAGTCACCGCCCGGGCGGACAACGGCGCCGAAGTCTCCTCACGCTTCGGAGACGACTGGAGCCTGATCCTGGAGCTCCCCTTCGCGTCCGGCGGAGAATACGACTGCGCTCTCACTTACGAACCGGTCAATTACGACGGCTATTCCATCGGAGCCGGCAGCCTGAAGCTGGCCTTCGAAGGCGCCCCGGAACCTACCGAAACACCCACGCCGGAGCCCACGGCCGTTCCCACCGAAGAAGCCGTTCCCACCGAGGGACCGACCCCTTCAGAGGAAGCCACCGCCTCCGCCACACAGGGCCCCGTACCCACGGACCCGGGAGACGGTTCTTCCGTGACCTTCGGGCTCACCGAGATACTGATGTGCCTCCTGGTAGCTGCCGTGGTGGTCGTAATAGTACTTTTAATAAAACTGATCTCGCGCAAAAAGAGATCCTGATATCCGCGATGATCTTGATATCCGGCCGCCGCGCGGACCGGCGGACCATGCGCGATAACGCGAAAGCGTAAGGAGCTTAAAATGGCTGACGGTTTATTATTGGCAGGAGCCGCTAAAGAAGACATAACTCCCGCAGTCGGTACGCTTCTGTACGGATACGTGCCGGATCCTGTGAGCACTTCGGTCCACGACGGGCTGGAACTTACTGCTGTGGCTTTAGGGGACGGCAAAGACAGTGCTTTGCTGATTTCCGCGACTCTGGGAGATCTCAACACGGGCCTCTCGGACGATATGCGGAAGATCGCCGGGGAAGAAGCCGGGATCGATCCGCTTAACGTGATAATCGCGTCGACGCACACCCATTCTGCGCCCAACGTGTCAGGTATGGAGGGCTGGGGAGACATCGACCGGCCTTACGTCGACGGAGTGCTGCTGCCCGCGCTCAGGAAGGCTTCGCGTAGAGCCGCCGAAACGATGGTAAGCGCCGAAACGGCCTTCGGAGTCACCCGCTCAGAAGTAGGCATCAACCGCCGCCAGCAGCTGCGGGACGGCAACGTGGTGCTGGGCCAGAATCCCTGGGGCTGCTTCGATCCCAATATGACCGTGATCTCCATCCGGGACCGCGACACCAAAAAGGGCATCGTCAACATCATCCATTACGGCTGCCACGGCACCGCCGCGGGCAACAACAGAGAGATCAGCCGGGACTGGTCCGGCGTAATGACCGACCGCGTCCAGCGTGAGACCGGCACCTTGACCACGTTCTTCAACGGCGCCGTGGGAGACGTGGGACCCAGGCTCACCAACGGCCATACCACCGGAGACATCACGTACGCCGAAGAACTGGGCGGCCAGGCTGCCTTCGACGCCATCCGCGCCCTTCGGGCTCTGGGAGGGTATGCATCGGGCGGATTCAGCATTGCCCGTGGCACTATGAAGATCCCCAGAAAACCGCTGCTCCCCGAATCACAGGCCAGGGAACGCCTTGCCTCCTACGCGGAGCCGGAAAAACTCATAAACATTTCAAGGCTTGAATATGCATATTACAGAGCGGTCGCCGACGCTTACGATAAAGGCGAACCGGCCGCCGCCCCTGATTTTGAATATCCCCAGGCCGTCGTCGCGCTGGGAGACGCCACCTTCGTGCCTTTCCCCTTCGAGATCTTTTCCGAGATCTCAATGAGGCTTCGGGCCTATTCTCCCTTCGTTTATACGTTGTCCCTGTCCAACGCCAACGGGTACGAAGCGTACCTGCCGGTGGAGAGCGAACTGGTCAGGGGAGGATACGAGGTGGGATGCTTCAGGTTCAGCGGGCCCCATCCTCTTGTTGACAACGCAGATCAGATACTTATAGATCGCAACCTGGAACTTTTAGAAACTGCGATGAAAGCGAGGTAGTATTTATGTACAGGATCGGACAAAACGAGATCGACGCGGTGGGACGCGCTATAATGAGCCGCGACTTTTTCAAGATCAACAATTCCGGCAAGGAAGTTTACAATTTCGAGGCGGAGTGGAAGCAGCTGACCGGCGCCAGATACGCGCTGGCAATGACTTCCGGCTTTGCGGCCCTGTCTTCCGCCCTGATCGGCATGGGCATCGGCCCGGGAGACGAGGTCATCGTTCCTGCGTACACTTATATTGCCTCCGCGCTGGCCGTCACGGCGGTGGGCGCCATCCCGGTGATCGCGGAAGTTGACGAGACGCTTACGATCGATCCGAAGGACGTGGAGAAGAAGATCTCCAGATATACCAAGGCCGTAATGCCCGTCTACATTCAGGGCTTTCCAGCCGATCTGGAGTCGCTCCTGGCGCTTCAGAAGAAGTACGGTTTCAGGATCCTGGAGGACGCATGCCAGGCTGACGGCGGCACGTACCGGGGCAGGTTTTTAGGGACGATCGGAGACGCGGGCGCGTATTCGTTCAACTATTTTAAAGTCATCACTTCCGGCGAGGGAGGCATGGTCACTACCAACGACCGTACGATCTACGAGCGGGCTCTGATATATCACGACGCCAGCGCCGTTGCCTTTTTCGGAGACCAGCTCTCCGGCATCGAGGAGCCCCTGTTCGGAGGCACCGAGTTCCGCATCTCAGACATAATAGGAGCAATACTCAGAGAGCAGCTGAAGCGCATGCCCGGCATCCTGAGCGATCTTCGCAGGAACAGATCGATGCTTGCCGAAAAGCTGGCCGCACTCGGAGGAGCCGGGTCGGAATACACCTTCGCGCCCTCACACGATATTGACGGCGACTGCGGGACAACTCTGGCGCTGAGGTTCGAGACGGACAAGGATTGCCGCGCCTTCGCTTCGCGGGTCATGGAAAAAGGTTTGTACGTCACGATCCCCATCGATACGGGCAAGCACGTTTACACCAACTGGACCCAGATCATGGAAAAACGCGGCGCGTTCCATCCCGCGATGGATCCGTTCCGTATGGAGGCCAACAAAGATCTCAACCACAATTACACCCTCGATATGTGCCCCAGGACGCTGGATCTCCTGTCCAGGACGGCATATATCGGCATAAGCCCCGACTGGGACGAGGCGGAAGTGGAAAGGATCGCGAAGCTCCTCTCCGAAAACTGATCCGCAGCCCGCTGCCGTCGGGCCGGCGAACGGCAGAGAAAGACTTTGAAGAAGTATTAAACCGTGCCCCCGGGAAGAATCGGAAAGCTTCCCGAGGGTATTTTTTCAATATTAAATAACGGCTTAGCGCCTCAATTATTGTTGACAAAACACGAATTCAATGTCAAAATAATAAAAAGCGCTATTATTTTGCAAAAGCAATATACGAATTACAAAATGCGGTTCTCAATCTTGAGGTGCAAATTATGGGAATACAAAAGAGCCTTTCACTTTTGCTATGCATATTTATACTCTTTCGCATGATCCCCGGATCTGCAGATAATACCAGTAAAGACTTTGTGGCTGCAGATTCTGATAACGAAGAATCTCGTTTGTTGTGTTCGGATATTTCACATCTGTTAAATAATTATTATTCGGAATTAGATCTTGAAGTTGAACCCGATCCGCTTGAAGAAGCCAGAATTAAATCAGAATATGAAGCAAAAATTCAAAAAGAAGCGGCAGAGACTATATTGAAGGATTCGCATATATTAGACTACATAGAAGCAGATGATTTTTACAGTACTGTTCCGTTGCACAGATTAACAGATGCAGAAGCATTAAATACGTATGTATTTCAAAATGCGGACGGATCAAATACCACCTATTATTTGTCGGAAAACATTAAATATTTGACAGAAGATGGTACGATCAGAGAAAAAGATATTCGGCTGATTCCGGAAAAAGAGTCGTATAGTGTATATGCTTCTGACACGAAAATTAATATCTCTTCAAATGTGGCAAAGGGAACAGAACTTGATACGGTTCTTGGCAAGATAAAGATTTTTGTCGATCCGACAGGTAGACTTTCCGCTTCTTGCAACACTTCTTTCTTGGCTGACAGAAACAGCGTAATGTATAACAATGCGTTTGGAGAAGGAGCACATTTAAGATGTACTCCGCTCCTGTCAGGAATAAAAGAAGACATCCTTTTAGAAAAAGAACAGGAATCAAATTGTTTTTCTTTTTACGTTGAAACTGATAATCTGATTCCTGTATATAAGGATGGTATTTTATGCCTGAAATCACATACGAACGATGGTTATTATTTAAGTTTTGGCCAAATATATGTGTTTGATAAAAATGGTAGGTTTACAGAAGGGACTATTTACATATCCGAAACAACGGACACGGGTTCATATGTTATTAACATTACTGTTCCGGAAAACTTTATGAATGATCCGGAGATAATTTATCCTGTTACTGTTGATCCACAGATAGAAATAAAAGCAGAAAACAACAGTTCAAATATTATAGATGCGGCAGTATATCAGAATCAGCCCAATATGAATGCCGGGAGTTGGTCGTATAATAATATCGGATATACAGATTCAACGTATGGTTTGGCAAGAACAGTTTTTAAACTAAGCGGACTTCTCAATGACAGCACATACCAGGCTCTTTCCGGATGGCAAATTTCAGCAGCAAGTTTCACTGTCAGAGAAGCAACCGGTAATTCTTCTAAGACAGTTAAGATTCATCCAATGACTGGTAATCCATCATGGACAGAAAGCACAATAACATGGAATAATTGCGGTTCTTTTGATACGTCAGTTAATTACGGAGGATCAATAGGAAACGATGAGCCAACGACCTTTATTATCACAAATTTAGTAAAAGCATGGAAAAACGGAAGTTATAACGGAAACGGCTGTTTTATTTTTATTATGGGAGGGACAGAGAATAGCGAAAGCAGAGCTCTATATTCTTCGGAATATACTACAGGGTCATACAGACCTTATTTATCAATTACTTATCAAAATCCTTATCTTATGCTTTTGAATAATGATATTACAGTGGAATCAGGTGGTACAGTATATAATTATGCTTTTACAAATCTAACCAACGGAACCGTTACATGGTCTGTTAATCAGCAGGCAATCGCAACGGCTTCGGTGAGCCCGGAATCTAGTAATATTTGTACGATTAATGGCGTTGCTCCAGGAAAAACATTGATACTTGTCGTTTTATATAACGGTGGAACACCGATTGCCTCTTCATTCTGTTATGTTACTGTTACACTTCCGGACGGTGTATATACGATAAAAAACAGCAGTAATTATTATATTAAAACCAACGGCAATATCAATAATGGGACAATGGTATTTCAAGGAACTCTCACAGAATCCTTTGATCCTCTGCTTCCCCTTCAGGCATATCAACAAGCCAGAGATATGTGGAAAATAAAATACCTGGGTTCTGATCGTTACAGTATTAGATCTTTGACAAAACCAGATATGGGATTAAACCGTACTTCAACTAATAATGTAACAATTACAAATATCAGTGTTGCAGATAGTCTGTCTGATATCGAAAGCAACAACAGATGGGGGATTGCCTGGGACGCAACAATAAACGGGTTGAAAATATATAGCGACGCATCCAATTCTTTAGTGATACAAGGTAATAATAATTTGCTTTCTTCAGGAGTAAGTATTGTCGTTTCGTCTATCAATACGATTAATTGCAAATGGATCTTCAATAAAATAGACAATCCGCCGGAAGGCGTCGAATTCTATAATTTGCAGACTGGCGCGCATTTGACCGAACCGGTGGTTACAATTCTTAAGGGGAATAGTACGTCTATAATCGCCAATAATATACTTGCGGTCGTTTTCGGAGCCAGTTCTAATAGTCAAACTGTGATATGGGGATCTGAAAATACTAACATTTCAGAAATAAATCCTTACGACGGAACCATAGTAACAAAAATAAGCGGCCAGGTAAACCTTACAGCATCCGTACCTCAGTCATATCCTAATCTTTCCTGCAGCATCAGGCTTGATGTCATACCTTTTGCAAACGGGTACTACTACATACAAAATGTGGATTCGAATCTGTATATAAAGAAGACAACACCTTCAAACAACAGCAATCTGACTCTTGATTATTATTCTCACGGTGATGCGGAAGAATGGAAACTGGAATATTGGGGAGATTTTTATTACACTATTAGGAGTTCTGTTAACACGCAATATTATATCGGAGTAAAAAACGATTCTTCGTCAAACAATGCAGACGTTGTGACCAGGAACGATTTATCGATCAGCGATGGTATGAAATGGAAAATTGAAGATAACGGAAACGGGTTTTATACAATTACCCCCAAATGTGCCGAAGCCGTAAACAGACATATGAACGAATCGTTTACAAATATTAAACTGTCCTCTACATCATCAGAATCAAGCAAGTGGAGTTTTTTTAATGCCGGAGATATACTTAATAATTTCGAATTGTCATGTTGGTATTCAAATGAAGACGAAATCTGGTATTGGGAAGAACAAGTCCTAGTTGGCAAAGATAATAGATATCAAGGTCTAGCGCACGACTTTGATTATGCAATTCAATATGCTATAACAAATTGGAACAGCAATCTCGCTATCACTATAAGCAGTACTAATCAAAATGACGCAAATGTTCTTTTTATAGTTGCTTCGAGAAGTGAACTAATATCGTTATATCCTGCTGTTGAACAGTATTTTAGCGCCTCGCCTCTTGGAGTGGCACCTCTTGAGACGGCGACTATTTCTTTTGTTGGATTTGCAGAATGTAATAACGCCTTCAAATCCGTTTGTTCTACAAGTGGTGCAATCATCTTCTTAGTTACTGACCCGGAGGACCAAAATAATACTGGTATTCCATTTAACGAAAACGGCACCGCCGCTCATGAACTTGGCCATGCGCTGGGTTTTAGAGGGCATATACCCGGAAGTTTTAATGGTAATTGTATAATGAAACAAGGCGATTATATTAATCAGTCTTTTTCTGTGCTTGATTTTGATCACCTTCAACAAATGTATGTTCAGGATGAATAACAGGAGTGATAAGAATGAAAAAGATCTCTTTAGTACTTGCCATTATAATTATAATAATATTCACCGCCTGCAGTCAAAAACAGACAAGTTATGACGCAGGCAGTCATTCGTCGAGTCAATATATGGGGTTGCCCCACGGAATAGAAACGAAAGTAGCTTTTTCTCCATTAATTTTTATGGGAGAATATACAGGGAATATCATTAAAAACAAAGACGGATCTTATTACGAAGAATTTCACGTTCTGGAACAGTACAGAGGCAACTGTGAAGAATACATTTTAATTCGAAACGTTGCACTGCTTGGAGATATCCATACTAAACAGTGGCAGTTTAAAAGCAGGGAAAAGTATCTGGTCCTGACTTCATGTGTAGATTGTGTGTACGTGAAATATTATTTTCAAGGGTGTATTTATTGTCCGATAGACCGTTTTGAGGATTCACTTATGGATGTGTTGGGGGAATGGGTAAGCCTTGA
The DNA here is from genome assembly GCA_016287565.1 of Clostridia bacterium. Lineage (GTDB taxonomy): Bacteria > Bacillota > Clostridia > UBA1212 > UBA1255 > UBA1255. The sequence continues at coordinate 13,789 of JAEFAM010000022.1, forward strand.
TTATTATACGGAGGGATCGAAAGACAATTTTAAAGATTACAATTCATTTTTAGATTATTTAATGCTCTTGATCGACAAATACCCTCTCATTGAAAACTATATACCTTTGCTGTATATTGAGTCTGACGATATTTATGATATTTTAACAGTTTCTCCAAGCATTCTTAGAGTTAAGATAATAAAAGAAAAATTTCATTTAGATAATTATTATAAAACCTATTATACTAACTATTCGTGCATCGTAGAAAAAATATATAAAGGAGAATATGACGGTGAAAATGGGTGCGTTACTCTAATAAGGCAGAACGGCGATAAAGAAAAATGGCAAGTTGCTACTTCAGATACAATTACCGATATTACAATGCTATTGCCATCCGGAGACATAGACCTTGATCAAACAGACGAGTACATAATATGCAATAACGGACCTCATCTCGTCGCGTTAAAAGGGATCGTCAGCAACGATTATACCGAAGAAGAGATAATACAAATGCTGACTGAGATATACGGAGAAGTAAATATGATCGACCTTACCGAACAAGCCGGAAATGAATAAACGCCATATCCTTCCGGGCAGCACGCATCATTGCCGCAGGCAACATCATCATTATTGCCTCGATTCCCTGATTCCTTTTCCGGACTCAGCCGTTGAACGCTTTGAAGAACCTTATCATCTGCTCCACGTCGAGGCTTCCTCCCATTTCCCGTACAGAATGCATCGAAAAGATGGCGTTGCCTATATCGAACCCAGTGGCTCCGATGGCGGAGGAGGATGCGGGACCCACGGTGGAACCGCCGTGCATATCGTTGCGGTTCACGAATTCCTGATACGGTATCCCGGCGGCTTCACATATGCTTTTAAATATGGCGGCTCCTCTGGGTGATTCTATATATTTCTGCGAATAACTGTGCTTCAGCACCGGGCCCTTGTTAAGGTAGACCACGTGTTCGCCGTCGTACGTTCCGGGGTATGACGGATGGGCGGCGTGTGCCATATCGGCGGAACAGACCACCGAATTCGCTAAAGAACGCCTGTTGTCCTCGCCGTCCAGGCCCAGGTTGGAATTGACGCGTGTAAGGGTGGAGAGGAGCAGCTCCGACCGGGCGCCTCTGTCAGACAGGGAACCCACTTCTTCGTTGTCGAATGCGATGGCCAGGGAACCGCGACCCGCGCCGTTGCAGGCGTCGATAAAGCCTTTAAACGAGCAGTACGCCATCTCCGTGTTGTCCAGGTGCGGTGCCGAAATGAATTCTCCGTTCCTGCCGGTCAATACGGAAGGGGCGGATTCGCACACCGTCAGGTCGAAGCTGACTATCTTATCTTTGTCCGTTCCCGCCTTTTCCGCTATATACGACAGGAACGAATCGCCGTCCTCGAACTCCTGAGAAAAGAAGGGGAGCATCTCCGTCTGCGGATTGAACCTGGCGCCTTCGTTGACGCCGCCGTTCATATGGATGGCCAGTTCCGGGATCACCAGGAGAGGCTCGCAGACGCGGATATTGACGCCTCTGAACCCTTCGGGGGCGTCGCCGTCTTTCACGTATACGCGCCCGGCCAGCCCCAGGGGACGGTCGAACCAGCTGTGATGGATGGCGCCTCCGTATATCTCCACGTTTAGCCTCCGGTACGTATTGGCGGAGGAGCAGGGATTGGGTCGCACCCGCAGGCAGGGGTAGTCGATATGAGACAGGCTGACGCGCCAGCCGTTTTCCGGGCCGTACTTTTCAGGCGTCCTGAAGGCCGCCACGCAGGACTCGTTCCTGACGAAATAATATATCTTTCCGGGTACGAGGCGGTCCCATCTGTCCTTTTCATCCAGCCTGATCCCGCCGGCCGCGTCAAGCATTTTAGACAGTTCTTCCGCCGCGTGGTAGGGGGTGGGTGTGCGGTCAATAAATTTCAGAAGCTCTTTCGCTTCTCTCAGCTCGTTCTTTTTCATGATCTGGATCTCCGTCAATCATTTGAATTTTTTGTTTGCCTGTACCACTGCGATTACCACCGCGATGGCGAATGCCACCAAGCAGGATATGATGATATGAGTCCTGGTGAAGAAAAAGCCGCCGGAGCTGTTTGCGTCGCCTTCGCCTTCGCCGTTCTCTCCGCCGTCTTCGGTTTCTGCGGTCTTCGCCGTTTCTCCGGCCTCTCCTGCAGTATCCGCAGTCTCCGCGGCCTCAGCCTCTTTCGCCTGCGCGCCGTCAACAGTTCCCGCCGTTTCCGTGCCTTCTTCCGCCGCCAGCACTGCCTGGGTCCCGGAAAAGATCCTTCTGCCATAAGGCGTTGTCGCCGAAGCGGCAAGGGCGACCAGCGCCGTCAGCAATACCGCCGCCAACGCTTTAACCGAACGCTTTTTCCCTGTGCTCTTATTAACAGTAATCTTTTTCTCCATGACCTGTCACTTCCGGCTCAAAACAAAAGGCCGTGCGCAAAAGCGCACGGCCAAGCAGGGGAGACGCGACTCGAACACGCAACGGGCGGTTTTGGAGACCGCTGCTCTACCAATTGAACTACTCCCCTTCGCGCGAAGTGAAGTATACACTACCGCCCGAAAGGTTGTCAAGCCTTTTTTCTCTTAAGGATCAGGATCGTTGCCACCACTATTCCGATGATGGCCGCGGCGCCCACAGCGATGGCGATAATGGCGCCGGTATCGAGTCCGGATCCGCTTCTGTCCTTGTCCGAAGTGCCTCCGTTGCCGGTGGCGGGGGCCACCGCTTCGGTGGGTTCGGCGACGGGTTCCGAGGTGGGTTCAGCCGTGGGCTCCTCGGTGGCGGGAGGGGCGTTCCTGTCGGGGCCTGCGGCCACGATCACTGAATTGACCACGCTGCGCGGGCTTCCGTAAGTGCCGTCGGATTTCTTGTCGCTGGGCCTGTTGACCAGCTTGTATCCCGCTTCTGCCAGCTGCACCATCGTGGCGGAACCGCCTCCGTCAACTATGAACGCGTCTTCGAGTTCCAGATCCCTGGCCAGCTGCAGGTATGATCCGAAAGGAATTCCCACGCTGTAGTCGGACTGCCTTCCGTCGGCTTCGATCAGGAGCATCTTTCCGGATTTGGTGGTGGCGATGATGGTGGTGGGATATCCGCCTTCTCCGCTGAGGCCGTTGTATTTACCGTCTCTGGCGAATTCCATGTGGCCGCCCACGGCGGTGTAGACGTTCTGCCAGAACTCGGTGTTTTTGAAACCGTCTTTCACGCTGATGTCGATGGTGACGCTGTCTCCGATCTCGTAATCGGAAACGCTCTCTATCTTCTTTCCGCCTCTGGCGGTGAGGATGATCCGGTTTTCCTGCATGGGCATATTTTCGTCGCCGGGGCCGCAGATGCCTACCACCGTGCCCGTGATATTGGCGCCGTGTTTAATGACGTAATCTTCATTGAAATCGATGACGATCTCGTATGCGTCTTCCAGAGAATAGTTGGAAACGGGACCTTTATCCGTGTACATCATTAAAGCCTTGTTGGAGGGGAGGCGGTTGATGCCGTTGGGCTTTACGGTGGTGCCCTTCGTGTTGTTGGTGACGACGATGGTCACGGAGGGTTTGCCCAGCTGGGCCTGTCCATCGGCGCTTATTCCGAAGGAAGTAAACTCGCCCTCGTAAGGGGTCTCGGCGCTGTTGTGCGGGGTGCTTATGATCTCGCCTTTATAGACGTTGAAGCCTCTGGGGATCGTAAGGCTCTGGGTGACTACGGGGTCGCCGGCGAAGGATTTATAGGAACCGGTGAGAAGGTCTTCTCTGCCCAGGATCCTGGCGTGAGCGTAGGACACCATCCACATGTCGCCGTTGACGCCTGCCAGCGCCGTGTATCCGGGATGGTTCGCGTTGTAGTCCTCCATGGTCTTCTGGACCGATTTGAGGGTGTTGGAGTACTGGGCCTCGTTAGTGACTTCCACGTAAAGGTCGCTCTGGGCCGGATCGAATTCCACTATGTGGATGCGGTTCAGCTTGTACGTGGAGGAAGCGGAGGATACCAGATTGTATGCCATTACGCCCGGATAGAGTTCATACTCTTCGTAGGATTCGACCCATTCCTTGTCCTTGAGGCCTTCGATGCCGTACACTCCGGTGGATACGGTGAGCAGGCAGGCCAGCATGACGAATACGGCCGTGACCGATAGAAGCCGGACAAAAACGTTTTTTCTCATTCTTATATTGCCCCTTTCTGTTTCCGCGAAAAACGGTATTAGAGCTCTTTTCAGCAGGACGATTTTACTCTATCGGCGCTTCGTTGTCAATTGCCCGACCGCCAATAAACCTCGTTTTCTCAGCGGATCGTCCCCGGTTTTCCGACGTTTTCCCCGCCGGAAGAGCCCCGTTTCTCCGTCAATACGCTTGACAGGGCGCCGCTATATTATGTAAAATACGGACAGCGAGTTCAGCCCGGTCTGCAAGAGGGGACCGTACCTCCGGGCGGCAATACGTTTCGACACCTGCCGCAGCCGCGTACGCCCGGGCGAATAATTAATCAAGGAGAGCGTATTACTATGAAAATGCTTAAAAAGGTATCTTTTCTGCTGGCATTGGTAATGGTCGTTTCCATGTTCTCTTCTCTGTCCGTTTCCGCGGCGTCCGAGCCGGGTTACGTGTACGATTTCTACTATGAAGACGATATGGACTACGCCTACACCGTCAGCGGCATCTACTGCTGCGACGTTTCCTGGGAAGACCATGCCCTCAAGATCGTCGCCGAAAACCTGGACGATCTGGGAGACCCCTACTTCTACGTCAACAACATTGCGGAAGAAGATATGGAAGCTTCCGATTATCCCTATGCGGCATTCTGCATCAAGAATCTTACCGACGCCACCGAGTACGAGGGCCACTTCGGCACCACGATGCACCCAGTAAGCGGCAGCACCGTGTTCCATTTCGACATCGATCCCAACATGACCGAATTCAAGACCTACGTCATCGATATGCGCGTCCAGAACCAGATCAACGTCAACCGTATCAACGGACCCGACGGCATTTCTGCCGAAGAGGGCGCTACCGGAAACCTTGTTCCCGAGATGGAAGAAGGGGAGTCCTTCTGGGAAGGCAGCGTCACGAACCTGCGCTTCGACAGCGCTTACAGAGGCGGACGCAGCGGACTTGCCGAGGAAGGCGATACCCTGTACGTCGCATGGGTGGCTTTCTTCGAGACCGAGGAAGACGCCAAGAATTACGCGGGCCCCGATCACAGCGTAGAGCGGACTCCGGAGCCTACGGCTGATCTCAGCAACGTAGACAGCGAGCCTTACGGCCTCCTGGTATTCGACAGCGACGCCGATATGTTCTACGATTTCTTCGGCGGCCAGTCCAAAAACCAGATCGAAGACGTGTACTTCGACTCCGAGAAAAAGTGCTGGTCCATAGACGTGGCGGCCGGCGGCGATCCCTTCATCGAATTCGGATTCGGAACTCTCATAGCCAGTGAAGATATGGACTCCGTCTCCGCCGACGATTACAAGATCATACAACTGGGCGTCAGAGTGAACACCGCCGAGGGCGCAGGTTCCGGCAGCATGTATTATCAGACCGACATCCACGGCGGATACAGCGAAGCCCAGAACGTTCTTTACAACTACGCCAAGTCCGACAACATCCAGTGCGTCAATATCGACTTCAACAAGGCGGGCAACTGGAAGGGCGAGGTAGCCAACTGCCGTTACGACCTGTTCACTTCCTGCAAGGAAAACACCACCGTAGATCTGTATTACATCGCCTTCTTTGCGGACAAGGCCTCCGCGGACGCTTTCGCGGCCAAGTTCAGCGAGAACGGCATGGCGGCGCTTCCCACTGCCGCTCCCACTCCTACCAAGGCTCCCACGGCAGTACCTACCGAGGTACCCGTAACGGCGGCTCCCACGGACGCTCCCGCAGTGACCGAGAACGCTCCCGCTACCGACGCGCCCAAGACTACCGGCGAAAAGACGACGGACGATACCACGAAGAGCGGCAACAAATGGCTCGTTCCCGTGATCGTGGTTGCCGCAGTCGTACTGGCCGCGGTGGTTGCCGGAGTGATCGTGCTCAGCAAGAAAAAGAAGAAGAGCTGATAAGCGGAAATAAAGCTATATGAAGGGGCGGTCTTGCATTGACCGCCCTTGGCGCCTTAACGCCCGCCCGGGCGTAGATACGGGAACAGTGTTATGAAGATCTCCAACAAAACTAAAAAAACGCTGATATATATCGCTGCCGTCGTGCTTATCATAGCGGCAGTGGTATATTATTTCTGGAACAGGGGGCAGGACCCCGAAAGCGGCACGTCCCAGGCCACGGGCCAGACCGTATCGGTACCCACCGCGGAACCCGGGGGCAGCGACGTTTCCGGTACGCACGCGCCACAGCAGACTTCGGACAACAAGCCGGATGAAAACGGCAATTACACGTCCAAAGAAGACGTTGCCCTGTACATCCACACCTACGGAAAGCTTCCAAAGAACTTTATCACGAAGGACGAGGCCAAGGCGCTTGGCTGGTCCGGCAACGGCAACGACCTCCTGGAGGAAGTCGCTCCCGGCAAGTCCATCGGCGGAGACAAGTTCGGCAATTACGAGAAGCTGCTTCCGACTAAAAAGGGCAGGACCTATTACGAGTGCGACATAGACACGTACAATAAAGTCAGAGGCACCAAGCGCATCGTTTTCTCTGACGACGGGCTCGTTTATTATACCGAAGACCATTATGAACATTTCGAGCTGCTTTACGGGAGCCCCTGACGACGGGGGACAGTGTTGCGGCAAAAAGGTGAAATTATGATCCAGGAAAAATATGTTGACCTTAGAAGGGCAAAGGATAAGAAGGGCGCCATCTCGCTGATCTACAAATCCGTGGGCTTCGAAGGGGAGGCGGGGCTGAACCTTGACGCGCTCCACGACGTGCTGACCGCCTGGGGGACTCCCGTGAGAGTCCATTTCCTCTACTGGAACGGATTTGCGGCCAGGCTGGAACGGGTCGCGGAAGGCATATCCGAAGTATGTTCCGATTCCATGGAGGAAAACAGGAACGTTATATTCGCCTATCACCCGAAGGGCAGGTAAGCCCAGACGGCATTGCTCTTTTCGGACTTTTTGATCTTTTTGAAATTAACGATTCTTTTATAATCGGAAAAGGAGTGAAATTTATGGATTACGCGAAAAAACTGATCTCTGAATTTCTGGGAACGCTGCTTCTGGTACTGTTCGGATGCGGAAGCGCCGTTGCTCTCACCACCGTTTCTCCTTTCAGCGACGGAGGAACGTACGTTTTCATCGCTCTTGCCTTCGGCCTTGCGCTGATGCTGCTGGCATACGCCTTCGGAGACGTTTCCGGCACCCACGTGAACCCCGCGGTCTCTCTGGGAATGCTGATCGCCGGCAGGATGAGCTTTAAGGATTTCATCGGCTACGTGCTGGCCCAGTTTGCAGGCGGCATCGCCGGCGGCGCATTGCTGCTGGTATTCTTCGACAAGGACACGGGCCTGGGCACCAACGGCTACGCGGCCAACAGCGCTCTTCAGACCACGCTGCTCCAGGCGATCCTGATCGAGTGCATACTGACCTTCGCCTTCGTGCTGGTCATACTGTACGTCACGGACAAGCCCGAGCGCTCTCCCATCGCGGGCATCGTCATCGGCCTTTCGCTGGCGCTGATCCACATCGTGGGACTGCCTTTCACCGGCACTTCCGTCAACCCCGCCCGTTCCTTCGGACCTGCTCTCTTTGCAGGCGGCGCAGCCCTTTCCCAGGTCTGGGTATTCATCGTGGCGCCCCTCGCAGGCGGCGCGCTGGCGGCGCTTCTTTACAGGTTCCTGAAGTCTAAAAAAGAGCAGAAATAATGGTCCTGACGCCCGGCGTCACGGATCCGTTTACTCTGAATTACCAGATGGCTGAAAAAAGTTTTAACGAAACAAGATCATCGAGATCCAGGGCACGCGCCGGAGGGAGGTTCCTCTCCCCGGCGTGTGTGTTGCTGCTGGTCGTATGCCTGCTCACCGCGGGATTGACGCCGCTGCCTTCCTACGCCGCCCGGCAGAACAGGAAGGCCACGCCGGAGAAATTGTCCGCGGACGGATTTGCCGTGCTGGAGATAGAACTTGACGGATATCCGGAGAGCGACATACACAGGTCGAACTGGAAGCACATAACGTACACTCTCAGGTTCGACGGGCAGATCATATCCGAGCAGTCCGCCCAGATAAAAGGGCGGGGCAACTACACCTGGGAACAGCCCAAGCGGCCCTACGCCATAAAATGCGACGAAAAGGCAGACTGGTTCGGCTTCGGGAAAGCCAGGGACTGGGTGCTTCTGGCAAACATCACCGACCAGAGCCAGATGAGGAACCTGATCGCTTTCACGCTGGTTGCAAGATTCAACTTCGATTTCACGCCACAGTGCCGCCCCGCCCACGTGTTCATTGACGGGCAGTACAACGGCCTTTACCTGATCACCGAAAAGATCGAGATCGACAAGCAGAGGCTCGCCCTTGACGAAAAGGGCGGCGATATGATCATCGAGCTGGACAACAACTACGGCGGCGGCGAGGCGGACAATTTCCGCTCCGTCCTGGGCAACACCTACGTTCCGAAAGATCCTTCCCGGGACGAGATGAACGCCATGACCGACAAAACCGTGTCCTTCAACCAGGCGCTGAAAAACGCCAAGAACAAGATAAACGATTTCGAGACCGCCATAAGCACTTTCAGCGGCTACTCCATTTTTTCGCAGTATATGGATATGGATTCTCTCGTTGACTGGTACATATTCAACGAGATAATGAAGAACGACGATACGCTGTTCAATTCCAGCATATATCTGTACAACGATTACGACGGGATGCTCCATATGGGGCCGGTCTGGGATTACGACCTGGCTATGGGAGGCATCGACCGGAACGACGGCAAGAACGTGGATCCCGAGGGCTTCATGTTCGAGGAAGATTACTGGGGGCGCCCCAACTGGTTTACGTACATTTTAAGGAGCACCACCTTCAATCAGAAAGTCAAAGACCGCTGGACAGAGCTTTATTATTCCGGCGTTTTCGAATATATTTTTTCGTTTTTCGAAGTGCAGAGGGAATACCTTCGGGAAGCGTACGACTACAATGAATCGGTTTGGGAAAACGGAGGCGTTTTCGTGCCTTCGAATTCATACGACGAAGCCGTGGATTACCTGAAAGATTTCGTGGTAAGGCGCGTGGCCTGGCTGAATTCCCAGTGGAACGGTTCGGAAGTGACGCCCGAGCCGGTGGAGATAACTCCGGAGCCTACCGCCACGCCCCCCAGGACGAAGCCTCCCAGGACCGGCGAAGCCACTCCGGCTCCTTCGGAAAAAGCGCCTGCGGAAACGGCCGCGCCCCGTGACGACGACGGCGACAGCATCTTTTCCGGCAAATACGCCTGGGCGGGATACGTGCTTTTGTTCGTGGGAGTGTTCGCGGCCTCTACGCTCCTGCTGTTCTGCGTTTATCTGATCGCCAGGGGCAAAGGCGGCGGCGAGGCGGAAGGCGACGATGAAACTGACGGCGGCAATGAGACGGACGGCGGTGAAGGGAAATGAAACGAAAAATCCTGATAAGTAAAATATTATTGACGCCGGCAATGCCGGTCATTTCCGCGGTCCTTTTGCTGACGGGGCTGCCGGGCTGCGCAAGACCGGAAGGGCCGCTGCCCACGGAAGAACGGACGGCCGAGGCAACGCCGGAGCCCACGCCGGAAAAGAGGTACAGGACGATGCAGCTTTTTGACGACGTAGATTATAAAAAAGGCTTTACGGTCATAGGACAGAATACGGTGAAAAGGGGAAATATATATCTTGACCCGGAGAACCCCGAAGGCACCGGCGGCAAACCCTCGTGGATGATCGCCCAGTGGAATTCGGGCCCCTGCCTCTACCGCGAAAGAGTCGATTCCGACTTCAACGTGATCACCGACGGCAGTATAAAGACGGTGACGTTCGACCCGGCAGACCGGTCCGTGTCGTTGAGGCTGAACACGATCCCTTACTATAATGGAGCCCCCGGGACCACCGACAAATGGCCTCATCTCCTGCTGGAGCAGTCTCCTCTGGACTTCGATCCCTCCGCCTCTTCCGACAAGGAAAAAGCTCCGTTTTATTCCTGCTCCGCGGATAAGATGGTGGTGTCTCTGGACATAAGGATGAATTCGTACGAATTCGTTTACGTCGACGGCGTCAACGCCGCCCAGTTCCTCTCGTATTATTACCTGAAGAGCAAGAAAGGCGACGATTTCGTCTGGTTCGGCGTGCCGCTCTTCGACAACAGGGGAGAGACGGGCATTTACTGGGCCATCGACACTGCCGGTTCGGACAGGATGATCTACAGCATCGCCAGCACCGACACGTATAAAAACAGTCCTCATTCGCTGCTGGACAAGGACGGCGCCCCCATCGTTTCCGACGAGTGGATCCACGTGGAAGTGGACATCAGGCCTCATATAGAGGCGGTGCTTGAAAGAGGCCTGGCAGAAGGCGTGTTCAAATACGCCAAAACGCTGGACGACCTTTACGTTTCCGGCGTCAACATCGGCTGGGAGACCATCGGCAGTTTCGATATAGACGTACAGATCCGGAACTTCGGGCTGACGAGCTTTATCGAGGAGGAGCCGTAAGGTATTGACGACGGTCGGAACTATACGGGATAAACGTCAACAGGCGGCCCTGCGAGGGGCCGCCTGTTGACGTCTTGTTGTCCGATCTTTCTTTATCCTACCACGAACGTGAACCGGCCTCCGGGAGCCGCCTCGCCGTCGGTGTAAAGGTTCATTATGTTGCCCTCGTTGTCGCCCAGAAGGTTGTTGTCGCACCACTTGAACGAGAAGACGGGAGGCTCGCAGATCTCGGGCATATCCAGCATCGTCCTGGGGACGCGGATCTGGATCACGTTTTTCCTGACGTAATATTCCACGGTCCCGACTGCTTCCCAGTTCCAGCCTCCGGTGGAGCGCTCGAGCGTGCAATGGGTCTCGTCGGAAGGATTGACCCGGTTGATCACGAATTCGAAGCCTTCCCAGTTCGCCCGGGAACCGGTGCGGTCCGTGTCGATGAACAGCCTCATCCAGCCCTCGTCGGTGTACGGCGTCAATAAGTCGGCGGTATCGGCGTAGAAATAGATATATCTGTCGTCGTACGCTACTTTGGCCGTGACAACGTCGTTGCGCCCCGTTTCGTTCTTGTAGACCTTATTGCCGTACCCCCTGGAGCCGTTGGCCTTGCTGCGCACCCAGGTGCTGTGAACGTAGGTGTTGAAAGCGGGCACGTCGTTCCATTGGGAGATCCTGCCGCCGATGTCGATGGTCTTTTTCCTGTCGGCCTTTTCGGCTGGGGTGACTCCCTTATAACGGCGGATGTTCTCGCAGAGCTGATAGTAGTAATAGTCTTTCATGACGCCGTTGCTGGGTTCGCAGTCGCGGCTGTGTTCGGTGTCGCACTGGTCCACCATGCAGTTGGTGAGCGTCTTGTCGCCTTCCCACTTTTCCATCCTCATAGCCACCCATTCGTTCCAGCCGGTGACGAATATGAACTCCGGATCCAGGCTTATGGCGTAATCCCACTGCTGCTGGAAATTGATGCCGTAGAATTTGGAATTCTCGATGGAACTGCTGACGGTGACGGTCTCGCCGTTCTCTTTTTGATACGTGTAGGAGTAGTCGCCCTTGGCGTAGCTCCGGCCCATTACGTGGTATCCGCTCATGGCCGTGATCACCTGGCGCTCGTAATCGGCGTTCTGGGCAACTCCCACGGTAATCTGTTCCACCGTGCCGTCGTCGTTCCTGTACGCCGCCTGAGGGTACGTGGAGAGCCAGCCCCAGTGGGAAGCGTCACGGTCCTCGACGAAGTAGGAACCGTCGTTCTTTCTCCAGGTGAAGAAGTTCTTTATGGAAACGTCGGTCTTGGAGGAACCCAGGCTGTCGGGATAGCCCATCATAAGGGGCTTGCCCTTCCAGTAGAACCAGAGGTCCTGGTATTTGCCCTGGCTGTAAATATCTTCCCAGAGCATCCGCATCTGCTCTGCGGCCCAGCTGACGGCCCCGAAGGGGAGCATGAACACGATCTTGGGGACGTTGACGCCTTCCTCTTTTGCCTGGGTGAACGTCTCGAATATGGCGGTGTAGGACTCCTTCCAGGTGAAGGTGCCGTTGGTGTTGTCGAATATTATGCAGTCCACGCCGGCGTCCGCCAGCAGCTCCGCCTGCTTCCTGATGACGTATTTGTCCGCGGTGGAGTAGTAATTGTATATGGGTTCGTCCCAGAAGTGATATCCGGTGTTGTTTTTCCAGACCTTGTTCTTGAAGTCGTGCTTCAGGGCTTCCTTTTCCTCGTCGCTGTAACTTTCAAGTATCTGGGTCACGTTCCTTATGCTGGTGGTCCTGCCCAGTTCCTCGTGCCAGTCGGAATAGAAGATGCCTACGTAATGCTTTTCGTTTCTGTCTCCCACGGTACAGGTCAGCAGGGAAGAGGAATAGCTGTCTCCGTTAAAAGAAAGCGTCCTTCCGAGCCCGTCCACCGCGGCGTAGGTCTGTGGAAGCACGCTGCTTATCTGCTGCGTCGTTACGGGAAGGTCAAAACTTACGTCGTAGGCCTCTTCTTCGCTGAGCGGCGCCGCCGTAGGCGTTTCCGGTTCGATGGTGGGCAATTCCGTCGGCTCGGCCGTTCCGGCCTCCTCCCGGCCTCCGCCCGCGGAACACCCGCTGAGCGTCAACGCGGCCATCAATCCCAGCGCCAAGATCCGCACAAGTCTGTCTCTGATCCTTTTATTCATGTCTGTCTCCTTTCGCGCCGCCACACTGTAAAAAAGAGTGACGTCCGGCCGCGGCCCGGGCCGCTTTCGGGGAAGTTCTGTGTTTGTTATTTTGAGTTTTTTACGGGTATTATCCGGTGTGATACAGACAGATCACGGAAGCAGCTCTTTCAAATATCCCATTATCTCGTCGGAGATCTCGGGTATGGGGCGCATCTTTCCGGAAGCCCGGGCGCAGGATATCACTTTCACGCCGCTGAACATACCGGCGCAGGTGAGATATCCCTGCCTCACCGTATTCAGCAGCACGTCGTCCTTCTCGTACACGTCCGCTCTCTCGCCGCCCACGTAATCGCGCCTGCCTTTTTTAGCTACGTTGTCCTTCGAAACGCTGACCGGCACGTCGAAAACGAAAAAGATATCCGGCTTCGGGATGCCCAGCACGTCGAATTCCAGCCTGAACAGCCACTCGATATATTCTTCCAGCGCCTTCTGAGAATCCTCGCCCTTTTCCATCGCCTTGATCTGGACCCTGGAGCCCTGATAGGCGGCGTTGGCCATGGTGGAACGGTTCAGAAGGACCACGTCGTACTGCTCCGCGTCGAAATCTTCGTAGGCCTTGAAACGGTCCATGGCGTACCAGAGGGACATCGACCGCACGTCCACCTCTTTCGCCGACACGTCTCCGTCGCCGGCAAGATATCTGCCTACCTCTCCTCCGAAGAATGAGCCGTAGCAGGGGAAATCCAGCTCTCCTACCTTGTAACCCGCGTCCTCCAGCCTCGACCGGAGCAGCTTGAACTGAACGCTTTTACCGCTGCCGTCAATGCCTTCCACGGCCACGGTGACGGGAGTGCGCTTTTTAGCCTTGTCCCGGTCCGGAGCCTTCTTCGTACGTCCCGGCAGAGTCTTATCTTTCATACCTGATTACCTCGCCTTTGCTGTCAACGCAATAAAACAATGAGGACGGAAACGCCGCCGTGAGCTGATCCGCGAAATAGTTGGCGCTGCCTTTATCCGGCACGCCGGAAAACATCGCCACGGGCTTTTCCGCCCGGACGATCTCCATGGCCGCGCCGAGCTTGTCGTCCGAATATACTACCTTGAGCTCCGCGTCCGACCGGCTGGCGGCCTCGTCAAGCTGGCGAAGGTCCTCCAGCGTTTTTTCCCAGTTGTCCCTCGCCTCGCTCTGGACGCTGACGACCTTCAGCTCCAGACGTTTATCTTCCGCAAATCTTTTCCCGCAGGCAACGATCCTGTCGGCCGCTCCCGGGTTCGTCACCCATACGAGCAGAGTACCCCCCGTACCGTTTTTCTTTTTTATGTCTGACATCTTACGTGATCCCTGATGTATCGTATTTTTAGGCGTTGCTCCCGGTACCGCATCGGGAACTTTACGGTGTGATGATAACATAATCCGGGGGTTTTTGCAAGTTGACATTGACGGCGGTCTAAACTATAATCAAACCCGGCGGAGTGCGAAGAACGGCGGAAAGATCGAGACGTTTGTCCTCCGGCGGATAATACTAAAGAGAATCGACGGGGAAGTGTTTTTAGTTGAAAAAGAAGATAATTATTGCCGCGGCTTGCCTGATAGCTTTCATACTTCTGATCGTACTGGTCAGGAAAGTCGACGTACAAACGGTGGAAGCCACCGGCACTGAAATAGGGCTTTTCGGGCTCAACGCGGGATTCCATAAATTCACCGGCGTGAACGAAGGCTGGTATAAACTGACTCAGATACTGGGCATTATTGCCCTGGCCTCGGGCGCCGTGTTCGCGGTGATCGGCGTGATACAGCTGATCAAAAGAAAGAGCCTCCTGAAGGTGGACAGGCAGATATTGACGCTGGGGGGACTGTACGTGGTCCTGGGCATAGTATATCTGCTCTTTGAGATCGTAAAGATCAACTTCAGGCCCATAATTATGGAGGGGGAGACGAAAGCAGAGGCTTCTTTCCCTTCGTCTCACACCATGCTTTCCATAGTGGTGATGCTGAGCGTCGCCATAATGCTGTTTTATTACGTAAAGAATCCGCGCCTTCGTATCAGCCTTCAGGCGGTATGCGTACTTGTCGCCCTGGTGGCCGTGATCGGCAGACTGATATGCGGCGTGCACTGGCTGACTGATATCATCGGTTCCGTCCTGATCAGCGGTTTCCTTATTTCCGCGTTCTCGGCGGCCCTGGATATCACCGGCAGAAAGGAAAACGCACCATGAGCAGAAACGTAAACGTGCTGAAGCGGGGGGAACTTCTTTCCCGTAAAGTTATCAAAGGCCTGGAGTCCCGCAATATGAGCGGTTATTTCGCCGCGGACAGGGAAGAGGCGCTGAAGATAGCGCTGGAGCTCATACCCGAAGGCAGCACGGTGGGCATGGGCGGCGCCACCAGCGCCATCGAGATAGGGCTGGTAGACGCTCTTAAAAAGGGCAATTATAATTTCATCGACCGGGACGCCTTTCCGGACAAACGCAGGGCGATGCTGGACACCTACGACGCGGACGTGTTCATTTCCGGTGCCAACGCCATCACCGAAGACGGAATAATGGTAAATATCGACGGAGGCGCGAACCGTGTTTCCGCCATCGCCAACGGCCCCAGGAAAGTGGTATTCATCGTGGGCATGAACAAGGTGACCCCCGACGTGGACAGCGCCATGAAGCGCGCCCGCAACGTGGCAGCCCCCATCAACGCCCAGCGCTTCGGCCTCGACACGCCCTGTTCGAAGACCGGCGCCTGCATGGACTGCAAGTCTCCGGACACCATCTGCTGCCAGTTCCTGATCACCCGCTACTCCCGCCACGCAGGCAGGATACACGTGGTGCTGGTCAACGACGAGCTTGGCTTCTGAACCGCTTCCGTTTCTATCCCGCCGGGCAGTTCCTGCAGGACCTCTGCGCCTGCGGCGGGCACGTACGCCTTCGTGCCGGCTTATATGAAGGATCGTTCGATCGATTACTCCATCCTTCCGCCGTACGGCGCGGATCCACGGGAGAGGCAAAACAAATATAATAGATCATTACGACTGACAGGAGAGTGCTGAAATGACTGTTGACGTTTACAAAAGGTATTACGAGGCCAAATGTGTTTTTAACGGTGTCAAGAGGAAAGCCGCGGTGGTGGCCCTTACTTCGGATTCGGAAGCGGGTATGATAACTTACACCGTTTCGGCCAATTTCTTCCCTCACAAGGATGCCGAGGATTTCGCCGTTTCATACGACGCATATGCCGAGAAGGTGGTCTTTTCGGGCAAAGGCAGGCGCAGCAAAAAGCGCGAGGCTGCGCTGCTCAAGGAACTGGAGACTTATGCCGACGAGGCCGCGGCCGGGATCGGCGGCAATATATTCTGGGACAGACCCATAGGTGAAGCCAGGCTGGGCTGACGGGCGACAGAGCGACAGGAGGAAACATATGCAAAAGAAATTGACCATTCTTCATTCCAACGACATCCACGGCGACTTCCTGCCTTCGGTAGGTAAGAACGGCATAATGACCGGCGGATTGTCCAGATTGTCCGGTTACGTGAAAAAGGTGAGGGCGGAAGAGGAGAACGTGCTCTACGCCAACGCGGGAGACATGTTCCGTGGCTCCGTCATCGACTCGGAGTTCAGGGGATTGTCCACCATCGAATTGATGAACATGCTCGCGCCGGACGTGACCACCATCGGCAATCACGAAGTGGATTACGGCGTTGCCCACCTGCTTTTCCTGGAAAAATGCGCCCGTTTCCCCATCGTCAATTCCGACCTTTTCATCACGCTGAACAACGCCAGGCTGTTCAAGCCCTACATTAACCTGGAGATCGGAGGCCTGCGCATCATGGTGGTTGGCCTGCTCACGGAGGAAGTCATTTCTTCCACCAAGAGCGAAAAGGTCATAGGAACGTACATCGACGTCGCCCAGGCCGCCAAGGAAGTAGGCATCATGGCGGACAACTACCGCACCAAGGATACGGACATCTTCATCCTGCTCACCCACATAGGCATCGAGAAGGACAGGGAACTGGCGTCGCTGCTGAATCCGGACTTCGGAGTGGATCTCATAATCGGAGGTCATTCCCACACCTTTATGGAAGAGGCGGAAGTGGTGAACGGCATACCTATCGTCCAGGCGGGTACTGGCTCCGGCCAGATAGGCAGGTTCGATATCGTTTACGACGACGAGAAGCGCAAGATCACGAGCTGGAAATGGTATACACAGATCATCAACGAATATACGGCGCCTGTGGACCCTGTAATGGAGCAGATGGTGGAGCGGTTCAAGACCCAGACCGACGCCAAATACAAGCGCGTGGTCACCAACTTCGCCAGAACGCTCACGCATCCCACCAGGATCCAGGAGACGGAGATGGGCAACCTCTACGCGGACCTGCTGCAGGACGAGTCCAGCTTCGACATAATGCTGATGGGCTCCGGATCCATACGCAAAAAAGAGATGGGCCCCATCGTGGAATACCAGGATATGGTGGAGAACACGCCCTTCGACGACCAGCTGTTCATGCTGAAAGTCACGGGCAGAGAGTTCCGCCATATGATCAATTACGTGATGCGCGACGAGGCCTGGGAAGGCCACACCGAGTTTTACCAGTACTCTAAAGGCGTGCGCATCGTATACCGCAAGAGCACCCATACGCTGGAGGAACTGTCCTTCCGGGGCAAGGAAGTGGCAGACGATGACGAACTGTTCATCGCACTCCAGAACTACCACTACGTCAATTTTCAGGAGTTCTTCGATCTGCCCATCGAACCCATAAAAGAGCGCATGCGCCCCAGAGTGGTGGCCACCTCCGTCAACAACATCGTGGAGGGGTACC
>JAEFAM010000023.1 GCA_016287565.1 Clostridia bacterium
CGGACGCGCCGGAAGGGAACGGAATGAACCGCGGACGGGGATTTGCACAAAACGAAACTTTTTTAGCACATATCGACAATATGTTTGACGCCCGGAACGCGGTTGTGATATGTTTATAACAGTTGATTTCGGAAATTGCCCGCGGAGGGGGACGGCGAAGCAGAGTTGCACATAACGCATCGGAAAAGGGATCTGTTTGGCCCGGCCCGGTACCGCTCGCGTCCGCCGGTATATTAAGGAGGAAAACCGTATGAAAAAGTCATCTGTAAGGATCATAGCGCTGGCCGCGGCTCTGGTGCTTTCACTGCTGAGCGCCTGCGGAACGGCAAACGACGCGGGCGAAGCCACGAAGGCTCCTGCCGTCACAGACGTTGCCACCGTAACGGATGCCCCGGCGGTTACCGACGCTCCTTCGATAACGGAAGCGCCCGCCGTGACCGAAGCTCCGGCGCCCACAGACGTTCCCGCCACCAAAGCCCCCGCGGTCACTCCCGCGCCTAAAGACCCGGGTACGGACAAGTTTTTCGATTTTTCCGAATACGGCGAAGATATAATGGTCCCGGATCCCAACGGAGCCGCGGGACTGGAGAATTATGAAGAGGGAATGGTCATATTCCCGCAGGCTTCCGACCCGTACGTGTGGATATTGCTGGAAGAGCCGCTTCCGGCGTCTGAATACCGATACGTAGCATTCAGAGTGCTTGCGAATAAAAACGATAAGAACGGGCAGGTAAGATTCGCCACTTCTACCGACGACCGCGGCTGGGCGATGCTCAGTTTCAAATACGAAACTCCGGGAAGCTGGGAGACTATAGTTCTCGACCTGGGCGGCGCGGCGTTCCTGAACGAAGACACCATGGACGGCGATATTGTCCGGGTGAGGATCGACCCCTACGACGACGAATTCGACGAAGAGCTCCTTTCGGATGAGTATACGCTCATAGTCGAGTCCTTCGCATTGTTCACCGATCCAGAAAAAGCCAGGGCATACCAGGGGCTCTACGCATGGCCGGAAGATCCGGACAAGACTCCCGTGCCCGCCACCGCGACGCCTGACGGCGGAGCCACTCCGGCGCCCACTCACAAACCCACCTCGCGGCCCGACGGCGCCCCCGAGTTCAACGACATAGGCACGGAGTATTATTTCGACTTTACACAGTACGGAAACGACGAGATGACCGTGGGCAACGGATTGACCATCGATCAGGAGAAAGATGGCATCCTGCTCACTCCCGAGGC
Organism: Clostridia bacterium; assembly: GCA_016287565.1. Lineage (GTDB taxonomy): Bacteria > Bacillota > Clostridia > UBA1212 > UBA1255 > UBA1255. Next base: position 1,240 of record JAEFAM010000023.1, read on the forward strand.
CTGGGACCCCTACGGCTGGATCACTTTCGATCCCAGGATCTCCGCTTCCGAATACAGATACGTTGCCATAAAAGTCAAGGCCAGCGTCAACGACAGGCAGGGCCAGCTCCGCTACGTCACCACCAGCGACGGCCGCGGCTGGGCGATGATCCCCTTCAATTACGAGACGCCCGGTCAATGGGAAGTGATCGTGCTCGACCTTTCCGAGGCCAATTACATGGAGGCTACGACGCTGAACGGAGACCTGGTGCGCATGCGCATCGATCCCTACGATGACGAAGCGGATCCCCAGTCCGAGACGCTCAGCCCCGACCATACGGTGCTTATAGAGTCCGTCGCACTGTTCAACGACAGGGCAAAAGCGGAAGCCTACGCCGGTCTGTACAAATGGAACTGACGCGTAAAAGCGTGTTGTACCGATCATGAAAAAACGTTTATATAACAGCAAAAATGCTTTCGAGCGCAGCCGCGCCGGCCTCCTTCGGAGGGGCCGGCGGCGCCTGCTCTGGGCGGTAATGCTCGGGACCCTGGCGGCATTGTGCGTCATATTGACCGGGTCTGCGGGGAACGGACAGCGTGTTAGCGCGGAGGAGGCCGCAGAAGCAGCGGCGGATCCTAAACTGCCGGAATATTACATATGCTTCGACGGACTGACCGACTGGGACTGCGTCGTGAACACTTCCGCCCACGTTAAGATCGAAGACGGGATGCTCACGCTGACGTCCGGAAAAGAAGGCGCTTCCGGCCGCGTGCAGGGCAGCCCCTGCGTAGAGATCAAATTCGTAAAGACCGGCCTTAAGGCGCTGCGGTACCCATACATAGCCATCCGCATCAAAAGCACGGTGCGTGATCTGGGCGGAAAATTGACGTGCAAAGCCGGTTTCGGAAAGAGCAAAGTTGACGGTACATTCGAATACGCCGACACGGATGACTGGCAGACCGTGGTGGTGGATATGAGCGCCGCCGTGCAGCAATTGTCCGACAAGAGCGACCGCGCCGGCACCTGGCAGGATTCGGTAAAGCTGTATCCCTTCGGAGGTTCGGCTGGGAAGGTCAACGCCGGCGAGACCGCGGTCATCGGTTCCATAGCGTTTTTCAAGACGGAAGACAGCGCCAGGGCCTTTACGGGCATCGAAGGAGGCGGCAGCGACGTGAGCAGCGGAAAATGGCTGGAAGAAGCTTTCAAAGATCCGGGCGCTTCCTACAGAATGATGAAGCTCCTGTATAATTTCGACAACAGCTACAAGGCCACCGTGGACAAGCTCTATAACGGGTACGGATACGGCGGCATCACCACCAACGTGACCTTCAACTCCGTGTACCTTAAGAGCGCCAAAGAGTTCACGCTCCTGGATGATTCTTTCAAGTACTGCCTGGAGCAGGGCATGACCCAGCTGTGGCTCTACGACGAATACCAGTGGCCCTCGGGCAGCGCCTACGGAATGGTGGCCAAAGACGATCCCCAGTACGAGCCTTACGGCCTTGGAATGATAGAAAAGAAAGGCTCCGGCCCCAAAGTATACAAGCCGGAGGGCGGCTATTCGGTGATCAAATACGCCACGCTGACGTCAGGCGGCAAGACCGTACCGGTCAGGTTCACTGACACAGAGGTGGAGATCTCAGAAAGCGGAGACTGGACTCTTAAAGTCTGGGCCACCTACGACGCCTGGATCGAAAAAGACTCCCTCAGCCAGTGGCAGAAGGGGAGGCCATACGTCAATATCATGAACAGGGACGCCATCGCCAAGTTCATCTCTCTCACCCATGAAGCGTACAAGGCGAACCTCACTCAGACCTTCGGCAGCGTCAACGCCTTCTTCACCGACGAGCCCAGCCTTTTCGTCAGCAATATGACCAATCCCATCCACGCCGGCGGCTCCATACCCGTATACCTGGTGCCCTGGGAAGACACTCTTCCGGAAGTATTCGAGCAGATGCACGGCTACAGCGTGTACGAGCATTTCGGATCCCTTTTCGGAGGCGACTCGGAAGAAGACAGGACCGTCCGGATCAATTATTACGAGACGGTGGCGAAGATGGTGTCCGAAAACTACTTCGGGCAGATCGCCCGGTGGTGCGAGGACAACGGCACCAAAGGCTCCGGCCATCTTCTGCTGGAAGAAAAGCTGGCATATCACGTGGTGCTCTACGGAGATATTATGAAATGCCTCAACAGGACCGGTTATCCGGGCTGCGATCTGCTGCACGTAACCCCCGAGAATCTGATGGACGGCGGCACTTACATAGGCAGTTTCGTGGCAATAAAGCTGGCCTCGTCTTCTGCCCGCAACACGGATAAGGAGCACGTCCTGGTGGAGTACAATCCCGAGGCGATCGCTGATTCGGGCTTCAAGGCCGATCCCTTCGGCACGTCGTTTGCCGGAGCCGTGATCACCAGGATGTACGGCGCGGACACGTTCGTGATGCTGAACCCTCAGGAAAGCTACAATTCCGTCCAGGCCAGAAAGCTTAACGAGTGCGTAGGCAGGCTCAACGTGCTTCTGGAAGGGGGCAAAATGAATTCCGGCCTGGGAGTTTATTATCCTATTGCCGCGGCCCAGAGCCTGGTATTGGCCGATACCGTTTACGACGGAGCGGTGGCGGAGCTGTCGGACAGGTACAATATGCTTTGCCGCGGCCTGCTGAAAGCCGGGTACGACTACAACTATATCGACGACGAAGCCATATCCAACGGGAAGATCGTGGGCGGCGCGCTGGAGTGCGGCAGGACTTCCTATTCCGTGATCGTGATGGCGTACGCCTCGGCCATCGATCCGGCGGTGCTGGACAAACTGGTCGAATTTGAAAACGCAGGCGGAAGGCTCGTCTGGGTGGAAGAGTTACCCTCAGCCTCCACCGTCATAGGCAGGACCGACTACGTTAAGTCCAGGGTGTCCAAATATGAAAAAGACGTTATAAAGGTCTATCCCGAAGGCGGCGACTTTGGCAAACTCACCGAAAAACTTTCACAGATCCTCAAGTACGGCTATACCGTCTCCGGCGACGAAGCGGTGCTCACAAGTCCCTACGAGCGGGACGGGAAACAGCTCATCGTGGCGGTCAATACCTCTTCCGCCAAGAAGACGGTCAAACTGGATTTCGAAGACGGCAGGGGCTTCGACGTTTACGATCTGTATTCCGGAGAGATCCGGACCGTTTCCGGCGGAGAAGAACTGGTGCTGGAGCCTTACGGCGCATTCGTGGCGGTCAAGGAAGGGGAGAGCGGCCCGGTGGTGGAACCTACCGAAAAAGCCTCTTCTAAAAACGGCAACAACTCGTTCCCCGTGATACCCGTGATCGCGGTTGCCGCCGGAGCCCTGGCGGCAGGAGGATTCATCGCCGTAATGAACGCCGTCAATAAAAAGAGATACGGAGGGAGATTGAATGGGAAATAAAATTGTCCGGATCGTGCTTTTTATCCTTGCGCTCTCGCTGTTCGCGGGCGTTCTGGGCTGCGGAAAGCAGACGGTCCATACGGGAGACGTTGACCAGGACCTGACGGTGGAGGAGATGGACATAAAGGGAAAGATACTCTTTACCGTCGACAATTCCGCCGCCACCGAAGATATGATGGCCAGCGTCAGATCCGTTGCCGCAGAGTTCATGTCGGAATATCCCAACGTTAAAGTCACCGTGGAAGGGGCCTCCAGGGGCACCTTCGCCAACAGGATCTCCTCCGGCGACATCGGCGACGTGTTCTGGTGCGACGAGAACGACACCAACAACTACCATTACAACCACAACGCCCTGATGCCTCTGGACGCGTATCTGAAGCCTATGAACATCAACCTCGGCGACGTGTACACCGGCGCCCTGGACTGCGGCAGGTACGACGGAAGGCTTTATATGGTCCCCAGGAACATAGGCCTTTCCTGCCTGATGTACAACGTGGATATGCTGGAAGAAGCGGGCATCCGTTTCGACAATACCGTTGCCACCGAATGGGAGTCTTTCAAGACTATCTGCCGCCAGCTGACCGTGGTGGGTGACGACGGCAAAGCCAGGCAGATGGGCCTTGCCATCCGGCTCTGGTGGGACGTCATATGGCAGATGTTCTTCCGGGCCTACGGCGGTGAATGGGTGGATTCCATCAATCACAGGATCACGATCACCGACAGCACCGAAGTCATGCGGGGCATCCAGGAGATGTACGACGGCGTCAGGGAAGGATGGCTCTATCCAATGGAGCAGGGCATATCCGGCGAGATAGGCGAGTACCTTTCGGGCATCCCGGGAGGCGATTCCAACTTCGCCCACGTGGCGTTCCAGTACTGCACCTCCTTTACGTATCTTGACTCCTACGGCAAGACTTACGACAGCATGGAAGTGGCGTGGGATTTCTGCCCCTTCCCGGCTTTCGAGACCCATACCGTTTCAGCGGGAGCTACGGGATACGTGGTGTACAACCGCACGGACAATCCTGATGCCGCGGCCGCGCTGGCCCTTTTCTTCCTGACCGAAAACGGGCAGAGAGCGTACCACAGCCAGCTGGGCGGCGACGTACCGCTGCTCAAATCCCTTGCCGAGGACGATTTCTGGAAGGACAAGAGCGGGCGGTGGGCCGATAAGAATTACGACGTTTTCGTATCCTACACCGACAATACGCGCCCGGCAACGGCGGTGGTCCAGTGCCCATACGACGTGGCCGACATACTCTCCAACAGCAATATGATGACGCTCTGGAACAACGTGCTCTCAGGAAAGGTAGACCTGCAGACCGCCTTCGGCCGCATGCAGCAGCAGGCCAACGAAAAATGGCAGCAGCTGGGGGCGTAGCCCGGCTTCGGACAAGCCATACTTAAAAGTTGCTAAAAAGGGATCCGCCTCCCGTGGGCGGGTCTCTTTTTTTAATGCCCGAAACTTGACACGAAAGCGCGGTTTTAGTACAATAAAATATCACGGTTTTAGCCGTGTGTCTTTTCAAAGAAGGTGACTGTAATGCTCAATCTGAACGATATCGAAGCGGTGCCGGATCATTCTGAAATGATAGCCAGAATGTCCGCTCAGGCGAGACATGCCGACGAGATCAACAACGGCCTCTACGAACGCTACAACGTGAAACGCGGTCTCAGAAACGCCGACGGTTCCGGCGTGCTCGTAGGTCTCACCAGCATCGGCGAAGTCCGCGGTTACATTATAGTCGAAAACGAAAAGGCTCCCATCGAAGGCCGCCTGCTTTACAGGGGCATCGACATCGACCGCCTGGTGGAAGGCTGCAAGAAGGACCACCGGTTCGGGTTCGAAGAGTGCTGCTATCTGTTATTGTGCGGAAAGCTGCCTACGAAGTCGGAACTGGAGTCGTTTAAGGAGATGCTGGACGATAACAGAAGACTGCCCAACGGATTTGCCGAGGACATGATAATGAAGGCTCCTAGCCCGGATATCATGAACAAGCTTGCCCGCTGCGTGCTGGCTTCCTACTCCTATGACGACGATCCGGACGACACCGACACGGAAAACGTTATGCGCCAGTGCATCCGGCTCATCGGACAGTTCCCGACCATGACCGCATATGCCTATCAGGCGAAGTCACATTATTACGACGGCAAGAGCCTGTACATCCACAATCCCCAGAGAGGCCTTTCCACGTCGGAGAACCTGCTCCAGATGATCAGGCCCGACAGCAAATATACGCAGCTGGAAGCCGAGATACTCGACCTGTGCCTCATGATCCACGCGGAGCACGGCGGCGGTAACAACAGTACCTTCGCGGTGCACGTCGTCACTTCCACCGGCACGGACACGTACTCGTCGATCGCCGCGGCGGTAGGCTCTCTTAAAGGCCCAAAACACGGCGGCGCCAACCTCCGGGTCATGAACATGATAGAGGACATCAAGGCCCACGTGAACAATATTGACGACGACGGGGAGCTCAAGGACTACCTGGCCAAACTGCTCAGGGGAGAAGCCTACGACCGGTCCGGGCTGGTCTACGGGATAGGCCACGCAGTATATACTTTGTCCGATCCCAGAGCCAACCTGCTCAAGAACAAGGCCAGGGAGCTGGTGGAGATCTCCGGCCCCGAGTTCCAGAGGGAATTCAGGCTGCTGGAGAGGATCGAAGAGTTCACGCCGGACCTGTTCGCGGAAATAAAACACAGCGACAAGCATCTGTGCGCCAACGTGGACTTCTATTCGGGGCTGGTATATTCCATGCTCAACATTCCAAAAACGCTGTTCACGCCCATATTCGCGATCTCGAGGATATCCGGCTGGTGCGCCCACAGGATCGAAGAACTTGCCATCACGAACAGAATAATCAGGCCCGCGTACAAGAACGTGGGAAAGAAACAGCAATACGAAGATCTGTCAGAAAGAGTTTGACAGTTTTGCTCCACGGGAGGAATATAAATGGACGATAACAAAATCAAAAAGGCAGGAGAGTACAGACCCGCCGAGATCGAGAAAAAGTGGCAGGACGTCTGGGAAGAGACTAAGGCTTTCGCCGCTTCCAGAGACTATACCAAGAAAAAATTCTACGGACTGATCGAATTCCCTTACCCCTCGGGCAACGGGCTTCACGTGGGACATCCCCGCTCCAACACCGCCATGGACATCATCGCCAGGAAGCGGCGCATGGAAGGGTACAACGTGCTGTTCCCCATAGGCTGGGACGCTTTCGGACTTCCTACCGAGAATTTCGCAATAAAGAACAATATGCATCCCGCGAAAGTCACCAGGACCAACGTGGACCGGTTCAGGAAGCAGCTTAAGATGCTGGGCTTCTCATTCGACTGGGACAGGGAGGTCAATACCACGGATCCCAATTATTATCACTGGACCCAGTGGATATTCCTTCAGCTTTTCAAAAAGGGCCTGGCGTATAAGGCCGAGATGCCCATCAACTGGTGCACCTCCTGCAAGGTGGGACTTGCCAACGAAGAAGTGGTCAACGGCGTGTGCGAAAGGTGCGGAGGAGAAGTCGTCCGCCGCGTGAAATCCCAGTGGATGCTGAGAATCACCGACTACGCCCAGAAACTCCTTGACGGCCTGGACACGGTGGATTTCATCGAGAAGGTGAAGACACAGCAGCGCAACTGGATCGGCCGCAGCGAAGGCGCGGAAGTGGATTTCATGCTGCCCGCCATCAATGAAAAACTGACCGTATACACCACTCGCCCCGACACGCTTTTCGGAGCCACTTATATGGTGGTCTCTCCCGAGCACGCCGTGATCGAGCGCCTCAGGCCCTTCATCACCAACTATGACGAAGTGGAAGCCTACAAGGCCGAAGCGGCTAAAAAGAGCGATTTCGAGCGCACCGAGCTGTCCAAAGAAAAGACCGGCGTGCCGCTTAAAGGCATAATGGCGGTGAATCCCGTAAACGGCACCGAGATCCCCGTGTGGATCTCCGATTACGTGCTCAGCTCCTACGGCACCGGCGCCATCATGGCGGTACCGGCCCACGACGACAGAGACTGGGAATTCGCCAAGAAGTTCGGGCTGCCCATCATAGAAGTGGTTGCAGGCGGAAACGTCGACGAGGCCGCTTTCACGGATATACAGACGGGAACTATGGTCAATTCCGGCTTCCTCAACGGGCTCAGCGTTGCCGAGGCGAAAAAGGCCATCACCGAGTACCTGGCCAAAGAAGGCAAGGGCGTCCGCAAGGTCAATTTCAAACTCCGCGACTGGGTGTTCAGCCGCCAGAGATACTGGGGAGAACCTATTCCGCTGGTCAATTGCCCGAAATGCGGCTGGGTGCCGGTGCCGGAAGACCAGCTGCCTCTTAAATTGCCCGAAATGGAAAGCTACACCCAGACGGACAACGGCGAATCGCCTCTGGTGAACGCCGTTGACTGGGTCAATACCGTTTGCCCCTGCTGCGGCGGCAAGGCGAAGCGCGAGACGGACACCATGCCTCAGTGGGCCGGTTCCTCCTGGTACTTCATCAGGTACACCGATCCCGACTGCGACTACGCCATCGCCTCCGAAGAGGCAATGAAATACTGGCTCCCCGTGGACTGGTACAACGGCGGCATGGAGCACACCACGCTCCACCTGCTGTACTCCCGCTTCTGGCACAGGTTCCTCTACGATATCGGAGCGGTGCCCTGTCCGGAGCCCTACGTTAAGCGCACGTCTCACGGCATGATACTGGGCGAGAACGGCGAGAAGATGTCCAAATCCAGGGGCAACGTCATCAACCCCGACGACATCGTGGCCGAGATCGGCGCGGACGCCTTCAGGCTGTACGAGATGTTCATGGGCGCTTTCGACCAGGCGATCCCGTGGTCAACTCAGGGCGCCAGAGGCTGCTTCAGATTCCTCGAAAGAGTCTGGAAACTTCAGGATATGGTGACGGACGAAAAGGCGGAATCCGACGCTCTGAAGGCTGTGCTTCACGAGACCATCAAAAAAGTGTCCGACGATTACGAACGCATGAAGTTCAACACCGCCATCGCCGCCATGATGAGCCTTGTAAACGAGATCTACGCCAAGGGCACGCTTTCCCGGGGCGATATCTCCGTGCTGCTGAGGCTGCTTAACCCCGTGGCCCCTCACATCACCGAAGAGATGTGGCAGCGCCTGGAACTTTCGGATAAAATGGTCATCCGCGAGAGCTGGCCGGAATTCGACGAAAAAGCCACCGTCAAGGCCGAACTTGAACTGGCGGTGCAGATATGCGGCAAGCTCAAGGGAAGGATAACCGTTCCCGCCGCCGCTACTGCAGCCGAGACCGAAGCCATCGCCCTGGCCGATGAAAAGATAAAAGCGCTGATCGAGGGCAAGACCGTCAGGAAAGTCATCGTGGTGCCCGGAAAGATCGTCAATATAGTAGTCTGATAAGGTAACGAATCGTTTGGATATGGGAGAGTTATTTACGCAGTTCGCCAATATTTTCAACGAGCGCGGGACAATGAACACCGTGGTGTGGTTCAGCGTCCTTATGCTGTGCTGCGTTATACTTGCCCTGTCCTGGAGGAGAGAACTGGCCGCTCCGGCGATCGCCGCCGCCGTGTGCTTCTTCGTGTCATTCTCAGGCCTCAGCCTGGGGATACAGGCGCTGATATTCGCGGCGCTGACCGTGGGGATCCTTTTTGCACTTAAGAGGCGCAGAGGAACGGAATCGGAAGCACATACCGAGCCGGAGACCGGCGCGGAAGAAGAAACGGATGAAGAAACCTTGAAAGAAAGTGGATCGACAGAAAATGGATGAGAAATATATTGCCGCGTCGCTGATAGCGGCGGCGGACGAGAATATTGACGCCGAACTCGTATACGGAGCTATGGAGACGCCTCCCGACCGGAGGATGGGAGACCTGGCTTTTCCCTGCTTCAGGCTGGCCAGGACGCTCAGGAAAGCGCCCCCTGCCATTGCCGCCGGAATAATGGAGAGCATCAACAAAAACCCGCTGCCTTCCTCCATCGCAAAGGTGGAAAACGTGGGAGGATATATCAATTTCTTCCTTGACCGCAGCGCTGTTTCCAAAGCCGTGATCGACGAGATATGCGAACGGTCTGAGGGCTACGGCCGCTCGGACGAAGGCGAAGGAAAGACGGTGGTGGTGGAATTTTCGTCTCCCAACATCGCAAAGCCCTTCCACATCGGTCATCTGGTGTCTACGGCGCTGGGCCATTCCATCGCCAGGATTTACGATTTCCTCGGCTACGACACGGTCCGTGTCAATCATCTGGGAGACTGGGGCACTCAGTTCGGTAAGCTGATCACCGCGTACAAGCTCTGGGGCGACGAAGAAACGGTGAGAAAAGATCCCATCAACGAGCTCCTTAAGATATACGTGCGCTTCCATGAAGAAGCGGAAAAGGACCCGAGCCTGGAAGACGACGCCAGGGCCAATTTCAAGGCGCTGGAAGAAGGGGACGAGAAGATCACACGCCTCTGGAAGATGTTCGTAGAGGCCAGCCTGACCGAGTTCGACAGGATGTACAAACTCCTGGGAGTCAACTTCGATTCTTTCGCCGGTGAAAGCTTCTACACGGACAAGATGCCCGAGATCGTGGAAATGCTTCGTGAGAAGCAGCTGCTGGAGGAGAGCGAAGGCGCCCAGGTGGTGCGCTTCGACGACGAATCCATGCCGCCCTGCATCATATTGAAATCCGACGGCACCACCATTTACGCCACCAGGGACATCGCCGCGGCTGTGTACCGCAAGCGCACCTACGATTTCTACAAGAACGTTTACGTGGTGGGAACGCCCCAGACGCTCCATTTCAAGCAGGTCTTCGGGACGCTGAAAAAGATGGGCTTCGAATGGGCAGACGACTGCGTCCACGTGGGCTTCGGGTACGTGAGGTTCCCGGACAAGGCCATGTCTACCAGGAAGGGCGACGTGGTGCTGCTGGAAGACGTATTGACGGAGGCCGTGGCAAAGACCCGGGAGATCATCGAGAACAGCGCCACCAGCAAGGATCTGGAGAACGTTGACGCGGTTTCCGAAACGGTGGGCGTCGGCGCGGTGCTTTACACCTTCCTCAAGAACAGCAGGGAGAGGGACATCATATTCACCTGGAAGGACATACTGGATTTCGAAGGGGAGTCCGGCCCGTACGTACAGTACGCCTACGCCAGGGGCAGGAGCGTGCTGGCCAGGGCGGAAGAGCAGGGGATAGACTACGCTTCCGGAGACCCCGCGCTGCTTACGGGAGACGAGGAATACGCGCTGGTCAGGATGCTCTCGAAATACAAAGATACGGTAAGAGAGGCGGCGGCCAAGTTCGAACCCAGCGTGGTCACAAGGTACGTCACGGATCTGGCCCAGCAGTTCAATAAATTCTACAACACCTGCAGCGTAATGAAGGCGGAAGACGAGATCCGCAGGGCAAGGCTCAAACTGACGGGCTGCGCCGCGGAAGTGATAAAGTCCGCGTTGTACCTCATCGGCGTCAACGTAGTCGAAAAAATGTGATCTGACATGGACAAGGGGAAGCTCCGGTCGCTTGGGACTAAACTGAAAGGCATATTCTGCGACAGGCCCGGAGAGCCCGTCAACACCTCCTATGTAGGCGCGCTGGACGGCATCCGGGTGCTGGCTATATTTACCGTTGCCCATTTCCATATCTGGCAGCAGTCCTGGCTCACCATAAACATCCCCACTCCGGCGCTGGCCAAATGGGGCATCTCCAACATATCTCTGGAGTGGATCCAGCGCTACGGCTCCTTCTTCGTGGACATGATGATCCTGCTTACCGGCTTCTGCCTTTTCCTGCCTTACGCCAGATATATGATCGAAGGCGGAGAGAAGCGGCCCGGCCTGCCGGACAGGTACGAGGTCCGGAATTTCTACATCAAAAGGATCGCCAGGATAGTGCCCTCGTACTATTTCTGCACGCTTATATACCTGATATTCATCATATTGCCCGAGAAGAAGTACGGATCCGCGGGCGCGTTCTTCGCGGACGAGTCAATGATGCACCAGCTGTTCGCCAACCTCACGTTTACCCAGAACCTGAGCGCCGAGACCTATATCAGCACGCCGTTCAACGGGGCGCTCTGGACCGTGTGCGTGGAGATGCAGTTCTACCTGATATTCCCGTTCATTGCCTGGTGCTTCCGTAAAAAGCCGATATTGACATATCTGGCCACCGTGGGGATATCTTATTTTTACGTGCAGACGAGAGTGGTGCCCCTGGACGAGGGAGGCCTCAGATGGCACCTCAACCAGATGCCTGCGCTGCTCTGCGTTTTCGCCAACGGGATGCTGGCGGCGCTGCTGTTCGTGTCCATAGCCAAGCATTTCCGACGGGGCAAATATTCCGGGCTGTTCTTCACCGTATTGACGGTGGCCGCCTTCTGGGCCGTCAGGTTCATACTGCGCAAGGGCCCCGGGGCAATGAACAACCTAAGATGGCAGCTCCAGATGCGCTTCCTGCTGTCGATCTTCTACCTGATAATATGCGTTTCCGTCCCGTTCACGGTCAAATGGTTCCGCAAATTCTTCGACAATAAAGTGATGCACTTCCTTGCCGGCATATCGTACAACCTGTACATCTGGCATCAGATGATCGCGGTGCAGCTGAAGCTCAACAAGATCCCGTACTGGGAAGGTGAAGAGCTGCCCAACATCGCCGGCAACAAGGATTGGATGCACAGCTACACGCTCATAGTTATTCTGGCCGTTTTAGCGGCGGCCGCGGCAGCAACGTATCTTATAGAGAAGCCATGCGCCAGGCTCATAGGAAAGCTTACGCGCATCCGCAGAAAGGAATATTGAAAGTCCTTTAAGAGGTCCTGCCGTGGATCGAAAATTGAGCCCCGCGCAGTTGTCCGCCGTAATGCACGGCGAAGGTCCGGCACTGGTACTGGCCGGTCCGGGTAGCGGGAAGACCACCGTCATCACCAAAAGAGCAGTAAGATTGTCCGGGAAGATGCGTTCTCCCGGCAGGCTTTTGTGCGTCACTTTCACCACCGCGGCCGCTGAGGAGATGCGGACTCGCTATCTGCGTCTGATCAAAGAGGAGAGACCCGCGGAGGACGAGGCCGGGGACAATGAAACTGAGACGCCGGTCTTTTCCACCGTACACGCATATTGCAACTCCGTATTGACCGAATACGAGCGGCGGACGGGGAAAAGATTCATACGCATCGAAGGGGAAGATTCGCCTAAAAACGCAATATTGTCCGGAATATATAAAAAATATAACGGTCAGGAGCCGGACGACGCCATGCTCCAGAGGATAAAAGGATATATGCGGTTCGAACGGGAGCATGGGAAAACGCGGCAGCCCTCGGGCAGGAACCAGATCAGGCGCTTTGACGATATCGTAAAAGAGTATGCCAGGCAGAAGGAGGCTTACGGCTACGTAGATTTCGACGATATGATCAGGCTTTGCGGCAGGATAATGCGGGAGGACAGAGATATCTCGAAACTCGTCCGGTCAAGGTTCGACTACATACAGGTGGACGAGGCGCAGGACCTGTCCCGGATACAGTTCGACGTGATCCGCCTTATAAGTCCCGGGGACAATATATTCGTGGTGGCTGACGACGACCAGAGCATCTACGGGTTCAGAGGCGCGGAGCCGGACTGCCTGTTCGAGTTTCTGAAGGAACATCCGGACGCGGCCCGGTACGAGCTGACCCGGAATTTTAGATCGACGCCGGAGATCGTTGCTGCCTCGGCCGCCCTTATATCCCGGAACGGGAAGCGGTTCGAAAAGCATCTGTTCACCGCGTCCGTGAGCCGCCCTGACAGCTTCGAAATCAGATATTTCACAGACGCCGCGGCGCAGGCGGAATTCTTCCGGGAGACCGCATTGAAAGCAATGGAGGCGGGAAAGACGGTTGCCGCGCTGTACAGGAACGGGATATCCTCATTGCCGGGTCGGTTCGCGCTGTCCTCGGAAGGGATCAGGTTTGCTACTTTCGGCAACTGCCCGGGAACCTGGAACGTGCCCACCGTGTCCCGCTGCCTGGAAGCCGTAAGAAAAGCCGAAAGGGAGGCGGGACTGGTGATCCCGGCTCCGGCACAGACTTTCAGGAAACTTTTAAGGTCCGGGTTCGCGGAGGAAGAGGAAGAAAAGATCCGCAGGACAGGTCGCGACAGGAAGACCGTATCCGTTGCGCTGGACTTTTTGAAGCTGCTGACGGCGAAGGCGGAGTCATACGCTGAGATGCTGAAGCTCCTCGACAGAATGGACGGAGCGGGAATCTCATTTCTAAACGGTCCGGAGCCTTCGGCGCCCCTGCCTCCCGGCACGCCGGTATTTTCTACGATCCACTCCTCGAAAGGGCTGGAGTACGACGTGGTGACCGTACTCGACGTGCTGGAAGGGGAGCTGCCCGGTTCGGAAGCGGCGGGAGCTGCGGTGGAAGAAGAGCGGCGGCTTTTATACGTGGCAATGACCAGGGCCAGAAAGCGGCTGGTGCTTTGCTGCCCTTACAAGAGGGGCATCAGAGGAGAAGAAGAGAGCCGCTTCCTGAGGGAGACGGCGGCCGGCGTCGAGGGAGAACCCGGGTCCGGGGAGAGGGAGACGGCAATTGACAAAACGGAGCCGGAAAAGGTATAATCCACCCGTCTGAATCTAACAGAAATCTATTGACCAACGGAGGCTGAAACATATGAAATACACGTCGTCACAGATAGCCAAACTGCTACGCAAACTCGCGGAAGAGAAAGAGACCCTGACCGGGATCGAGAACCACGGGAGCACCTTTATAGTCGCTTCGGGAGAGGACGAAGACAGCATCAGGCCCGAGTACGATTACGCCGAGACTCAGAAGAAGATATCCGAGATCGACGCCAGGACCGTCAGGATCAAGCACGCCCTCAACCTGTTCAATTCCACCAGCAAACTCCCGGGATACGATATCACCGTGGATCAGGCGCTCATTATGATCCCTCAGCTCACCGCACGCAAAAACAGGCTGGACCAGCTCAGGTCCAATCTCCCCAAGACGAGAGAGATGAACATGCGCTCCGGCTCCATCATCGACTACAGGGTGGCCAATTACGATCCTAAACAGGCCCAGGCCGATTACGAGAAGGCCAGCGACGAACTGGCAAAACTTCAGACGGCTCTCGACCTGTTCAACACCACCGTCACATTCGAACTGGACGAGTGACGGACCGTTATCAATGGCGCCGCCCCTGTAAAAGGGGGCGGCTTCCGTCGGCGCCGGGCTTTTTCTCTTTTTTTGTTTGAGAGTTAAAGATCGAGGTTCGAGTTGTCCTTTATTCTTTTCCGTTATCCGTTATGAGTTCAGCGTTTACGGTTTCGGCGATCAGGACATATATCTTACGCTCGGCTGTCGTAAAAACTTTTTTTTCCGGAGCGGAAGTACGGTTATATGCTTCGGAACTTGTTCGTCCGAAAGGGCCGGGCGCACGGCGCGCAGGATGCGTCTGCGGATAACGGGTATGGGCGGACGGAAATACAGGAGGAACGTCATACTATGAAAGACGGCAGAAAATTTAACGTGGGCGAAGTCACACACGGCTTTCGCGTGACCAGAGTAAGAGACAGCAGGGAAGTGGGAGGCGCCTTCGTGGAATTCCGCCACGAGCGTACCGGCGCGGAACTGGCCTTTTGCGACAACAACGAGATCAACAAACTGTTTTGCATATCTTTTAAGACGCTGCCTGAAGACAATACGGGCGTGTTCCACATACTGGAACATTCGGTGCTCTGCGGCTCCGGCAAATACCCGGTTAAAGAACCCTTCGTGGAACTTATGAAGAGTTCCATGAACACGTTCCTCAACGCCATCACGTTCCAGGACAAGACCATGTATCCCGTTTCCAGCAGGAACGACAAGGATTTCCTGAACCTGACCGGCGTGTATCTTGACGCGGTGTTCGATCCGGCCATCCTGCACGACCCCAACATATTCTACCAGGAAGGGCGCCATATAGAGCAGGACGAGGAGGGCAATCTTTCCTACAAAGGCGTGGTGTTCAACGAGATGAAGGGAGCGCTTTCGGACGTCGACGATCTCACTTCGGAGACTATATTGACGATGCTGTTCCCCGGAACTCCCTACGGCGTCAATTCCGGCGGAGATCCTGCCTGCATCCCGGACCTCACTTACGAGAAGTTCATCGAGACGTACAAAAAATACTACCACCCGGCAAATTCTATGATATATATCGACGGAGACGTGCCCTTCGACGAGACGATGGAGCTCATCGACGGATACCTTGCCGGATTCGGGCCGGGAGAAAAGATCGCGGATCCGGAACTGTCATTGCCTGTCAGTATAAAGAAGACCATACGGTACGACCTGTCCGAGTCCGAGCCTGAAGAGAACAAGACCATCTATATGACGGGGCGCATTCTGGGCACCTGGAAGGACAAGGTAAAGATGATGGCTGCAGACGTGCTGGCCGACGTTTTGCTGGGCAGCAACTTCGCGCCTCTTAAGAGCGCCGTGCTGGCTTCCGGACTGGCCCAGGACGTGGAAATGTACGTGGACAACATCGTGCTCCAGCCCTACGCCTGCGTACGGTTCAGGAACGTTTCGGACGGCAAGGCCGAAGAACTGAAAAAGCTGGTCATCGATACGGCAATGAAGATCGTCGAAGAGGGTATCGACAAGGAGCAGCTGAAAGCGTCCATCACCCGCTACGAATTCCACGTAAGAGAGCAGGACGAGCCAAGGGCGCTGAGGCGCCTTATCGGAGGCCTCACTTCCTGGCTCCACGACGGAGACCCGCTGACTTATATGACTTTCGACGCGGATTTCGCCGCCCTCAGGGAAATGGTGGAGAACGGCGTATACGAGGCGCTGACTAAAGAGATATTCTGCTCGGAAGAAGGGCTTGCGGAGCTGCTGGCGCTGCCGGATCACAAAGAAGGGGAGAGGCTCAGAAAAGAGGAAGAAGCGAGGCTGAAAGCCGTTTTCGCAGGCTGGACCCAGGAGGAGCGGAACGCCAACGCCGCGCTGAACGAATCGCTCCGGAAGTGGCAGCAGACGCCGGATACGCCGGAAGCAATTGCCACCATACCCGTGCTGGACCTTTCGGAAGTGGATCCGGAGCCTGTGCTGCTGCCTACGGAAGAGAGCTTCGTTGACGGCGCCAGAGTGCTGTACCACAACATCAAGACGAACGGCATCGTGTACGTGAATCTGTATTTTAAATTGACGGATATGGCTCTCGAAGAACTTACGGTGCTCTCCCGCGCCGGATGCTTCTACAGCGTGCTGCCCACGGAAAAATACGACGCACTTGCCCTGGCCTGCGAAATGAAAAAGAAGCTGGGAATGTTCGCCATGAGCGTGGAGGGCAAACAGCTGCCGGGAAGCGAAGACAGGACGCTGCCCGTATTGACCGTATCCTTCAGCGCCCTCAAGGACAATTTCACCGAGGCGGTGGAGCTGGTCTCCGAGATACTTTTAAAGACCTCTTTCGAGGACGCGGACAGGATCAAAGAGATCGCGCTTCAGAACGATGACAACGTGAAACAGTTCCCCGTATATTCCGGACACAGCCTGGGCATTACGGAGTGTCTATCGGGATTCTCATCCTGCGGCGCCGTCGGCGAGGCCAAAGGCGGCTGGACTATGATACAGTACTCTCACTATCTGGCCAAAGAGTTCGACAAGGCGCTTGGCGAGCTCAGAGAGGTGATCGGAAAGGTCAAGGAAAGAATGACCGCGGACCGTTTGATCATCGGCGTCACCGCTCCCGAAAAACCTGACGTTTCCGCCATCACGAACGCGTTCCCGGGCAGGTCCGCAGAAGGGCTTCCGGAGTACGCCGTCTATTCATCGGCAATGGAAAAGAAGCTCGGCTTCCCGATCCCGGCTCAGATCGGATTCGCCGTAAGGGCAATGAATTTCCGCAGCCTGGGCGCGGCCTACAAAGGCAGTTACAACGTGGCGGCCAAGATCGCCTCTCTGGACTACCTGTGGAACGCCATACGCGTGCAGGGCGGCGCCTACGGAGCAGGCATCAACGTCAACGCTTCAGGCGTACTGTTCACTTACTCCTACCGCGATCCTTCTCCCGCGGCATCTCTTGAAAAATATGCAAGGGTATCTTCATATCTGAGAGACGCGGTCGGATCGGGCATCGTTCTGGACAAATATATCATATCCACCGTTTCTGATTCCGAGCCGCTGCTTT
This sequence comes from Clostridia bacterium, assembly GCA_016287565.1. GTDB lineage: Bacteria > Bacillota > Clostridia > UBA1212 > UBA1255 > UBA1255. The sequence goes on from JAEFAM010000023.1 coordinate 18,771, forward strand.
CTCCCAGATCGCTGGGCTTCGGCGCCGACAACAACGTGATCGCGGGAATTACCGACGAGGACGTGCGGAGGATCAGAAAAGAGATGCTCGCGGCGGATAAAGAAGACGTATTGAGTTTCTGCGACGTTGTCGACCGGCTCATCGAAGAGGGCGCGGTCTGCGTGGTGGCGTACAGGGACGCTCTGGAAGAGTGCGGCGGATTGACCGTGAAAGATCTGTGACGGAGTACCGGGCGGCATTGACATTGCAAAGAAGAGGCGTAAAGGTCCATATGGCAGGGAAGACTTATAAGAGAACTGAAATACAGGCATTCGGGAAGATCAATTTCTCGCTGAACGTGACGGGTATCGACTCCCGAAAATATCATTTGCTGGAATCGGTGATGCAGACCGTTCCGGTGTGCGATACGGTAACGGTGACGTCGACGCTTAAAGGCGGCGTGCCTCCCAAAAACGTGACGCTTCCGTACAAGCTGCCTCTCGCGGTCACCAGCGATATGCGAGACCTGCCCTGCGACAGCCGCAACACCGCGTACAGGGCCGCCGAAAAGATGATCAGGCTCTACCCCCGCATACTCGGCGCCCACGAAGATATCGTGGTCAACATCAGAAAGAAGATCCCTGTTGGCGGCGGCCTTGGCGGCAGCTCCGCGGACTGCGCGGCGGTCATAAAGGCCTTCGATACCCATTTCGGGCTGGGCCTCACGGACAACGAAATGATCGATATCGGAGCCTCCCTCGGTTCGGACGTGCCTTTTATGATCAAAGGCGGAACGGCCCTGGTCACCGGCACCGGCGAAGTAGTGACGCAGCTGGAGCCTCCCAAAGGCATTTACGTGCTGGTGTGCAATCCCGGCTACGGCATGGACACCTGGGAAGTTTACAGGAAATACGACAATATCGCCATAGACGACGGGTCGCGCCCCGATACGGAAGCGATCGTCAACGCCCTTCGGGCAGGTGACAGGGACGGTTTCATTCACGGCCTCAAAAACGTGCTGGAAGCTCCTGCGTTCGTCATCAGGAAAGAACTGGAAACGTTTAAGGCCCGGCTTGAAAAGACCGGGGCGCAGAAGGTGCTGATGTCCGGCAGCGGTTCGTCCTTCTTCTGTATTTTTACGAAAGAAAGCGAATTGAGAAAAGCGATGGCGGAACTGAGCACGGAGAGCGTGGAGTATTTTTACTTTAAGATGTGAGCGAGAGATTCGATTTTCTCGCGGCTAAATTCGTCCTGGCGGACGAGCTAAATTGAAAACCGCAGGCTTTCTGAGAAAACGGAGCCTGCGGTTTTCAGCTAAATTCGTGCTGGCGCACGAGCGAAATTGCTCGCGTTGCGAGCAGCTAAATTCGACTTCGTCGACCGGAGGATAAATACCTTTCACTGAAAGCAGCATGTTTTCATTTTAGCCGAAGCCGCAGGCTTCGATTTAGCTGAGGCCGCCGGGCCTCAATCTAGCTGTGAGCGTCAGCGAACAATTTAGCTGCCGCAACGCGGCAATATCACTCGCCGCCAGGCGAATATCACTCCGCAAAGCGGAATTTAGCTGCGAACGATAGTGAGCAATTTAGCCGAAGCCGCAGGCTTCGATTTAGCTGAGGCCGCCAGGCCTCAATTTAGCTGATCCGCAGGCTCATTTATGGTACGTCTCGCCTGAATTGATCTTCATTGCCCTGTAGATCTGTTCTGCGATGATCACCCTTGTCATCTGATGAGTGAAAGTCATGGGTGAGAGGCAGAGCCTCAGATCTGCCTTGTCCGTGACTTTTTTAGATATGCCGTCGCTGCCTCCGATGACGAATACGAAGTGGGATGCGCCGGATACGGTCTCCCGGTCCAGCTTCGCGGCAAATTCTTCGGAACTCATCATTTTTCCGTGCAGGTCCAGGACGATCACGTAAGCGCGTTCCGGGAGCTTTTTCAAGAGAGCCTCGCCTTCGCCCTCGATATCGGATTCCGCTACTTCCACGCTGGAAACGGTGCCGTACCGCGAGAGCCGGAGGCAGTAGTCAGACATGGCTTTTTTTGTATATTCTTCTTTAAGCTTTCCTACGGATAAAAAAGTGAAGCGGATCATAAGAGTATCACCTTGCTGTGATCGTACCGGGGCGCCACGATGAGGCAGACGGAAGGGGAGGAAGCCGGAACGGTGAGAGAAGAAGCGTTGTCCGGGTTGAAAAAGTCGGGGGGCACCACGTCGCCGTGCTCCACGATCCTGACTCCCGCGCTCTCTATCGTTGACCGGACCGTATCGTAAGCCACGCCTGGCGTGTTGTTCTCCGTGCTGAGATGGCCGAGGATGATGGCCTTGGTGCCGGAAAGCGCCAGCTCCGCCGCCAGTTCTCCGCAGGCAACGTTCGAAAGGTGGCCGTGGTCCGAGCGGATCCTGGCTTTAAGATAGGGCGGATATGGTCCGTATTTCAGCATTTCAAGGTCGTGGTTGGATTCTATCAATACGGCGCTGCTGCCTTTGAAATACTCTTTCACCTCGGGGGAGATGACGCCGGTGTCCGTTGCCACGGTGATCTTGCGCCTCCTGTCGGAAACGCAGTATCCCACCGGGTCCGCCGCGTCGTGGGAAATAGAAAAATAGCTTACGCTGAGGTCTCCCGCGCAGATCTCTCCGGGGAAATCCTCCAGGACCAGCCTGCGGTCCGGATCGATGGGTCCTACGGAATCGCCTATGGCTTTCCAGGTGCGGCGGTTGGCGCAGATCCTGGTGCCGAACTTTCTGGACATTACGCCCAGGCCCCGCACGTGGTCGATATGCTCGTGAGTCACGAAAATATAATCAATGGCCGCCGGATCTTCTCCGACAGCCCTCAATTCAGTTGCTATGGTCTTGGCGGTCACTCCCGCGTCGATCAGCAGCTTCGCCCTGTCGTTGCCGACGAAGACCGAATTTCCGCTGCTTCCGCTGGAAAGCGTGCAAAACTTAATCATTCAGATCTGACTCTCCGAATCGTGTATGCGGGCAATATGCGCGCCGAGTTTTCTCAGTTTCTCTTCGATGCGCACGTATCCGCGGTCAACGCAGTATATGTTCTGGACCTCCGTGAGCCCTTCGGCGGCCAGTCCGGCAATTATCAGCGCGGCTCCGGCACGAAGGTCCGGGCACCTCAGCTGGGCGCCTTTCAGCCCCTCGATACCTTTTATTGAAGCGGTCTTGCCGTTCACCATTATATCGGCGCCCATGCGTCTCAGTTCCTCGGTGTACTGGAACCGGAACCCGGTGACGCTTTCGGTGACCTGGCTGGCTCCGGAAGCCAGCGTCAGCAGCACGGCTATCTGAGGCTGCATATCGGTGGGGAAGCCGGGGTATACCTGAGTCGTGACGTTGGCGGATTGGATCTCGCCTTTGTTATATATCCTGATCCAGTCTTCGCCTTCCTCCACGCCCACGTTCATCTCTTCCAGTTTGGCCGTGAGAGATTCCTGGTGGCGGGGAATAAGGTTGCGTACCGTCACGTCTCCGCCGGTCACCGCCGCGGCAACCATATAAGTTCCCGCTTCGATCTGATCGGGGATGATGGAATAACTGACTCCGCCGTGAAGGGAGGGAACGCCTGTGATCTTTATGATATCCGTGCCGGCGCCGCGGACGTTGGCGCCCATGGCGTTAAGGAAGTTGGCCACGTCGACTACGTGGGGCTCCTTGGCGCAGTTTTCGATGACGGTCTGACCGGTGGCCTTGACGGAGGCCAGCATCAGGTTGATCGTAGCGCCCACGGAAGCTATGTCGAGATAGATATTCGCACCGGTGAGTTTGCCGTCGGGATCCCTGGCAACGCCTTTGACCGCGCCGAACTGGGTGTTGATATCCACGCCCAGGGCCTGGAAGCCTTTTAAGTGCTGGTCGATGGGCCTGGCGCCGAGATTGCAGCCGCCGGGAAGGGAAACTTCCATCTTGCCGAACCTGCCGAGCAGGGCGCCCATAAGATAATAGGAACCGCGCAGCTTGCTTACCACGTCGTAGAGGGCAGAAGAAGAATTGACCTTCGCAGGATCCAGACGCACGGTCTCGGGATCTATCCACACACAGTCAACGCCGATCTTCTCCAGGATCTCTATCATGAGCCTGACGTCGACGATATCGGGGAGATTTTCTATGGTGCAGGGAGAATCGGAAAGCAGCACCGCGGGCAGTATTCCCACGGCGGCATTTTTACTTCCGCTGACGTATATATCACCGTGAAGGGGGATCCCGCCTTCGATCACAAATTTTTCCAAGATCGATCACCTTTCAGTGGCTCCGGAGAGCGCCTTTTATCTTTCGCTTCAGAGAGTCAGAAAACACACCCGGCCGTTTTTCCGGTTGAGACAGTCCGACACCTAAAGGTATTCTATCATATTTTTCACCGGGGGACAACATTAAAACCACCTCCCCGGCAACATTTTTTCGATATTTTTTAAAAATTACCGGCGATTGTTCCAATTGAGAAGTATTTATGATATAATCCCCAGAGGCAAGTACGCCAGACGGTCGCGGGTACACGACGAAAGGACGTACCTGAGGAAAGTCCGGGCTCCGCAGGGCAGGATGCCGGTTAACGGCCGGTGAAGGCGACTTCAAGGAAAGTGCAACAGAAAATAACCGCCCGGATCAGTCCGGGTAAGGGTGAAAAGGCGAGGCAAGAGCTCACCGCCGCCCTGGTAACAGGACGGGCTGTGTAAACCCCATCCGGAGCAACACCGCATAAGAGACGCTTAGTTGGCCCGACAGTCTCAAAGGTGGCTAAAGAGGCGCGGCAACGCGTTTTCGCAGATAGATGACCGTTTAAAACAGAACCCGGCTTACGTCGTGCTTGCCAGATCTTATTGCCGCCTGAGGGCGGATCGGTGAAGGAAAATGAGAAAGAGCATAAACTGTCGCAAGATCGATATATTGACGCTGACGCTGCTGACCGCGGTGCTTGTTGCCGCGGCGCTGTGCCTTCACGGGTGTGCGGGGGACAACGGCCCCGACGTGAACGACCCGACTTCTGCCCCTGCTTCGGCCACCGCCGGGACAGGAGACGCCACTCCCGGCTGGGAGGATCCGCTTGCCACGGACGCGTATCCCACTTCCGGCGTCAACGATCCCACCGCTTCTTCGGGGACGACAAAGACCGACGATCCGTCTGAAATAGGCATCGACACCACTCCCACCGCACGGGTGACCGAAGTACCTGTGGAAACCGCTACGCCCGACTCCGGCCAGCATGGCTCCACGCCTACCGCCGGACCATCTTCCACCGGCGTTCCAGGCACGGACGCTCCTGCCAGCGACGTTCCGGCAACTCAGACTCCCGAACCCACGAAAGACCCTCAGGAAGAGTACGTGGGTCTCGCGGGTCTCACTTATACCCAGGTACAGTACGTCAGATCCGGCTCGGAACTTAAGCAGATCGACGACATCCTGTTCGCAAACGTTGACCGCAGTCTGCCGGCTCAGGAACAGATAAGGCAGATACACGAGTGGATGGTGCGGAATATCGCCTTCGACAGCACCTTGAAATCGCTGCACTTAAGGTCTCTGCTGGAGACGGGAAAGTCAACGAGCCAGGGTTACGCGGAACTGTTCCACGTGTTTATGACCGAGCTGGGCATACCCGTTCAATTCCTCAGCGGCAAAGTCGGAGGCAGCACCCATTACTGGAACGCGGTCAACCTCGGCAATGCCTGGTATTACGTGGACTCCATGCTGGGCGACGCGCTGGTGGGAGGCCATTCCGATTATCCTGACGGCAGCAATCTTACGTTCAAATATTTCCTTGTGACCGAATCCGAGATCGGCAGGGACCACAGCCCGGATACCGAGCTTCCTGCGCCTGCAGGACAGACTATGGAATATCACGATCAGGCCGTTGCCGCCGCCAAGGCGGAGGTCATCGCCAAACTGTCTGCCGCCATCGCTTCCGGCGAGGTGGAGAACGGCTTCATCATCAACGGCCCGGAGCAGGTCGAGACCAGGCTCCTGGAACTGGAGCAGGGTGTTGAAACAGCCGGCATGCGCAGAGTCGTTCCTTTTAAATTTACCGTTTACATCATTGAAGGTTCGGGAGATTCCAAGGAACTGAGCCGCAAGTTTGCCGCGGCGCTCACGGACGTTGCCACCGAGGCGTACTTGCATAAAGCCAGCTGCTCCATTACGGTGGTGCCCGGCGATCTGTATTACACCTTGTTCGGAGAGATTGTGCTCTAAAGCAATGATGCGTGCTTCGCACATGATGCCTGCCCTGACGGGCAAATGATGTTGCCTTCGGCAATGATGCCGTTCGCGTTGCTCACTAATAGATAGCATAAAGATGAGGAAATACAAGAAAACAGTCTGCTCTCTTTTCAGCTTTCATTGTGTGTTTCACCTCCTTGAAATGTGGATTTGTATGGTATTTGTAATGGTTTTGTGTGCGTATGTATTGACATTTCGGCAAATACTTGGTAAAAAAATATGGGTTAATATTGTTAACACATCGAAAGGGATAACAGTCATAAAGATAATTGTTAAACTTCTCACCATGATGATTCCGCCTCTTTCAAGAATTAAGGCTATCAAAAGCAGGCGCGAGCAGCGTTTTTAAAAAACAACTACAATTCATTTTATACAAGAAAAACAGGAGATAAGCAATGAATAAATCATTAAAAACCCTATCGGTCGGTCTGGCGTTGATTCTAATCGTATCTGCCATGAGCGGATGCTCTTTCAACCGGGGCTCTTCAAAAAAGGTAAAAGTACAAAAGGCTGAAGGCGTGTCAAAGACGACCGTGTCCGCCGGATCGGAAACGCGTCTCGGCAGCGTTAAGGAAAACGGATGCGAACTCACGGTCGGCAAAGAAACGTTTTCCGAAAACGTTGAAATAGAGATAATATCTGCTTCGGATCTGCTTCCGAAAGAAGCTCTCGACGCCGGCAAGACCGAGCTTGTAATATCGCCGGTAAAAATAAACTGCGAAGGATATGACGGTTCGATCTTCGACAAGGACATAAAGCTTACTCTCCCTATGCCCGAAGAGGCGAGTCCGGAGCAATGTCTTTTCGGTTATTACGATGAAGAAAAAAAGGAAGTCAGATATTTCTTCCCGGACAGCTGTGATCCCGAGAACGGAACGATGACTTTGAATCTTCCTCATTTCTCGCTCTGGTGGTCTTCAAAGCCGACAACAGAACAGCAGATCGACGCTTTCCTTGACAGCTACTGCACGCAGCTCGCGGTAAACAGAGGACAGAGCAAAAAGGCCGCGGCGGATCTTGAGCCTTACGTCCGCGCGAAGGTCGAGGCTATGGGACTGACAAAGCAGGCAGCCGCGGATCTTGTCCAGAGTACCGTCAATTTTCTCGGCGGACGCTTCACCGGAGACAACGCGAGCTATATCGAGATGGGAACAAAATACGTGTCGACTCTTGCCCGCGGTTACTACGACGGCGACGGCGAAGCGGCGCTCAATGGACTGAATGACGCCATCAACGACGCTTTAATGAACGGCTGGGACGAGCTGAAGTTCTCCGACCGTCTCGACGACGTTTTAGGCAGCGAATTTGCCGGAAGTACGACCGAGACTCTCCTTTCAAGCTCCAGCGGTATCGCCAGGATGGCCGGTTGTTTTGCCGGAGGAGATACGCCAGGCGCCATGAAGGAACTCGGAGACATTATGCAGGGTATCCATCCTGCTGTTGAGCTCAGTACAAAAGCGGTCGCGCTGCTGGGCTCTTCGGTAAACCTGGCGTTCACATACTGGAAATCCAATCAGATAGAAGAACTGTATCAGATCTATAAAAACGGCGCCGAGGACGTCTGGGGAAACGAAGTCATTTCTCAAAACAGAAAATCATTTCTGACTTATCTCAACACTTCAAGCGGTTTTACCATGGCAAAAGGCGTGGGCAGATTCTATAAACTCGACAAAGTTGCCGAAATCTGCGAAACGTACGGCTGGCCTTACTCAAGTTACGAGGAATTGCCGCCAAGATTCCGTGAAGAGTTTGAAAAACGCGCCGAAGCCGGACTTATGGAATACTTTGAACTGCGCGTACAGCAGGAAAAAGAGGCGGAAAAAATCAAGAAGGACGAGAAAGTCATTATCGAAACGATGCTTTCAACGACCAACGGCGCTCTTTCATCTCTTAATTCGGACGCCCGGAAATTCTTCCGTGAAGAAAGCGCCGGCGACTATAACGTTACGGCGAGACTTCAGAGACTGATAAACGTCAGACAATTTGTCTCTCAGTTTGTCGACGAGAAAAAAATCGCCGAAACGACAAAAGCGGGGAGCTTCAACTACGGCGACGTGATCAACTGGTGGGTCGGATACGCGGCGAATAACGAAAAAAACGTTGCCGTTGAAAACCTTCTTGACGATCTGGACGAATACGGTCTTCTGAAGGAAGGCTTTAAGCTGAAAAAGGTCGGCAAGCTTTCAATTAATGCTTTCTGGTCGTATCGGGTATACTGCTGCGACGGAGACTGTTCACTGACTGTTCATATGGCAAATGACAGTACATCTACTGTTGCCGGAACGGTCACTCTGCAATTTGATGAACAAGTAAGAGAAACAGTTAAAAAAGCACTCGAAAAGATCAAGGTGGATGATAAAGGAGATTTCAGCGTCGACACGGGAAGCGACGGCAGCAACAGGGTCGTATTTGCCGGTCACATAGATATGAAAACAATGACCGGAAGCGGAACTTACAAGTTCAACCTGGGCGGCCACAAGGTTACCTGGACGCAGCAGGATTATATCAACGCTTTCAGAGAAGGCGGCAGCGACTGGAAATGGACAGGAGGTCTTGAAGGCGATTATACGTGGCTTGAAGAAGGCGAATTCACGATATCCTATGATCCGGAAAAAGACGGAAAAAACGTTGTGACTTTCCGTTTGAACGGCAACGTGACCGCAACCGCATCAGGCACCAGAGTCAGTTCGCTGTATAACGTGGACTATTCAGGTTCACCCGGTCTTTCGGTAGGCGTCGAGCCTTTCGCCCTGTCGCGCGCGGGCGAATGGTCCTCGGTCATGAGTTTTACCGTATCTGGAAAAGAGTGACGGCATCGATTTTGTTTCTGACGCTGATATGAAAAAGCGGATTAATCAGGCGTAAACAGATATGAAAGAACCTGATACCGTTAAACACCTCGAATCATAATTACGTCAATTGTCCCAATGCCCCCCGGGAGAAAATCCGCGAGGCATTGGTTTTTCTTATTTTGACAAGTTGAATTTTGGTTCTACACTCCAATAATCTGCCACTATTAACTCGCACAAGGTTGTAAAGCATAAAATTAGCGCCCATCAGTGCTTGACAGGCGCTTTTTTGAACTATTTCCGGTCGTTTTTACATTCCTCTGTAATAGTTCAGCTTTCGGAGATCTCACCTACGAAGTTGTAGATGATCCGGACGTCGCGTTTCTTTTCTCCGTTTAAAGTGTAGTTTTCTCCGATGATGACCTTGTCTATTAAGCTGAGAAGAAGCGGGCGATCCAACTGTTCGTATCTTGCATACTCCTTGATCAACTCTATCCAGCGGTCGATGTTCGCAATCTCGTTGTTAGCGTCGTGCACTGTGTTTTCGTACTGTTCGATGCCGCCGAGCAGTGCATGGCGCTCGTCCTGGTATTTCTGCAGAAGTCGTCCGAACGTATCATCCGGAATCTTCCGCAGCAGATGTTCCTCGTACAGGGAGTCGATCATACTGTCGAGATCCGTCACACGTGCTTTGTTTTCCGCGAGAATCCGTCTTGCATCGTAGATGTTCGCGTTGAATTCGCGTTCCTTCCTGGCGATTAGATCGGCGCGTACGGCTTCTTCGTCAAACGCGATTGCCTTTGCGTGTTTCAGGATATCCTGCTTTACGATCTCGATTAGATGTCCTTCGCGGATATAGTGCATGGAGCATACTGAAGTGCCGCCGCTCGTATATCCGGAGCACTGGTAGTTTACCTTGTTATCTCCGGCGCGTCGGCTGTCCCTGGCGCCCTTCATCGAACGTCCGCAGTCGGCGCATCTGACCAGCCCGCTGAAAAGATGCACCTGTCCGTCCGCGTTGGTTCTGTAGACTTTGTTCTGATCGAATGACTTCTGTACCGCGTTCCAGGTTTCCATGTCGATGATCGCCGGGTGCGTTCCCTCGACGCGTATCCACTCGTCTTCTGGTTTGTTGATGACTTTTTTGTTCTTATAGGAAATGTGTCCGGTCTTGTTCTGTACCATATTGCCGATATAGGCTTCGTTGGTCAGAATCTGCCGTATGGTAACGTCCGTCCAACTGTGGTTGCTAACGCGCGGATTAGGCTGATTGCGCTGCTCGTACCAGTAATCCCTCGGCGGTGTCACCTTGTCGTCGTTCAGCGCCTTAGCAATTGCGCGGACGCTGAATCCGCTGATTCTCATCTTGAAGATTCGCTGTACGATCTCAGCGCCTTTTTCATCGACCAGGTAACTGTATCTGTCATCCGGATTAAGCTTGTATCCGAGCGGAGCATACGATCCGAGAAACTTGCCGCTCTTGCAGCGGATGCTTCGTCCGGTCAGCACCTTTTTTGAGATGTCGCGGCAGTAGAATTCGTTGAAAAGATTCCTGAACGGAGTCATGTCGTTGTCGTTCTTCTGCCTGGTGTCGACCCCGTCGTTCAGTGCGATAAGGTGGCAGCCGGCGGAAGGAAGAATATAGTCGGTAAACTCTCCGACCTGAATATAGTTCCTTCCGAAACGGCTCATGTCTTTGCAGACGATGATGTTGATCTTTTTCTTTTTGACGTCCTCCATCATCCGCTTAAAAGCAGGACGGTCGAAGTTTACTCCGGTATATCCGTCGTCGACATACTCGGTAACATTCGACCATCCCTGTTCTCTCGCATAATTGTTGAGGAAGATTCTTTGGTTTTCTACACTAAGGGATTCGCCCTGGCGCAGATCGTCTTTTGAGAGCCGGATATATAATCCGACCAGTGGTTCATAGCGATGTTTCAAAAGCCATTTCTCCTTTGCTTTGCAGATTTTTGCACATACACAATATCACAGATTTCCGGGAAGTCCAGAGAGAATCCGAACTATTTTTCGGATTCTTTCATTTCATCCATGACGCGTTCCATAGCACGTTCGTAAACTGTCTTCTGCAGGTCGATCTCGTTGCGGAACGATGAGGTAACGTTGTATTTCACACCGCCGATCACATACTGGTTGGTATCGGTCGGCAGTTCGGTTTCGTTGGTGTTTTCAGTCTTTTCGTCAGGCATGGTAGCTCCTTTCTTCTCAGTTTACAAGACCCCCTACGCCGCGTTTCACAGCGTAGGGGTGTGGTGGTCACATTACGAGGTTGATGCCGTCTTTAACGGCTTTGATCTCTCTGCGCAATTCCTTATCGACGTCCTCGTCATCATCGTCCGGATTATGTGGTCGTCTGTCGCCTTCGGTCATACGTGCAAGACCGCCGACAAGATTAAGTGCAGCAGTTCCAGGACGAAGACCAGTCCGGACGGTATGAGCGCGATCCACATGACCTTTTTCAGCCACCTTTTCATATCGTCCTTCATTTCTAAGCACGCTGAAGAGAAGCTGTCTTTCGCTCTCCCAGCCTGTGACGATATCTCGGAGATCGACTTCTGCGTCTGTGCCAGGATCATGTCGCTCTGACTGTTTTGTTCCGCCTGAATCTTTGTCAGCAGATCCTCTATCGTCGCCTGCGTTCCCGTCAGATCCTGCTGCAGAAGTTCTGCCTGTTCCGCCAGTTTCTCGTCCATCTGTCGCGACGTCGTAAGCTGACGGATCATATTCATTGCCTGAACTTCCATCTCGCCCAGCAGAGACACGTTCGCGTTCAGCGCCGACCAGTTCTTGTCCGAGAGCGCTACCATCGTCGGTGTGTCTACCGCCGCTGCCGAGTTCGCTTTCGCCATAGCTTTCAGCTGTTCCATAGATAAAGGTGTTTCTGATCTTGAACTCATTTTCCATGTTTCCTTTCAGGTATTTTTCTTCGCCGAGCCTGTAGTCCCGGCACTTCTTTCCGTTGGGGTGCGTGTAGCAGATGTGCTGCCTGTCCTTCGTCCAGCTCACACCGTAGCCTTCACTTCTCATCAGCTCTATGAAGTGTTCGCGGCAGGTCGCGTATCTCATAGCGTCGTCTATCGCAATACGCATTTCCATCTTCCAGCTCTCGCCTTTCATCGCGGAGTGGTATTCGG
>JAEFAM010000095.1 GCA_016287565.1 Clostridia bacterium
ACGGCCCAGCAGAACGCCTACGACTATTTCGAAAAATATTTGTACGGCCGCGAATGCCCCGTGCTCTCGCTCTCTTTAGAGGGACTCACCGACACCAGGAAAGAAGTAATATTGACGCTGGCGAATGAATTGACGGACCAGATCGCGTCAGGCGCGGATATGGGAGCCCTGATCGAAAAGCATTGCGACGACGAGGCGCTTCGTGAGAACAGTGGAAAGCTCACAGTCACTTCCCTTATGCAAAACAGCTTTCCGGAGCTTTACGAATGGGTCATGAACGCCGCCGACGGAGAGCTGGGAAAGATCGTCACGGATAAGGCGGTCTATATCGCCAGAGTGGATTCCACCCAGGATTTCTCCACGCTGAAGGACACCGACACCATGATCGAATGGACGCGGATGTATTCCGTTGACCGGGATATCGACGCGCTGGTGAATTCGGGCAAATACGATTACGTCATCAACGATTCCGTGTACAACGGCATCGACCTTACTGATATCATCGACAGGACGCTTACGAGCTGGAACTCTTATTACGCGCTTTCGGAGGATGTGGAATGAAGCGGCGATTCTTATTGACTGCCGTTTTTGTTTTTCTGGCCGCAGCGGTCGTTGCCGCGGCAGTGATCTCTTTTGCCGGAAGGGGGCAACCGCTGTTTGCGGAAGAAGCGCAGACCGGCGATCCGGGGACAGAGACCGTTGACCCCGAAGCCACTCCCGGGATGACGCCTGAGGCCACCGCCGGGGACAATACCGGGCTTCCGGAACCGTCTGAGACTTCCGAGCCCTCTCCCTCGCCTTCCGAGGAAGCCACCGAAGTCCCCACCGAGACTCCTGCTGAGACGCCTACCGAGGAACCTACGGAAGAACCTACTCCTACTCCGACTCCGACTCCCACGCCCACGCCTACACCCGAACCCACCCCGTCTCCCCTGCCCGAAGTGGAGCCACACGTGAACACTGTCAGGATCGGCCTCAAGTACAACAAGACCGCCGTCGACCTGATCACCACCGGTTCCGACACGGGAGGCACTGCGGGAATAGTGTCCGGCTCGGATTACACTCCCATACTGGTATTCGGATCGGGTGCCACCGTCACCGCCAGAGCCGATTCGGGATATCACATCCTCGTCACTCCCGCCATGAGCGACTCCGAAGACGCCAGGAAGGAAATGATGAAGATATCGAAACTGATGGAAGGCGCGGGAACGTCCATGCTGTACATATACAGCGGCGGTTCCTGGTATATAGGTGCCGGATTCTACTCGAAGACCCCAGGGCCCGGGGTGCTTGACGTTACGGGCGCGGACAGATATACGCTGCTGTCCGAGAGACTGTCCGGAGCGGGTTATCAATTGTCCGTGCTCAGCGTTAAGAGCAACGGCGTAAAGCTGTATTTCGACGGTTCTCCCGTGCTTATCTTAAACGTTTCCGACAATTCCGCAAAGATCCGCCTGACGCCCCTCGCGGCAGATGCCGGGTCGTCGACGCCTCCTTTGATGAAATATTCGAGCGCCAGATACAGGGGCTATTTCGACATTTACAGGTACCAGGGCGGCAAGCTGATGCTGGTCAACGACGTTGACGTGGAAGATTACACACTTAGCGTCGTACCGGCGGAGATGATCTCCGGAAGCGCCTCCAGCTGGTCCTGGAGGAAGGAAGGCCTGAAGGCCCAGGCCATACTTGCCCGCACCCTGGCGTACCGGTACATAATCGAAAACAAGCTTAACTCATACGGCTTCCATATGGACGACACCACCAGCTACCAGGTGTACGGCGGATATATAAACGCTTCCGGCGAATCCGGCGAGACAGAGAACACCACGAAGGCCACCCGGGAGACCGCGGGGCTGGTGATCACATACGGCGGAAAGATATGCGAAGAGATATTCTACCACAGCAACAGCGGCGGATATACCGAATCTCCCGACGCGGTGTGGGGAGGCGTCCAGGAAGTATATAAGAGCATTCCTGACCCCTGGACCGAGCCCGTTACCTGGACTAAAGAGTACACCGGCGCCACGCTCTCATCCCGTATAGTCAGCTACGTGTCCAACCAGAAAGGCATCGATATAGGCACGCTCACCTACCTCAACGTCACCGGCCGCACCGAATCCGGAAGAGCCGTGGAGATGCTGTTCGAAGGCACCAAAAACAACGCCGTGGTCACGATCCAGCAGACTCGCCTCAGCCTTAACGTGCGGGGCCAGAAATTCACGCTGAGAGTGGATGAAACTTATAAGTTCGACTATCAGCGAAACGGCTCGGACAAGGCGCTTTCCGACAAAGCCAGAAAATACCTGGAAGGCGGCACCTATTCCCGCTCCTTCCTCCCCGATATGTACGCCGTCGTGGGCAATGACGGGTACACCTATGAAAGGATCCGCATCCTGGGCGCTTCCGATCCCAAGACGATCATCATCGACGGCAAGGGCACCGGCCACGGCGTGGGAGTCAGCCAGGACGGTGCGGAGGCCATGAGCAAGGCTGGAAAGAGCTGCCAGGAGATATTGCAGTTCTACATCCCCGGAGTGGAGATCGTCGACTATTCGACTCTGCTGGATTAAAGGAGATCACGCACAATTGAAGCTTCACGATTTTTATTACGATCTGCCGCCTGAGCTGATTGCCCAGACGCCGCTGGAAGACAGGAGCGCATCCAGGCTCCTGGTTCTGGACAAAAACACCGGCGAGTATTCCGACCGGTGTTTTAAAGATATAATTGACCTTGTGGAACCGGGAGACTGCCTGGTGATGAACGACACGCGCGTAATCCCGGCGCGGCTCCTGGGCGTGAAAAATCCCACGGGCAGCCCCATCGAATTCGTGCTGCTCCACAGGCTTTCCGAAGCGGAGCTCCCCGAAGGGCGCTACGACATAAAAGAATGGCCGGAGCTTCCGGACAACTGCTTCTGGGAAGTCATATTGCGCCCCGGCAAGAAAGCCAGGCCCGGCGCCGTTTTCGATTTCGGCGACGGGGCAACGCCCGAAGAACTTATGGCGTCCCCCCTGCTCCGGGCCCAGATAATAGACGTTGCCGAAGGGGGCAACCGGGTGGTGCGGTTCAATTTCAAGGGGGCCTTCGAAGAGATACTTGACCGGGTAGGCATCGTGCCTCTCCCGCCGTACATCAAGGAAAAGCTCGACGATCCGGAACGGTACCAGACGGTCTATTCCAGGGAAAACGGCTCCGCCGCGGCTCCCACCGCAGGGCTCCATTTTACGAAAGAACTGCTGAAAGACCTGGAAGAGAAAGGCGTAAAAAAGGCTTTCGTCACGCTCCACGTGGGCCTGGGCACCTTCCGCCCCGTTAAAGAAGAAGAAATAGAAGACCACCTGATGCATTCGGAATATTACGAAGTAACGGCGGAAGCGGCGGAAACCATCAACTCCGCCAGAGCCTCGGGAGGCAGGATAATCTCCGTAGGGACCACCTCCTGCCGCGTCCTGGAGACCGCAGCCGGAGAAGACGGCACCGTGCGCCCCGGCAGCGGCTGGACGGATATCTATATCTATCCGGGGTACAGATTCAAGATCACAGAGGCGCTGATCACCAATTTCCACCTGCCCGAATCCACGCTGCTGATGCTGGTCAGCAGCCTTGCCGGAAGAGAGAACGTACTGGCGGCGTACAGGCACGCCATCGAAGAGCGGTACCGGTTCTTCTCCTTCGGGGACGCTATGTTTATCAGATGAGCCACGGGCCGGAACATAAGCCCGGGGGCCTGTAAAGAGAAAGGACTGCCGTATGGCCGCGGTAACTTACGAACTGAAAAAAGTATGCAAACAGTCCGGCGCAAGGCTGGGAGTGCTCCACACGCCTCACGGCGATATCGACACGCCTATATTCATGCCCGTGGGCACCCAGGCGTCTGTAAAAGGCATATCGCCGAACGAGCTCCGGGAGATAAACGCCAGGATAATATTGTCCAACACCTACCACCTGTACCTGAGGCCGGGCCACGAACTGGTGAGGGAGGCGGGAGGCCTCCACAAGTTCATGAACTGGGACAGGGCGATATTGACGGACAGCGGCGGCTTCCAGATATTCTCTCTGAGCACGCTCCGCAAGATCACGGAGGAAGGCGTATATTTCAACTCCCATCTCGACGGTTCGAAGCATTTCATATCTCCCGAAAAGGCCATGGAGATAGAGAACGCGCTGGGGGCCGATATAATGATGGCCTTCGACGAATGCGCTCCCTACCCTTCCACTTACGAATACACTAAGAAATCCATGTATATGACTACCCGCTGGGCGGAAAGGTGCTTAAAAGCTCATAAAGACACGGAGCGCCAGTCGCTTTTCGGCATCGTGCAGGGCGGCACTTTCGCGGATCTCAGGCAGATATCGGCCAGGGACCTGGTGGCAATGGACTTCCCGGGCTACGGCATCGGAGGCCTCTCCGTGGGAGAACCGGCGCCTCTTATGTACGAAATGCTTGAAGCCACCGTGCCCCTGCTTCCGGACAACAAGCCGCGCTACCTCATGGGCGTGGGCACTCCGGACTACCTCATCGAGGGCGCCATCAGGGGCATAGACATGTTCGACTGCGTGCTGCCCACCAGGATCGGGCGCAACGGCACCTGCATGACGAGCCGCGGCAAGGTCATTGTCCGGGACGCAAGATACGCCAGGGACTTCACGCCCGTTGACCCGGAATGCGGCTGCCCCGCCTGCAGGAACCACACGAGAGCGTACATCAGGCACCTCATAAAAGCTGGCGAAATGTACGGCCTCAGGCTGGCCACGCTCCACAATCTGTATTTTCTGCTGGACTTGATGAAACAGGTCCGTTGTGCTATACTAAACGACAGTCTTCTGGACTTCAGAAGAGAATTTTACGAAAAATATTACGGCGGGGAGCTGCCTGCCGGTATCGTATTATAATTTGGGAGGAAAACCAATATGTTCAAAAAGAATCTTTTAAGACTTGCCGTATGCTCTTCCATGGCTCTCGCCGCCGCTCTGCCCGCATCCGTATGGGCTGAAGAAGCCGCCGCGGACGCCAACGCCGCCACCGCCGAAGCCACCCAGAACACCAACTCCGGCACCGGTTTCCCCATGTGGGCGGTCCTGCTGATCTACGTAGCCATCTTCGTGCTCATCGGATACTTCCTTATCTACAGGCCTCAGAAAAAGCGCAAAAAAGAAGAGCAGGAAATGCGTGACAGCCTCACTCTCGGAAGCGAAGTCACCACCATCGGCGGGATCTGCGGCAAAGTCGTCAACATCAAGGACGACAACGTCACCATCGAGACTTCTCTCGACCGCACGCTGTTCGAGGTCAAGAACTGGGCCATCCGCGAGATCAAGAAAGTGGAGACCGCCGATCAGTGACGGCCGTTCCCGGACAATAAATTCAGCAACTTCCGGAGGGCATTCTTATGTCAGCTTCATCTAAACTCAACATGGCATTCGTAGGCCTGGGCCAGCGCGGCCCCTACCTGGTGGCAATGGTCCTGGACACCATGCCTGACGTCAACGTTTCCGCCATCTGCGATCTGTACGACGACAGGCTGGAAAACATCTCCAAGATGATCCGCGACAAACGGGGCGTTGAGCCTTTCGTGACCAAGGATTACAGGGATCTCCTCAAAGGCGGCGTGGCCGACTGCCTCATCGTCTCCTCCTCCTGGCACACCCACATACCCATCTGCATTGACGCCATGAACGCCGGAATACCGGTGGGAAGCGAAGTGGGAGGCGCCTACGACGTAGAGCAGTGCTGGGAGCTTGTCCGCACCTACGAACGCACGGGAACGCCCATAATGCTCATGGAGAACTGTTGCTACGGCCGCGAAGAGATGACGATCCTTAATATGGTGAAACAGGGCATCTTCGGAGAGCCGGTCCACGCGGAAGGCGGATATCAGCACGACCTTCGGGACGAAGTGGCGCTGGGCCACGAGATACGCCATTACAGGCTGGACGAGTACATGCACAGAAACGGCGAGATATATCCCACTCACGAGCTGGGACCCATCGCCAAATGGCTCGACATCAACCGCGGCAACAGGATGCTGACGCTCACGTCGATGGCTTCCAAAGCCAGAGGCCTGAACGCCTGGATCCACGACAGACGCGGCGCCGAGTTCGAGAACGCCGACTTCCATTTCACCCAGGGAGACGTGGTCACCACCATGATAAAGTGCGCCAGGGGCGAGACCATCGTGCTCACCCACGACACCACCCTTCCCCGCCCCTACTCCAGAGGCGGAAGGCTCCAGGGCACCAGGGGCATCTGGTCGGA
>JAEFAM010000024.1 GCA_016287565.1 Clostridia bacterium
GATCACCCTGACAACGGAAACGCCGTATTCGCACTCGATAATGCGCTTTCTGCCGGATCTTATCTTGCAGAATTCTCCGCTACCGGAGAAAAGCCCATCGGTTTCTGGTCGTTCGGCGCAGCCGAAGGCGATGCCTACGTATTCCAAAATGGAAACGAGGTCACCACCTTCTATCCGAAGATGGCAGTTAAACTCGTCCTCGATGCTCAGCCCGCTACCGAACCCGAGACTCAGCCCGCGACTGAACCTGCAGGCGGCCTCCGCGATTTCGATGCAGGAAAAGGCGACCTTATGTCCTACGACCAGATCCTCGTTAACGGCGCCGAGATCGCGAACGGCAATGATGCGGTTATCGCGGCGAAGGCTCTCGTTGACGGTTCCGACGGCAGCGTGCAGACTATTGCCATGCACGGCTGGTTCGGAAACAAAAATGCCAAGATCGATTCCTTCGGTTATATGATCGACGACAAAGCTCCTGTTTTCGGCGACTTCAAAGTTGACGCAGAGCAGGCAGTTATCGACGCAGGCGGCGAATACAGATATACTATCACTGTCGACGTTTCCGGCATTACCGACGGCAAGACTCATAAGATCCAGGCTGTTGTCAAACTCGAGAACGGCGATATCGTTAAGATGAACAGAAATGCTGACGGCAAGGATCGTGACGCTTACGTGAACTACAAAGCTCAGTTGATCCAGGAAGAGACTCAGCCCGCTACCGGCGACGTGACCGTGGCAATGTTCGCAGTCATCGCTGTTCTTGCCCTCGGCGCAGCCGTAGTCTTCGCCAAGAAGAGAGCATTCTGATCCGCGTCAATTTCCGGATCTGAACGGACTACTCGATAAAAACGCAGCCGGGCTCGATGGCCCGGCTGTTTTTTATGAATATTGGTAAATGTGGCTATCTGCTGAGATCACCCGATTTTAGCAAGAAGTTCCGCTTTTTTGGAAGAGAACTCTTCCTCAGTAATAATATCTGAATCGTATAATTCTTTGAGCCGTTTGATCGAATCGAATATATCGTCTTTGTCGATTTCTTTTGCCTGACGTTTTGCTTGTATAGATTCTTTTGCATGAGAGATCCATCCGGTGAGATTGTCTTTTGCCTTATTGAAACCCCGTGACAATTTTTCTTTCAAAATGTTTCGCTTCTTGACAGGTTCTGTATTTGAAATCTCATCTTCGGCTTCAGGCAGTGCCTCCGTTTCGATAGCTACTATATCGGCGTTGAATTCCTCTTCAGAATAATCGAAACACGCTTTATCCATAGTCTTTTGCAGCCTTATCGCCATAGGCATCATTGTTGCAAAATTTAACGTTCCTGAAACGACTCCTCCTATGACAGGTATTGCTTTAGAGACTCCGTTAGACAGAGTCTTTTTGGTGATATTAACACCAAGAGCTTTTGCTGTTTTTTTCAGCACCGGATACCATGCCGTCTTTGTAAGCGCAGTATTCATTATCTTCTTAGCGGCTGTTTTTGATGCCTGTACCGAGAGAACTCTTACGCAGGATGACGCGCCTGAAACGCCGAACATCACGCCGCAATACAGCAGAAACTGATTCTTGATCTTTTCGTCGTCAACAGTTTCGTTTACCCATAGATCCTCCGCTCCGTAAAGATAGGCAATCTCCTGGGCAAGCCTAAGGGCGAATCCGAAAAACTGAAGAATATCTGCAGGTATAGTTCCAATGGCGGCATAACCGCCGGGCAATCCAAGAGAGAACGACGCCAAGGAGGAAGCACTCGTCCTTTCCAGTATCAATCGGGTAGTTTTCTTTTTTAGCGTTTCCCGGTCAATCCCTACCACGATTGGATTCTCGGTAACGATTTCATTCAGGCAAGGGCTGTCATTGAATTGCTTTGTAAGAAAATGTTTACGGTTTACCTTGACTCCGGGTAATGTGATCACTTTTGAAATGATCGATTCTATCGTATAATTTTTAGCCTCTTTCAGTTCCTCGTTCATCAGAGCCTCCTAAATTGGGTGATAAAAATAGTGCCAAGCGTTTTTACTCGCGTTCGATCTAATTAAACTCCGTGAAAAGTGACAATGATCTTTGATTCCGGATCGTAAATTTCTCCCCCGAATGAGATCTCCTCACCTTCGACTATTATAGATTCTACCGTACCTGGTTTTATTGGCGATCCATATTTAAGATCATGCAGATTAACACTTGTAAAATTTTTGAATCCTGTGTTTTCAAGCGCAGTTAGAACCGCAGCAACGTTTCTTTCATCGAAGGGCTCCAGCCATTCCGGAAAGACTATTCCGCCTTTCCTCAGTCGTTTGGAAACAGCCTCTTTTTCCGGAAGTACCTTAAAAACCAGATATGCTCCGCCTGCGATAACCGGTGCGCAAACGAACATAACAAACATCAAAGTGTGTGCCCAACCAGGCATGTTTTCGTCGTTAGCTTTTATAAAAGTCAGAGAAACCGCGACAAATAGGAGGATCACTGAGACAACAAGCCAGACAATGGTTAGAACTTTGCGAAATAAAGAGCCTTTTTCTGACATTTCGATCTCGTGCATTTTTACCATACGGTCCGTCTCGGCCTCTTTCAGTTTCGCCTCATCATAATGCCGGTATATGAATTCGTTTTCATTATTTACTATGATCCTGCTTCCGCAAAATGTGCAGAAATACTGATTTCTTCCTGCTTCAACAGGGAAATTTGCGCCGCAAGCCGGACATAATAGAGTTTTGATTGTCGTTCCCATAATTATATATTATCCGTTCTCCTAGATAAGCTTAAAACGGCCCGTCAGATATATTCATCAGGCCGCTGATAATTTTCATCAACCTGCAAAAGAGACGCTGAAATCGTATCTCCAGTTGGTGTAATCCGGGAGTGACAAAGCACCGGCTGTTGTCTTGATCTCAAATACTATCACGAAATCGATGCTTTTAATAGAATCGATATTGTCAAGGGTTACTCCTATCGTGTCCAGGATGTTGATGGTTTCAGGTATATTTTTGCCGTTGAATATATTGCATGCGTTTTGGATAACGATTTGACTGTCTCGATAGTTTATCTGAGCTACGACAGCGCCCAAACCGATCTTGCTTCCGACGTTTCTGTTGGAACCAAAGGCAGAAACTGATTTTTCGGCATCACTGCAAACTATAGACTTTGCCTTATCCTTGTTTGTCACTACATTATTTATATCCTGGATCAGTTTCACGTTTAACAAAGGAGCGGTTTCTTTGTTTACGATAAACTTGTCTGCCCCTTCTTTATAGACGTTTTCAAAAGTGATCTGAATGATCCTGGGATCGACAAGACCGTAGTTGCCGTCCTCTGATTTTGGAGCATATTTATTATCTTTTCCGCAGTAAGTCGGCATTAAGTCTCCCTTAACGATGTCATATTTACCTGTAATATCAGTGGTAGGAGTTTGCGCTAAGATGTGCTTTATGGGTTCGCTCTCAAGATCGACTTTGAAATTGTTTCCTTCGGAAGTATCGGTAAGCGTTTTGCTGTTTCCGAGAAATTGGAAATCGTAGTTGCCGTTGATTATCTTGTTCTGAGTGCTGATGTCGACGACGTTATGATCTTTGTCGGTAATAATTGAAGCATATACGTCAACGTTCGCAAAAAACACATAAGCCCAGTTGCCTTCCGGACGGTTAGAATCGAATTTTTCGCGCAATACCGTAGATGACACTTCTGCGGTTCCGCTGAACGATTCAAGTTCGTTCATTTCAAAATAATCTGAGGAACCGTATTGATAGTTTGTAATGATCGACCCAAGCGAAAGTTTGCCGTAAGACATGTTCGGAATGGCAAAGGTTTTCGACCATTCGGTATGTGACTCCACCTGCTCTTGGACCTTGGTTTTAACAGCGTTAATATCTATAGTGCTGGCGGTAAATTCTATTTCTTTAACCGATGATCCGTCATAGTAATACATCTGATCGATGCTGACAGGGATATAATCCATTTGTCCGATCTTGAAGATATAGTAGAAATAGTTTTCGTCAGAAAACATAGTGTAATTGTCCTGTTCGGCCAGCTTTTCGGTACTCACAGGGTTGAGAACACACTGAATAACGTAATCGTTCTTGGAGCTTTCGCCGTTATTGACGCCGGACGGATCGTCCGTTTTATTCGTTGAAGGGTTTAAGGATTTGTCTTTCCCGTTCCCCACAGAACATGAAGTCGTGATCATAGCCATCAATAATGAGAACAACAACCCCCACAACAATAATTTACTTCTTTTCATAGTAATCCTCCTTTAGATAGAACAGCAAACTGATTCAGCGCCACACATAAAATTTATGCTGACCATAAATCCTCGCATCTTGTATATGCAACAAAAACGCCAAAAAAGTTGCCTTGATAATGATAAGCGTATATAATTTATTCGTTGTTTTCCCGTGATGGCGCGGGACTGATTTCGGGGTAACGTCTATGGTAAGCGTAATTATGCCGGTCTATAAAACGGAGAGATATTTAAGGGAGGCGATCGAGAGCGTCCTTGTTCAAACGTACTCCGACCTGGACGTGATATTGATCGATGACGGATCTCCTGACGGCTGCGGCCGGATCTGCGACGAATTTGCCCGAAAAGATCCGCGCGTCCGCGTGTTTCACAACGAAAACAAAGGCGTAGCGTACGAAAAAGAATTCGGCATTGTCCGGGCAAGGGAAGCAGGCAGCGGATACGTTCTGTTTTTTGACAGCGACGACCGGATCGATCCGGATATGATCGGGCAGCTTGTCAACGCCGCCCGGGAACATAATGCGGATATCGTTGTATGCGGTTTTACGGCGGATTACGTTAATTGTTCTTCGACATATAAGTTTGAGGACCGGGTTTACGACGGGAAGCAGGCCATGGCGGCGTTTTTCCGCCGGGAGTTCAATATGATCCTGCCGAACAAGCTTGTCCGCAGCGAACTATGGGACGGTGTGACTTTCCCGGAGTCCGGGACCTATGAAGACGTTGCCACCTCTTTCAAATTGTTCGCCAAGGCGGATAAAGTCGTCAGTATCTCTCATATTGGCTATCATTACCGCCAGAGGAAGAACAGCGTCTCCCATTCCGGCTCTGTCTCCAACCTGATCGACTTTTTCCGCGCCGCATCCGATCTGTACGCCTTCTTTTTAAAATCCGAACACAACGCCGAAAAGGAATGCCATAGCAAGATGCTGCACTATTGCTCCATTCCGGTCGATCTGATATGGACCATGCGCGGCAAAAATGCCCGGGCAGAACGGCATGCGCGAAAAGAGGAACTGGACGAGATAGCGAGTTTCGTCCGTCAATATTACGCCCGCGACGTTTATAAAATGATGTCATTCCGCCGTGGCATAGTCATACGCCTTGCCAGGCACGCAAACAGGGTCTCGTTCGCGCTCGCCATAGCCCTGACAACGTTCGTGGGGTTGTTTAAGAAAAAACAGGTGTTGTACGAATAAATTATAAAATGACCTGAAAGATTCGAAAGGGGTGCTGTATTTGCCCAAAAAGATATTAATAATTATATTCTGCGCCGTATTGGCGTTGTCGCTGTGCGCCTGCGGAAGGCAGGGGACGGCCGGGAACGACGGCGTTGACGGGGGCGAGGCCCATGTGGAGCTGATGCTTCAGGTGCGCGGACTGGCGGAGGCGGCGTCGAAACAGTGCGACGCGGGATTGACGTTCCAGAGCGCGTACCTGTCCGGGCTGGCGCAGGCGGAGATCTCTTCGCTGCGGCTCTGCGTCGACTATGTGCTGTGGCTGAAGGGCGAAGGCGCGAACCTGGCGGAAGTCATTGGTGACGCTCCCTACAGGACCTGGGACGAGGTAGTCGGAGCCGGGCTGGGCAGTGACGCCCCGTTCTATTTCGAAGGCCTGCTGTTCAGGTTCCAGGGGGAGCAGGACAAGGCGGAAGAGTGCCTCAGGCTCGCGGGCGCCAATCCGCTTCATCAGGAACGTGATTTCTACTATCTGCGCAGGATGAGCGTGGAGGAGCTTTACGACTTGAAGGCGAAGGCGGCGGAGCTGGAGAACGAGTTGTACGGGCAATACTCTCCCCGAACCGTGCTGCTTGACACGCGCACCGGGGCCGAGTTTTCTCCGGCGTACCATCTGGCAATGGCAGGCGAAAGGGAAGGGAACGCTGCCGAGGCGGCGCAATGCGCATTGAACGCGCTGCTCGCGAGCCCCCTGACGCCCTCGCTTTACGGCAACGCCGCGGCCCTCGAACTCGAGGCGGGGAACGTTGACCTGGCGGTGGAGATATTAAACGAAGGGCTGTTCCTGGCCCCCGAAGATCCCTCCGTCAATTACGTAGCTGCGCTCTATGCGCGAGCTTCCGGGAACGACGCTTCGGCGAAAGCATTTCTGGAGACGGCCAGGGCCGGCGCCGAGGGAGACCTGCTGGACCGCATTGACGCGCTTCTGGGGCAGCTGGGAGGTTGAGTTATGAAAGATCAAACATATTATAACGTGAATATGAACGTGAACGCGCATACGAACGCGAACGCGTGGACGAATTCGAACTCGAACGCCCAAACGAACACGAAGGCGGGAACGAGAACAAGAACACACGGCGCGATCATAAAGAGAATCCTCCTGCTGTCCGCCGTATTCATCCTGCTGCTCTGCGCGCTGCCCTCATCCCGGACGGCTTCCAGCGCCATGACGCTCCAGGAACAGTTCTGGCTCCACCATCTGCGCCCCACCAACCTGCCCGGGTCCAAAGGAAAAGATTCCTACCCGGTGGAACTTGGCGTCCTGGTGGCCTCCCAGAAAGAAATAAAGCTTAAAGGCACCTGCTCCCTCGAAGGCAAACTTACCGACGAGGACCTGCTGAAGGCCATAAAAGGCGCGGCCACCAACTCAGGCTACAAGAGCCCTGAAAACGTGGTCGACGACAAGCTCAAGATAGACGAACTCAAAAACAAATTGACGTTCACCCAGGAAGAGCAGGACCGCATCGTTAAAAACTGGCTGTCGCTGGTGGGTATGGACAAGGTCGCGGACATCCTTAAGGGCCAGCTTCCGTCCTACGGAGAGAGCGACGGCGTTGCCGTTGTCGTAGATATGATCACGTCGGGTAAATTGCCGGACGCGTCCGCCCTTATACCGGTCCCGACCACCGTGGATTCGCTTGCCAAGGGCATGGTGATCAACGGCGCTTTCATCACTTTCGATCAATACAAGCGCGATCAGGAGAAATACCGGAACATCGTCGAACTGTCCAACGCCAGGGCAAGATTCCGGGAGTTCAGTTCCCGCCTGAACCTGCTCATCAAGGAGCAGACGCGCAAAAAGACCGCCTGGACGATACGCATCCAGGACCAGGTCTCCGAGGAGCAGCTGTACCGCGGTTCGCCCAGGATCAACGTGCCCTACATCTACACTTCCGATATTGTGCTCACTAAAGTCGGGGGCGATTATACTGATCCGGTGGGTACGTACCAGGGCGATTTCAAACTCAAGATCGAGCTTGACCTGGAGGATTACGACAGAAATTTCAACAAATATCTGGCTGACAGCCTGAACGAAAAGCTGAAAGCGACCGTGCCCGGGTTACCCGCTTCCCAGCTCTGGAAGCCGGTCTCACAGACAGTGAACCGGACGTCGGACAACTCCACCACGCTGGAGGGCAAGAACGTTTACGTTACTCTTTCGGACTCCATCGGCGGTATTTTCGAGATGAAACTGAACCCCATGGCTCTGGAAGTTACCCGCAGCCGCGTGATCCACGATTTCGTAAGCGTGATACAGCAGAAAGGCGAAGGCGCCACGTCTACGCTGACCTGGACGGAGATAACGGATTCGGAGACCGGGACTGCGTACATCCAGGACTATACCAGGATCGTTGATGTCAACGGAAAAGTAACGGAATCCACCAACACCGACGACGGGGCGTATGAACAGGTTGATCCGCGCTCGTATATGTCGTTGACGCTGGTTGTGGATCTGATGGATTGACCGGTCCGTCAATTATTTCGAGGAACTCAATTATGAAACGAATTGTTATCAACATACGCTCATTGACCGCTCTGGCGCTGGCGCTGGTGCTGGCGGCTTCTCTGGCCTCCTGCGGCTTCAACCTGGGTCAATACGGTCAACATATAAAGTACGACGATCTGCCTCTCAGGAGGGACGACGGCACCGACGTGGTGGTGTCGGTGAGCGGCGGCAAATCTCTCAATATGCCCGATCCTTCCGGCATCGACTTCAGCTCCATCATGAACGGTTTAGGCGGCGCCGGCACGGTCTGGGGAGAGCAGACTGAAGAGATAAAACAGCAGTTGATCAAAGCGGCCCGGGAGAACGGGTTCGAGATCAGTTTCGATGAAAACGGCTGCGCGGTGCTCACCGGTGTTGACGGCACCCAGATGAAGCAGAATGCGGACGGTTCCTGGCTGCCGGTGGAGGGAAGCGGCAACGTGGATATCCCGCAGCTGGGCGGTGACTGGCCGGACAATGAATTTACACGCCTCGTGCCTAACCCGGGCTTCAAGATCCTGATGGCCAACGGCGAAGAAGAAGGATTCACCGCCGCGTTCACCGAAGTGACCGTTGCCCAGGTAAGGGCATACGCCGAGAAACTCAGGGCGGCGGGGTTTACGGAGGACGAAGAGCTTCAGGACGAAGAGGTCATGGGAATGGTCATTTACAGCTTTTTCGCTTCGAACGGCAAGGGCTATTCGGTGTCTCTCAGTTACGCTTCCGAGATGGCTTCGCTGGTGGTGAGCAAAGAGTAAAAATACGTGGCGGGGCATAGCTGAACGGCTGCGATCCTGCCCGGTCGATCCCGGCGCTTTGGATGCTTCCGACGCTTGACTCGGAAGGCCCGCGGGAGTATAATCCGCGGCGAAAAGCGGGATGGCGGAAGCCGTTCCGGATCATTTGGGAGGTCTTGAAAATGATTAAAAAGCAGATAGCGCTCCTTGTGCTTTTAACTGCTGCACTTGTACTTTTGCTTAGTTCCTGCGCCGGACAGAACAAACCGGCAGATGACAATAAACCCGGCGACGCTACCCAGGCGCCTGCGGCAACGGAAGCCACAGTCGATGACGCCACCGAAAAGCCCGTTGCCACCGAAGCGCCAGTTGTCACCGACGCACCTACGGAAGAGCCTGCCACCGAAGTGCCCGCTACCGACGCGCCCACCGACGTGCCCGAACCCACGGAAGCCGTTGACCCCACCGAAGGTCCGGAACTGGTACCTATAGAAAGCGGCACCAACGTTGCCCTTGATGCGGAAGTCGACGTTTCCTCCACTACCGGAGAGTCCCATGCTTCCATCGGATTCGGTCCGGAGCACATCAACGACGGCTATTATTACGAACCCAGCGTGCCCAGCGTAGGCTGGACCACCAACGTCAGCGAGAATTTCGACGATCCCGAGCAGGAAGAATGGGCCGAGCTCAAGCTGGCGCAGGACACTGCCATCAACAAGATCATCGTCTATCCCGTAGTCAACGGAGGCCGTTTCCCCGTGGCGTTCCAGCTTCAGGTCTCTATGGACGGCAAGAACTACACCACCGTGGCCGAGGTGAAGGACAATTCACGCTTCGACGACAAGGACGATTCTCCTTTCGAGTTCGAGTTCGAGACTGTGATCTGCCGCTACGTGAAATTCCTGGCAACCGAGCTTTGCGAAGCTTCTCCCAGGGACGGTTACCTTTGCCAGGTGGCCGAGATCGAGATCTACGCCGCGTGACGCATAAAGCAAGCGTAAAGCGTAAGCTGAAAGCACAAGCATAAAGAAACCCGCGCCGGTCAGGGCGCGGGTGCTTTTTCATATTGCCGCTCTATTGCACTCGAACGAGGCGGCTTTTATATACCGGAACGGTCCGGCTTATTTCTTACCCTTCTTCTTCCTGGCGACTATCACCGCGACGACCGCCGCGACGGCGACTACGCCGCAGACGATGCCTATGATCAGGCCCACGTTCGGGCCGGAACCGGCGTCTTTATTGTCAGCGTTATCGTCCTTGGGAGCGTCCGTGGCCTTGCCGTCGGGAACGTCCGTTTTGGCCGCGTCAGTGGGAGCCGGCGCCGTTGTGGCGTCCACAGGAACCGTTGTGGCGTCCTCCGGCGCCTTCGTGGGTTCCTCGGTGGGATCTTCCGCGGGAGCCTTCGTAGGCCTCGTTTCTTCGTAATTGATGATCGCCGTGTTCTTGAATTGGAATCCCTTCAGATTCGAATCGTAACTTATATTGTCGAAGCAGACGAACCAGTCTTTGAACAGCGTTTCGTCGAGTTCTTCCGCAGATACATAAATGGGATCGGATTCGTACTTCGTCCAGGAATCAGACGCGACGGTCACGTTCTCGGGCACGGGGTAGCAGTAGTTGTTGTCGCCGTAATAGACCTGGAACTGCAGGTCTCCTCCGGCCACTTCGTCATACAGCTCTTTCCAGGTGTAGCCGTTGCCGTCCCAGTCGCCGATCTGGTCGGCGGGATAAGCCAGTTGACCCGTTTTGGGGTTGCAGGCGCGGATCAGTATGTGAGTCTCGACGGATGAACCGGGATTGGAGAAGACGCCTCTGATCTCGAATGTGAGCACTACGGTGACGCCCCGGTTTTCTCCTATCATTTTCTTTAGATCCTGGAAGATGCTGAGAGAAGGGCTCAGCCAGGAATAAGCTGCGGAAGGGACGTAGGTTGTAACCGTTTCTCCGTCTTCTTCGGACTCCGTAAGAGTGCCTGCGAAATACCCGTCCGTCCAGCCGCCCGTCAGATAGTTTTTGGGCGCCGTTCCGGCTTCTGCTTCCGAGAACGCGGGCAGGGCAACGATCCCCGTTATCAGCATTACGGACAATAATAAGGCAACGATCTTTTTCATTTCACAATCCTCCTCGCTGCGGCCGGATATCCCGCTCGTTCATCGCCGGGTTCCGGAATATATCTGGTTCTGTTGATTGCTATTTTACCAAAATGCGAGCCCCGGGGCAACTTCATTTTCTCTTTATGAAGAACATCGCGCTGGATTTGGGCTCTTTTAACGTGACGGTCAATCCTTCTTTGGAAAGCTGCATACCGCTCATTTCGACCGTCGATCCGTCGTCCGCATTCTCCAGTACGTAGCTCGCTCCGTCGATTGCGAAGGGCAGGCGCACGGTATAACTTTCCTCCTGCGCTTCTTCCATCCTGAACACGGAAAGCGCGCTTTTTCCCGCCTCCGGATCGTCGTATGCCCAGGCGGTCCAGTGGGCACGGTCCGTGTCGTGGCGCCAGGGCGTCAGCGGATAATAGTCCTTCACCAGCAGTTGACGCACATGCTTCCACTCGTTGAAATTCCGGCGCATAAGGTCGTAATCCAGGTTAGGATTGTGGGTGAACGCCTCCGAAATGTTGTACACAGGGAGGTACGAGGCGCGGGCAACGTAGGGCGAACTTCCGGCGCCGGTGCTGGCTCCCAGCTGCGTGGCAGTCTCCTTGCAGATCGTGCCGTGGAAGGGCAGCCACCGGGGCAGCGTGGTGGACTGGGACAACCTCATGGACGACGTTGTCCTGTCGAAGTCGGAGCGCATCATCGGGAAGCCCCGGCGCATTGATTCGATGTCGTTGCGACCGCCGCCCGAGGCGCAGGAGTCCACGAAGGTGCATTTGCCGTGCTCGCGGCAATACCGTATGATCCCGTCCCAGAGCGCGTAGTGGCCGCATACGCATTTGTTCTCGGTGATGCCTGCCCGGGGAAGCTCCAGCCGC
Organism: Clostridia bacterium; assembly: GCA_016287565.1. GTDB lineage: Bacteria > Bacillota > Clostridia > UBA1212 > UBA1255 > UBA1255. The sequence continues at coordinate 11,669 of JAEFAM010000024.1, forward strand.
TCCGTCTCCCGGCGGTCTCCGAAAGACCAGGCAGCCACGGGATCGCTGTTGTTGTCCTCTCGGTACATATCGATGCCGCCTGCTTCCATCGTGCCAGTGATGCGGAGCAGCGTCCAGGCCAGGCAGTCGGGATCGCCTAAATTGTTTGCCCGTACGAAACCGTCTCCCAGGCTCCATTCTTCTTTGTAGCCGTAATTTTTGACCAGCGAAGGCACGTCTGTTACGCGCTCCGGCTCGAACCAGGTGAGCACTTTCATACCGGCCCTGTGGCAGGCTTCGCTGCACTCCTTAAAAGAATTGCCGGGCCATTTCACGCTGTCAAGTTCCCAGCTTCCCACGGTGCCCCACCAGTCCGTCTCCACGGTGCGTCCTCTCGGGTCGAAGTACCAGCCTGCGTCGAACCAGCGCAGATCCGTCGATATCTCTTCTTCGATCAGTTTGTTCAGCGTGCGCCGCCAGGTGAAACTGTGTTCGGAAATGCTGCCGTCGGAATTGGGCAATCCCGTGTCGTTGGCGAAGAATACGGAGGAAAGAGGCGAAAGCTGTCTGCCGGACCCGTCGGCTTTGGGCAAATTATATTTCATGAACCATTCGCGCCAGAGGTTCGTGGCGTCGAAATAGTCGCGGCCCTTGTAAGGCAGCATTACCACAAGCCCTGTGCGTATCTTTTCTCCGGGCAGCAATACGGTATCGAGGGATATGTCGGTCATGGCTCTCACACGGGTGGAACGGCCGTAATTGTCCGCGCTGAACAGCGCCTGCCAGGATCCGGCCCAGCCCAGCGCCAGCATCGTGCCGCCGTTGCCGTGGACCAGGTCGAAGTAGGGGAAGACCACGTGGGTAGGTCGCCCGGTGTTCGAGGTGAAGATTTTGTCCGACTTTGTAAGGTCGTGCTCGTAGGCGGCGTAAAAATTGCCCAGATCCCCGAGATTGCCCCGGAGAACGGGAGAACTGCCTGAAAAAACCATATCCAGAGCGTATATTTGCGACAAAGGCTCCGTGGGTGCGGTGCCCACGTTCTCGAACCACACCGTGTATTCGCACTGGCCGAACTCCTCCACCAGACGCAGCTCGAACCGCACCGACAGCCTGTCGTCGATCCTGGAGGTGACGTAAACTTTAGTCTCGCCTCCGCCGCCTGCGGTGATCCTGCGGGGCTCCGTTCCCTCCAGGCCTTTATGACGCCGGCCTCCGTATACGAACGTAAACGGCAGCTTCTCAGCTCCGCTCAGCATATTCTGAAACAGCTTCTTTCCCGCGGCAACGTTCAACGCCTTTTTGCTCATTTATTATCCGCCCTTTTCACGTTTATTCGTTGCTTCGATTATATCACAAAAAGCAGGCGCGGGACAATCAGATACCGTTACCTCAGTGAAAAAGTGGGGGAGAAGCTTAGATCCGCACCCGGTCGTTCGCGCCGGGCCGAAGAAAGCGAAAAAAGTTGCCAATGCGGATATGGCGGAATTGGCAGACGCGCACGGTTCAGCCCTCCTCACTTTCCTTGACTCCCGGCACCGTAAATGATAAAGTATCCTCAGAATACACCGTTTCAGCTGCCTACGCGACTGTCCCCGCCTCGCAGGGATATTCACGGATCGACCGTTCCAAACAGCAGGAGGGTACAATGAAAAAAATATTAAAATATTCCCGTCCGGCTCCCGATTACATCAACGGGCTCCCCATCGGCAACGGCCGCCTGGCGGCAATGGTCTGCGGCGACGCCCGCCACGTCCGGCTGGCGCTAAACCACGAGTGGCTGTGGCGCGGCGACAACCGCTTCCGGGACTGCGACGACGTTTCGGATAAACTGCCGGAAGTGCGGGAAGCGCTGCTGTCCGGCGACTTTTTGCGGGGCACCGAGCTTGCCAACAAATATTTCGCGGGCAAGGGCGGCATATCCGGCGAAAGGAACCGGGTCGATCCGTATCAGCCCGCGGGAGACCTCACCGTGACCGCCGAGGCAGGGGAGTACCGGCGCAGGCTGGATCTGTCAACGGGAGAGGCCTCCGTCACCATCGGCGCTGCCACCGTGCGCGCCTTCGCCAGCTTTGCAGACGGATTCATAGTTGTCGGCGTCAACGGCCCTGCCTCCTTCGAGCTCAGCCGCGTCCCGGACAACGAATGCGTCGTTGACGTGCGGGGCCTGGAGCTTTCGGGCCGGTTCAGGAGCGGCACAGGGTTCGAGATCAGGGGCAGGGAATATTGCCGCGGCGATTCGGTCACGGTGCTCGTGGATATTGCCACAGACGCCGGCGGAGGAGCGCTGCTGCCTTTCCCGGAAGAGGCGGATTACGACACGCTGTTTGCTCGGCACGTTGACGCCTTTAGAAGGGCATTCGGGCCTTCGGAAGTGGATATACCGCTGCCGGAAAGCGAGCTTGACACGGACCTTCGGCTGGAGCTGTTCAGGCAGGGACAGGATCCCGGCCTTCTTATGCTTTATTACGAATACGGCCGCTACCTGATGGTCAGCGGTTCCTCCGGCGAGCTGCCCTTGAATCTTCAGGGGAAATGGAACGAGGCGCTGAACCCGCCCTGGGAGTCCGACTATCACCTGGACGTAAATCTCCAGATGGCATACTGGGCAACAGAGACGCTGAGGATGTTCCGTCAACAAGACACGCTTTTCAACCTTTGCGAGCGCTACGTGCCTCACGGCAGGGAAATGGCGAAAAAACTGTACGGCTGCGGCGGAACGTATTTCACTCTGCAGACCGACGTCTGGGGCAGGATGACTCCGGAAAGCATGGGCTGGGCCGTATGGACCGGCGCCGCGCCCTGGCTGGCGTCTCATTTTGCGAAGCACTGGCGGTACACCAGGGACGGGCGATTTCTCAGGGAGCGCGCGTACCCGTTTTTGAAGGAAGTTGCCGCGTTTTATATGGATTATTTTGTGGAGCGGGACGGTGTTCTGCATATCCTGCCTTCGCAGTCGCCGGAGAACCGCTTCGAGGGCACCGGGTCGTATCCCGTGTCCATCGGGATCGACTGCGCCATGGATATCGAACTGGCGACGGACACGCTGCGATCCTGCATAGAGATGGCGGAAGAACTGGGCGTTGACGAGGACCTTTGCGAACGCTGGAAGGACGCGCTTTCGAAGCTGCCTGAACTGACCACCGACTCGCTCGGAAGGCTCAACGAGTTTGACCGCGAGAGGCCCGAGCCGGAGCCGGGCCACCGCCATCTGAGCCACCTTTACGGCCTGTATCCCGGCGAACTGTTTCCCGAAGGCCATCCGCTGCGTCTGGCTTGCGAGCGTTCTCTCGATTCGCGCCTTTCCCACGGGGGAGGCCACACCGGCTGGAGCAGATCCTGGGTCGCATGCATCATGGCGCGCCTGGGCAGGACAGAAGATTGTTTCAGGCATCTGACCGCGCTGTTGTGCGATTTCGCCACCGGGAGCCTGCTGGGCCTGCATCCGCCTCGCATATACCAGATAGACGCCAATATGGGCGGCCTGGCGGCAATATGCGAGATGCTGCTCTCCTGCGAGGGCAATACGGTACGCTTACTGGGCGCAGTCCCCGAAGACTGGTCCACCGGCGCTTTCCGCCATTTCGCGGCGACGGGCACCCTGGACGTTTCCTGCGCCTGGTCTTCGGATAAGGTTGCGGAAGTGGAACTCGGCTGCGTCAAGGGAGGCAGCTGGACCGTGAAGCTGGGCGGCGAGTCGAAGCAGGTGGAACTGGCGGACGGGGAGAGGAGAACGATAAGGTTCAGGCGTTCGTGACAACACCTGGAAACAGTGACATTCAGGCGGCAAGGCAGGGCGTTTTCAGGGGTTTTTTCTTGAATTCGACGCCAGCGTAAGGAAATCCGGCATGCTGCCGTGACGCCTGAAATCTGTCGGAGTTATATGCATTATATTGTGAAAAAATCTTACGAAATTGGTGCTGGAGCTGAAGGACATAGTCTCACCTATGTCCTTTATTGACATTTCGGTCCTTTTAAGCAGCTTGCATATCCTGAGGATCCTCTCTTCGCGTATGTAATCCTTCAGCATCTTGCCGGTCTCAGCCTTGAACAGCCGGGACAGATATTCCCGGGAAAGCCCGAGCCGCATTGCTATCTGATCGATTGACGGATTCTGCTCGATCTCCGTACGTACGATATTCTGCGTCGATCTTACGTATGGATGGAATCCTTTTTCAGCCTGGGCTTTGTTTTCCGTTATGGCTGATCGTACCAGTTCCGAGTATAAAGAATAGAAAAGCCTCGAACTTTCAAAAGGAGTCTGTGGATAGGAGTCTTCACTGTAGGCGACGCTTTTCAGTTCTGCGATAACGTCGCTGTTCTTGTCGACTGTATATATGGCGCCGTATTCACGGATAAGCTCCCGGAAAAGCGCAATGGAGTTGCCGCCGTCAAAACAGAAGCAGATGAATTCCCACTCTTCCGTCCCGTCGTCAGGATATGCGTATCCCGAGAGAGGATCGTGGATTATGGACAGAAAGCCCTGGCCCGGCTTAGTTTCGAACCTGCCGAACTCGTTGTAGCAGCTGCCCCTGCCATGGAGGGTGTAGTGGAAGATGCAGTGATTCTCGCCGCTCCTGAGTATTCCTTTCGAATAATAATCCGGGGAGTCCGCTTTCGTGTGTATATAACCGAAATAGCGCGGCAGTTCCGGCAGCGGGGATTTTATGGTCAATATCTTTCTGAACAGTACCTTTCCGTCTGACATAGCCCGTCCTTTTTGGTTCACAAATTGAATATTTTATCACAATTAGACTGCTGACAAACCGTCATGCCTGATTTATCATAAATATAGTACCGGATACGAAGATTGTCAACCGTATCCTTGATTGTCAAGGAGGACACTATGAAATGTCACTTTTGGAATGCTATTCGTGTAATAGTAAGTTTTTGCCTTGTAATTTCTCTGCTTGGCGCTTACTTGCCGGGGAGCATCTCTGCTTCCGGACAGGATCAGGTTCCAGACGAGGCCGTAAACCTTTCTCAGGGTCTTAAAGTGGTCTCGAATTCCTCATGGAACGACGACTATTGGAACATTAAGAACCTTACTGACGGAAGCATGCTGGCGCCGTGGCCTCTTGGCGAGGGTGAGACGCTGGGCTGGAGATCGGGTTCCTGGGAATCCAGAGACGTAAATATAGTCCTGACTGTCGATCTGCTTCAGTATGCCGTCGTCAGCCGCGTGGAACTGTATCCGAGAGGCGGCGGCCAGACTTTCCCTGACGATTACGCAGTATCCGTTTCGTCCGACAAACAGCAATGGACGACGGTGGCTTCTGTTACCGGAGACAGCGAGATCAAAAACGAAGGAAGAACGCTTTCTTTCGATCCGGCGGAAGCCCGCTACGTAAAGATCACGGTCACCAGATTATCGGAGGAAAAAGACGGCAACGACCGCGTCTGCACCATGTCGGAAATCAAGGTTTTCGGCACGCCGGACGATTCGATAAACCTTTCCAAAGGCATCAAGGCAGTACCGAGTTCTTCCTGGGACGATCCGGAGGGATACTGGAGAAGCGCTTATCTGACGGACGGAAGCTATCTAACGCCCTGGCCATTGCCGGCAGGGGAGACGCTGGGATGGCGTTCCGGTGCTTCTGAGACGAGGGAAGTTGACATCGCGATAGATATCGATCTTGGAAGATCCGCAGACGTTGACCGCGTTGAACTCTATCCCCGAGGCGGCGGTCAGACTTTCCCCGACGACTACTCCGTTTTATTGTCGACTGACGGGGAACAGTGGACGATGGTCAAATCTGTAACCGGAGACAGCGAGATAAGGGCCGAGGGCAGGATAATAGCTTTCGAGCCGGTCCGGGCAAGATACGTCAGGATATCGGTCACGAAGCTGTCTGAAGAAAAAGACGGCAACGACAGGGTATGTACCATGTCGGAGATAATGGTGTTCGGCGTTCCCGCAGGTTCCTACAATCTGGCGGAAGGCCTGAAAGTCGTTCCCGGCTCTTCCTGGGACGATCCCGAAGGATTCTGGAGAAGCGCGTATCTCACGGACGGCAGCAAACTTTCTCCCTGGCCTCTGGCTGCGGGTGAGACGCTGGGCTGGAGATCCGGCGCTTCCGAAACGAGAGACGTCAATATAACGCTGGACCTGGATCTGGGCCAGAGCTCCACCGTCGAGAGAGTCGAACTGTATCCCAGAGGCGGCGGAGCTACGTTCCCGGACGACTATTCCGTGTCATTGTCCGATGACGGAGAAAACTGGACGCAGGTAGCGTCGGTAACGGGAGACAGCGAGATCAGAAGCGAGGGAAGGGCATTGTCCTTCGATCCCGTAACGGCACGCTATGTAAAAATAACCATCACAAAATTGTCTGAAGAAAAAGACGGCAACGACAGAGTCTGCACTATGTCGGAGATAGAGGTGTACGGAACTCCCGGAGTCCTGGAGAACCTTTCCGAGGGCAAGGCGGTAGTGCCCAGTTCTTCCTGGAACGATCCGGAAGGGTACTGGAGAAGCGAGTATCTTACGGACGGCAGTTATCTGACGCCCTGGCCTCTGCCTGCAGGAGAGACGCTTGGCTGGCGGTCCGGAGCTTTCGAGACGAGAGACGTGGAGATCACGCTTACCCTTGATCTGATGCAGTATGCCACTGTTAAGCGCGTGGAACTTTATCCGAGAGGCGGCGGTCAGACTTTCCCTGACGATTATTCCATCGCGCTGTCGATGAACGGCGAAGACTGGACCGAGGTGGCTTCCGTTACGGGCGACAGCGAGATCAGGAGCCAGGGCAGAATCTTCTCGTTTGATTCCGTAAAAGCCCGCTATGTAAAAATAACCGTCACGAAATTGTCCGAAGAAAAAGACGGCAACGACAGAGTTTGTACCATGTCCGAAATAATGGTTTTCGGTATTCCGGGGAGCAAGGTGATCGATATAAATATGAAAAAGTCAGCATTGTATTTATATACCGGCGAGGGAGAGACGATCCAACTTACCGTGCAGGGGCTTGACGACGTTCCGGAGTTCGAATATACGTCCGCTGATCCTTCCGTGGCCGAAGTTAACGAAGACGGGAAAGTAACGGCAAAGCAGGCGGGGGATACGGAGATCGTCATCAAAGAGACTTCGACCGGAAACACGGTGAAGTGCCGTGTGGTAGTTGCCGAGAGAAGCAACGGACCGGACAACATCCTTATCACAGTTCCTATGTGGGCCAACGACGATGCGATAACGGAAGAGCAGTTCATCTGGCTTCGGGACGCAGACATTGACGCGATAATGGCGGTGGGTCACAACAACACAAAAGAGCACACCCAGAAGATGCTGGATATTGCCCAGAGCATCTGGGACACCGGCAGAGAACGCAACCTGGGAGTCTTCGTGCACAGTTATCTGTACGGCGTAGTTCCTTCGGCAACAGACGAGAGGATAATCGAGCATGCCGGAGATTACCGCAACACGCTTGCATTTATGGGTTACCACATCGAGGACGAGCCCTGGGATCCCATACCTTACGCAAGGATAGAGCGGCTGCTTAAAGAAAACGATCCTGACAGCATTGCCGACATCAACTTCCTGCCCGGGTCCGTTTACGGCACCTACGAAGAATATTATCAGAGGCTTTCGGATTACGCTAAAACGGTCGGTGACAAAAAGTCGTACCTGTCCTTCGACAACTATCCTTTCGGACCTAACGCGGGTACTGTCTCCGAGGAGGCTCTGTTTGGAAACTTTGAAGCCGTAAGGCGCGCAGGTATAGAAAACGACGTTCCGACGGCATTTTACCTGCAGGCCGTGGGAAGCGCGAATTACGCCTACCGCCGTCCGGGAGAGGGAGAACTGAGATACCATATCGCTTCCGCTCTGAGCTACGGATTTAAGTGGATCAAATATTTCTCCTGGTACGTTCCCGGCGCTACAGGAACCTCCGAACCGGATCAGTTTATGGATGGCATAATGGATCACAACGCCCAGAAAACGGAATTGTACGACGTCGCCGCAACGCTTAACAAAGAAGTGCATAACGTAGGAGATATACTTGTCAGACTCGACTCGAAGGAAGTCTTCCATTCCGGCAGCAAGAGCAAGGCGAACGGCACTTATTCGATCATTCCTACCGATTATTTCGTCCAGCCGGTTGGAGACGCATACGCCATCGTTTCGCTCTTCCGGGATCCCGATAACGGAAGCTGGTACCTGATGATAGTAAACAAAGACTTCAGCCAGGCCGCTACGCTGTCGTTTAAACTCAGCGGAGTCGGTTCCCTCGTGGAGATCGACAAAAACGTTTCGGACGGAACGATCGCTCCTGATTTCAGCAACGGAGTCCTTACCAGAACTTTCAAGCCCGGCGAATTTGCTCTGTACAAACTTCCCGATTCTGAAAGCGGGTACGGAAGTGAAACTGCCGTCAAGGCCGACAGCATCCTCGTAGGCGCCAGGAGCACGGCCGACAATACCGTTCCCGGCGATGGCTACTGCATCGCCTACTCCCACGACGGCAACAACCTTTCTGACGACGTAAAGAAGGGCTGGATGGCTTCCGGCAGCGACGGAGCCGATACGGTTGCCACAGTGCTTTACGATATGGGAGAAGTCAAGAGTATGAACCGCCTCGACGTTTATCCGTCTGGGACCGGTTCCGCGTCCGGTTCGTATTTCCCCTCTTCACTGAAACTGGAAGTATCCTCCGACGGAGAAAACTGGACAACGGCGCTTAACGTAGATGGAATCGACCGTCCCACCAAGGAAGTCCCCGTTTACAGGTTCGACACAGTCAGCGGCCGGTTCGTAAGGATCACTGTCTCGTCCGTCAACGACGTATTGTCCGTGGCCGAGTTCGCGCTGTACGATGACGACGGAAGCATTCCGCTGCCTCCCGAAACGACTTATACCGAGCCCGAAGGATACGAGGGCAAGAACGTTGCCCTGGGTAAAAGAGTCAACGTTTCCAACAGCTACAACGACGGCGCCTGGAATCCCAAATATGCCACCGACGGAGTGAAGATGACGTCTTGGCCAACGAACCAGACGCTCGGATGGCGCACCGTGGGATACGGTACGCGAGACGTTGACGACGTGTTCATCTCGGTGGATCTGGAGAACGTATATAAGATCGACCGCATAGTCCTTTATCCCAGAGGAAACGAAGGGATCTGCTTCCCGTCTGATTATACCGTTTCCGTTTCTGTTGACGGCAGGAACTGGACGGTGGTCCACAGTGCCAAAGGAGATGAAGGCAAGGGCGAACAGGCCAGAGAAATAACTCTTGACGACATTGATGCCAGATACGTTCGTGTCGACGCAACGAAACTCGGACCGGAGCTGGACGTTGGCGAATACGCATGCGAGATCTCCGAGATCGAAGTCTACGCGGCTGAAAAAGAGCCCGAGACCACCACGCCCGAGCCTACGACAGAAGAGCTTCATCCTCAGACCGGCGACAATGCGGCGGTCGGAACGTTTGCGGGAGCGGCGCTGCTTGCTCTCGGCGCAGCCGTCGCGTTCAAGAAGAGGAAAGAGCAGGCCTGACAGGGCAGCATACACGGCCGGATGCGGCCGGAGCGTGTCAACAACTGAAAAAAGGACCCGGCTGATCAAGGCCGGGTCCTGACTGCTTTAAAGCCCTATCCATTGCACGATCTTTCAACATCCGATTGCAATTTGCGGCCAAAGGTGGTAGCATACGCTCGTTGTCAGATCATCTGCAAACGTTTGGAGGAACCGATATGAAAAAAATCATCGCTTTGATATTGACCGTCGTTCTGGCCGCAGCCTTTTTCACAGTGGCAGGCAGCGCCGTTGACGACTGCGAACACGTGCTTTTCATCAACCGCGACGGCATACTGTTCAACGGAGACGTGAGCACACTTATGCTGGGCCATTCCGCCGGATACGACGAGGTGGAAGTGGAAGCATACCTGGGCGGTACCATCGAGATCGCCGGCTGGTGCGTTACCGACGTAGAGATACAGCATTACGGGTACACTATTGACGGCGGAGAATTCGTGGAATCCGATTACGTGAACGACAACGAGCCGGACTACAACGCCATCCGCGGCCAGATGTCCAAATTCGAGGACGCCGTTGACGCTGCCAGGTTCTGGGTAAAAGCTCCCGCGCTTCCCGGTTATCACACCATCGAAGTATATCTGAAGACCGACGACGTTATGGACCTGCTGTGGACCGTTGAAACGGACGGCGGAAAAGATCCCAACGCCACTGAAGTCCCAGCTACCGAAGTTCCTACCGAAGCTCCCACGGAAGTCCCCACTGAAGTGCCTGCAACGGAAGTTCCTACCGAAGAGCCTGTGGTTACCGACGCTCCCGCTCCTACCGAGAAGGCTAACGAAGGCGGCGACGAAAAGCAGGAGACTAAGAAGAGCAATACCGGCCTCATCGTGGGTATCGTCATCGGCGTCATCGTCGTGGCCGCGATCGTAGTCGGCATTATCCTTGCGAAGCGCAAGAAGAAATAAGCTTCAGCCCGTACTTCGTTACTTTAATAACTGAATAGTTGACATCAAGCTGCCAAGAGCGCCGTCTCATCCGGGCGCGGTATCACGGCAGCTTTTTTTGCGCATTTTATTCCCTCCGGAGCGTTGATTCCGGGCCCCGCGCAGGTTATAATAAGACGTGAGATCGAATGAATAAAAAACGCATTTTTGCGCGGTCTACAGGAGACGGTTATGGGCGGATCTACAGGATATTTTAGCGGCAACGATTCCTGCCGAGGCGGGGGAGCGGCGCCGGACAAAAGGCGGCTGATCTGCGGCGTTCGAGTGGGAGATCAGGAATTGACGGACTTCCGGGGCGGGGACAATATGCTGATGGCCCTGGCCGTCGGCAATGCCGTTACGGAAGCGGAGACAGTCATACACGTTGACCGCAGCGAAGGCGAAGTAAGGGTTACGCTGGACGGTAAGGCGGTATTGCCGGAGACCCCTGTACAGCTGCAGCTGGCGGAAGGTTTCAATTCCTTCGTGATCCGGGCTGAGTCAGACGACTGCGACGAGACCGTGTTCCTGAACGTGGAGCGGCTTCCCGCGGGTCTGTACTCCGAAGCCACGCGCCCCGTATATCATTTCACGCCTTACAGGTATCAGATGAACGACCCCAACGGCCTGGTGTTCGACGAAAATACCGGCCTGTACCATCTGTTTTTCCAATGCAACCGGCCCTTCGCCAGCGGTGTGGAGGAGAAGACCAGGACCACGGGCTGGGGCCACGCGGTGTCGAAGGACCTGATAAACTGGAAAGAAATGCAGATGGCATTGACGCCCGACCGGCTGGGCGCCGCCTGGTCCGGGTCCGGAGTGATCGACCGTGACAACGTTTCCGGCCTTTTTGACGTTTCCGTGCCTGCCGGGTCCAGGCTGATGGTGTTTTACGCCAGCGTGTACGGCGACGAGACCTACGGCATGGCCAAGATCAGCATGGCTTATTCGAAAGACGGGGGCAATACCTGGATCAAATACCCGGGGAATCCCGTGGTAAAGAATACGGGCAACCGCTTCGGAGCAGGGCTCAGGGACCCCAAGGTTATCCGGCTGGACGGCGGCGCGACGGGGCAGGAAGGCCTCTGGCTTATGGTTACCTGCGGCGACACTCATCTGTTCGCGTCGAAAGATCTGATAAACTGGGAAGAACAGGGAGGGATCGTGGTCGACGCGGAAGGAAAAGTGATCGAGTGCGAATGCCCCGATCTGTTCCGGCTCCCGGTGGACGGAGATCAGATCCAGCAGAAGTGGATATTGACCTGCGGCGGCGTGTCCTACGTTATCGGCGAACTTAAAGTTGGGGCCGACGGCCGGATCAGGTTCGAAGCCGAAACGACGCCCATAGTGAACCTCAACGGCATTGCGGACCAGATACCGGGCATAAAAGCCCCCGAGATCTACGCCACCCAGACCTTCTTCTCCGATCCACTCGGCCGCCGTGTGTCGATGAGCTGGATCCGCGACCCTTATCAGGAATGGCATGACAAAATATGGAATTCCGCCCAGTCGCTGCCCCTGGTCAACACGCTCCGGACCGTTGACGGAAAGCTCCGGCTGTTCCGCTATCCCGTGGAAGAGCTGGAGACGATCCGCGACAGATTGCTGTTCTCGGCACGTGACGTGAAACTGACTGCTTCTTCTGGCAATATTCTCGAAGGTCTCCGTTCCGACTGTTTCGACCAGACCGCGGTGATAACGCCGGGCAGCGCGAAAAACATCGAATTCGACGTAAGGGCAGGTTCAGACGGACAGAACGCTCTGCTGAAAGTGCGCTGGAGCGCGGAAGAAAACAGGCTGTACGTGACGAAAGGCGGCGACGGCTGGCAGGGCGTTTACGAACCGGAGACCCACCTGGACAAAGAAGGAAAATTGCGGCTCAGGATAATGCTGGACCGCATCTGTTACGATATTTTCGGAAACGGCGGCGAAGCGGCGGTGCAGGGGATATTGTATCCGTTGACCGGGGCGGACGGAGTGGCCATAGGCGCTGACGGAGACGCGGTGATCGATTCGCTGGAAGTGTGGTCCATGGCATTGCCCTCCGGCGGCGTATGCGTCAGCCGGGACGGGATCTGATACGTTTTTAAAGAGTTTGTCACATTTTGAATAAGACCCCCGTCACGTTTTGAATTTTGACAAAATACGCGAAAAGAATTAAAATCATAGCGCAGATTACAGGAAAAAGTTTGTTTACCGGACCAGGAGAGATGCTGTAATGAAAAAGCGGTTGGCAATGTGTTTGCTTTGCATGTTTATGATAGTCGGATCCGCCGGATGCCGGAATACCGTCCCGGAGGAAAGCATCAAGTACGACGAGGTGCGCATTATGAACGGTATAGAATACGAAATGACCAAAAACGCCCAGAAATCCGGAGAAAAAGTCGATCTGACGCTGCCTCAGGCATCGGAGGCCACTACCGGAAAACGGCTCACCGCAAACGTGAGGCTCGGTACTTCCACTTTGAGCTTCAACTACTATCTCGTTGACTGGGGCGACGGCACCTGGAGCTATAACGGTCCTTACGGCACGTCGGGCAAGTCCGGCGTTACGGGAGAGGTCTATCACACATATAAGAAAGCCGGAACGTACCAGGTGAAAGCCTGCGCCGTGAATATGGAAGGCGGACGGCTTTACGGCTGGACCGAGCCCCAGACGCTGGAAGTGACCGGGGATGACTACGAAGGCAATATGATCGACCTCGTGATGCCTTTCGGCTCCGAACCTGCAGGAGAAGAGTACGGCTGGGTCAACATTTCCGACGGTTCCAACGCTACCAAGTGGCAGAGCGCGGTGACCGACGATAATTCCGGCGGGGAATTCGTGGGCTATCTGTTCAACGACTACTACACCCTCGACACGGTGGAGATCAAATTCCCCTCGGATTCCACAAGCTTTCCTTCCGAGATAAGCATCGAATACACCACGGACGGCGGCAAGGTATGGTATATGCTTCCGCACTACTATTACGTCCTGCCCAACTCCGAAGGCTATTATCCCGCCTACGTAATGAATTTCCCCGATCCACTGGGCGCCACGCTGTCGCTGCCTCTCGACGGTATCGCGGCCAACGGCATCAGGATCAGGAACATGGGTTACCCTTCCTTCTCCGCCGGTGACAATTCCTTCGCCGTGGAGGAGATGCGCGTATACGGTAAAAAAGGCACTTTCTTCTACACCTCCTACGACGGATATTACGACGCAGACCTCAGCAATATGTGGACCATATTCGGCACCGCGAAGACCGAGCCAAGAGTGTACAATTCGCTCAGCGGAGCAGGGCAGAACCCCGAACAGTTCCGGTCGGGAGAGACTATGATCGCGTCCATCGAGTGGACCGCCTGGAACGGCGCCCAGCTTAACTGGTCCGGATACGAGGAGGCAATAAACATCCACGTTGACTCGCTCATAAACGCGGTATACGGCGGCGACGGCTGGTATTACGACGAGGCCCAGGGCAAATACGTTGTCGACACGAAAGAGTACAAGATCAATTCCAGGAAAGACGGGTTCATATGGGCCACCGGCTCGGCGCCCCAGCACCTTGACGCCCAGAACCACTACACCAACAACTCCACGCTGATCATTGCCGCACGCGATTACCTGCTTACCGGAAACGACACGCGGGACTTCCGTAACGCCAAGAACGAGAGGAGGCAGGTCATGATCGACAAACTGCGCAAGGCCATGGATTATATGCTGAAGAACCTTAACGGGGAGTCCGGCCTGATGACCATTTACGATCCCAGGAACGACGGCACGGTGTACGGCGTCTCTTCCAACTACTGGGACAGCCTTAATTTCTTCGGGTATAATTCCGCTTACGAAAACGTGCTGTTCTACCGTTCAGTGCTGGCAATGGCGGACATAGAGACTTACCTGGGGAACAAGTCGGAAGCAGACCGCTACGTCGCCCTGGCCGACAAGATAAAAGCCAAGTTCAACGATTATTTTTGGGACGGCGCGAAGGGAAGATACATCACTTCCGTAAACGTCAAGGGCGACGTGCTGGATTTCGGGATCACCTTCGTGAACTTCATGGCCGTATCCGCGGGACTGGCCTCCGAAGAACAGGCTAAGTCCATATACGACTGGGTGGACGGCAAGCGTATCATCAAGACCGACACCTCTAAAGGCGAAGATATTTACCACTTCAAAGTTTCCGCCAGGGCAAATACGGTCGCCGTAGAGACGATCGAGGAAGACGGGCTCCACTACTGGTGGTACAACGGACACTCGTTCAACGACGTGAAGCCGGGCCACTGGGGAGAATACGGCAACCAGATGCAGAACGGCGGCACCATCTTCTACACGTCCTATTACGACATCTCGGGCAGGACCCTGCTGGGAGGAGACAGGGCGATACAGCGCCTCAACGTGATACTGGAAGAATTCCACAAAGACTCCCTCAGACGGGCTCCCAGACCGATCCCGGGCAATTTTTACCAGGTGAGCATAGTGGGCGAATTCCCCGAATCAGGCCTGGTGCCGTTGACCTTCGTAACGGATATCGTGGGCATCACGCCGGAGGTAAAGGGCCTTAGGATCGAGAGCTGCCTGCCTTCCGATATGAAGTACGCCGGAGTCGACGAGTACCATTATTCCAAACGGCTCTACTCCATCGAAGTGAGCAAAGACCTGTCCTCGCCGGAGATGACCCAGGCGGAGGGCAAATACGTGGTGAGAGTGCCTGCGGGCAGGACATTCTACATCACCCCCGACAATCAGTTGATCGAGGGTTGACTCAGCCGCCCCTACTTAAAAATAGAAACGCGATCGAATCATTAAAATAAACTAAGAACGGAGAATCCAAGATGAAAAAGATCACAGCTTTAATTCTGGTTTTGATGATGGTGTTGTCCTGCTTCGCCACGGCGTCATTTGCCGCGGAAGAAGCGCCCGTCGAAGACGAGCCTGTTGACGAGACCACGGTAAGGGCGTACACCTACGACGAGAACACGGCCCATTCGCCATCCGTCTGGCTCAACACTTTCGACGAGGACGGCAACTGCACCGGTACCGACTATGTCATCTTTAACTGCGCCGCTGCTCTTAAAGGCATCGGACTTCCCGAAGTTTACGCGGGCAAGAGCGTCAACCTCACCGACTGCGACGTCAGGTTCGAACTGTTCAAGTTCGATACGGACGCTGAAAAGACTCTTGGCACAACGCCGCTGTTTTCCACCGACGTGTATTTCGACGGAGACAGGAAAGACCTTCCGTATTTTACGTTCAGCGAGCCCCTTCCCGCAGGGCAGTATCTGTTCAGGATAACCCAGCTCACGGGCATTCGTGAAGACGGCGAAAAGCCTTATTCCGTGCTTCCCATCAACGAGATGAAATATTCCGAGTCTCAGCTGGAATTCGACCAGAGAGGTCCCTTCGTGTTCTTTATCGATTGCGAAAAGACTGAGGGCGTGACGGACTATTTCCTGAAGCTGGGAGGGAAAGAAGAGGCCATTGACATCCAGCCCGAAAAAACGATAATTGCCCGCGGCTCCGGCGGCGCGCATCCGTTGTTCGAATATGCCATCGTCACACCGGAAGTGCCCGATGGACAGGTACTGTTCTCCCTTGCCCTGGTGGAAGCTCCCACGTGGTGCAACGCCAACGGCGACTCCGACATTATGTTCGAAGTCTACAAATGGACCGGCGATTACGAAGAGAGCCTGATGGGCGACATCCTCTGCACCGGAGAGATATTCAACCACGCGGACAACTCCAACCTGACGATGAAATTCGGCACGGCAATGCGTTACGGCCACAGGTATCTGCTGGTGATCTACAGATCCAACAACGGCGCCATCGGCTACTACGAAGGCGTTCCGGACATCCCGGACGGCTGGGAGTTTTATGAAGGCTCTGTCCAGCTGGAGTACGGTCCCTCGCTGAAAGTCGCATACGCGCTGGTGGGAGATCTGGGCCCCGAACCTACGCCTCAGCCTACCGCCGAGCCTACGCAGGCTCCTACCGAAGCTCCCGCCACCGAACCGCCCGCCGTTACCGACGCTCCCGCTCCTACCGAAGCCGTTAAGACCGAGGCTCCTAAGGACAACGAAGACGACAAGAAAGATGACAACAAGAAGGACGGCAACAGCTCCCTCGTTCCCATCATTATCATCGGCGTCTGCGTGGCTGCAGTGATCGCCGCGGTGATCGTTATATTGGTGGCGAAGAAGAAAAAGAAATAAACCTTCGGCCCTAACGATTATGTATTGGCCGAAATGATGTCGCTCCTTGCGGGGCTGATGATGTTGCCTTTCGGGCAATGATGCGTGCGTTGCACATGATGCTGCCCTTCGGGCAATGATGCGTGCTTCGCACATGATGCCGTTCGCTTTGCTCACTAATTAACGAAAAATTGTTCCTCAATTAGTCCCGAAGGGACGGCATCATTAGCGTAGCGACATCATCAGCGCAGCGTAATCAGTAGCGCAGCGGCATCATTATCTAAGTGACAAATGTTACCCTTTGGTTCTGAACTTGTATTCGTAGCTCAGCCTGCCCATGGGGAGAGACTTGCCGCCGGAATAGTAATCCATTATTTCCGCGGGGTCGTCCACGCCGTCGGCCACTTTGAAATAGATCCTGTACGCGGCGGAGCCTGAGGCTTTTATGCCAAGAGTCTTGAAGGGGATCTTGTAAATAACGGTGTTGTCCCGGACAACGTATTCTGCTTCTCCGGCGTTCGTTCCGGTGAAGTCCGCAGACAGCTTTTCCACGGCGGCGCGGCCGGAGGAGGCGGTCAGATCGTCTCTGACGCGGCCTATAGCGTATTCGTAAGATTCCCAGCCTTTCATTGACGGAGAGCCGGTGCCGATGAAAACATTCATCCACTGGCTCTTTCCCGTTATATTGACGGGGCCGTCGCACTCGATGCGGAAATAGAGATAATGGGAGTCGTTGGTGAGCTTGACCGAAATGATATTGTTGTCCGCGGCCGGAGCGTCGTAGTGCACGGTCGGGGCGCCTCCGTCGAAATCCCTGGGGATGTTGTCCGTCACCACCGGCCGGTATACCGCTTTTACGTCGTCCCACTCGCCGTCGGGACCGTTCAGGTCGATAGTTTTGTAAACGTTGTCCGCGATCACACCGTCGGCAGAATCGTATTTATACTTCCTGATATTCGTTATCATCTGGATGAAATAGGCGTCCTCGTAGCCGCCCTTCATAGGCTCGATGTCCCGGGAATATTCCATATCCACGTTGTCGCAGAGCATATATTCACCGCCGTAGGGCTGCTTGTACGCGATCCATTCGTTCCAGCCGGTGACCATCAGGATCTCTGGCTGCGGGTCGGAAGCGAAGACTGTCTCCCATTCGGACTGGAAGAAAGTGCCTTTATAGATGTCGTCGTGCACGTTGGTACCGGTCTTGACGTCAAAGCCGCGGCCCCAGTTGCCCCAGTTTTCGTGGGTCAACGAGAAGCTGAATGGCACCATTGGATGGGTGGCGACCGACACGTTCATCGTATTGCCGTTGAGGGGCTGCGGGTATACCCATTCCGTGTAGGGGAACGAATCTTCCGTGTGCGCGTCGTTGGGCCAGCAGGCCTCTTTTATGTAGAAGAAATCTCTGTATTCCTGGGGGAGATCGCCGGGATCGTAAGATTTGTCACCGCGGGACCAGGCCTCCTGCTTGTCCTTCCAGGCGGCAACGTATCCGATGATCATCGGTTTGCCGTCCACCTTGTACCAGGAGTCCTCATACTGGCCCGATTCGTAAAATTTGGCGTAGATGCTCTGTATGGTCTGTATGGAGCGGCTGTGGGTGTAGAAACAGACCTGAGGAGCCTTCCAGCCAGCGTCACGGAGTTCCTGCACGGTCTTCATTATCTTGTTCACAACGGTCTCATAAAGCACGCAGTTGGTGGTGTCGAATATGAGGAAATCCACTCCGGCGTCGGTGAGCAGTTCAAGGTGCTTTCTGATGATCCAGTCGTCCGCGCTGTTGTAATATCCGTAAAGAGGCTGGCTCCACCAGTGGGCCTGGCCGTTGGGGCTGATCTCGCCGCCTTCTTCATAGAACACTACGTTTTTTCCGTGCTCCTCAATGATCTTTGAAACGTCGTAAATGTCGGTGGCCATGGGCTGCCCCAGCCATGCGAAGTAGAAGATGCCAACTTCCCGCTTTTCCCTGGGACCCGCCGCAGCGCTGACGGTGCGGCCGTACTCGTCGAATCCAACTATCATATTGTTGTTGTAGCCGTTTTCATAAAGATCCATTGTCTGAAGTTCCTTTCTGATAACGATGCCTTTTTTCTCCGCATCAATAAAGTAGCAGCCGGCCGTTCCGGCGGTCAATGCCAGTATCAGCGCAACCGTGAGCAGGAGCTTTACGGCAGCGGAAAACGTGAGGGCGCCGCTCCGGCAATTATTATTTCCAATCGACTTTTTATCCATTTTACAAATCATTCTCCTCGTGTTCATATTTTATACGAACCGGCGGGGAAATTCAATTCGTTTGTTGACCGCGCATGCGCCTGATGACCGCTCTGCCTCCCGCCCGGGGCCT
>JAEFAM010000096.1 GCA_016287565.1 Clostridia bacterium
GTGGAATACGGCACGGTACCCGCTCACGCAGACGCCTCGAAGGACAACACCGCCGAGTACACCTACACCTTCGCGGGCTGGACGCCCGTGCCCGTGGCTGTCACCGGTGATGCCACATACACCGCTTCGTTCACCTCCGCTAAAAACTCCTACACCATCACCTGGAAGAACGACGACGGCACCGTGATCGATACCACCACGGTGGAATACGGCACGGTACCTGCCCATGCGGACGCCGCGAAGGACAATACCGCCGAGTATACCTACACATTCGCGGGATGGTCCCCCGAGCCCGCAGCCGTCACAGGCAATGCGGAGTATACGGCAGTATTTACGGACAGCGTAAATACTTACGTCGTCACCTGGAAAAACGACGACGGCACGGTCATCGACACCACTACGGTGGAATACGGCACCGTACCCACTCACGACGCTCCGGTCAAAGAGAATACGGCAGAATTCACGTACGAGTTCATCGGGTGGAAGCCCGAAGTAGTTGCAGTCACCGGAGAAGCCGTCTATACGGCCGAATTCCGGGCAGTTCGCAACGCCTATACGATATCATGGCTTGACGAGGACGGGAGCCTTATAGAGGCATCTACGCTTGAATACGGCGATATCCCTGCTCACGATGATATGGTCAGGAGCGGAGACTCGTACAACACGTACGAATTCATCGGCTGGGAGCCCGAGATCGGCTCGGTTACGGGAGACGCGTCGTATAAGGCAGTTTACAAGGCTACCCCGAACAGTTATGAAATAAAAGACGGCGACAAGCTCACCTGGACCAAAGGCAGCGGCGAGAACGTTACGTTGACCGCGATCCAGACCGGCGCCGAAGACAGATCTTTCGAAGACTTTACTGGTATCGAGATCGACGGAAGCGCTTTTGCGAAAGACGGCAATTACAACGTTGCCAGGGGCAGCACCGTCGTTACGCTTTTGGCGAATATGCTCGAGAGCCTGGACAAAGGCGAACACACGGTGACCGTCAAATTCATCGGCGGCGAGGCAACCGTAAAGCTGGAAGTCATCGAAGAGACGATCGTCCCCATCCCCACCACCGGCGAGGGCAGCGATCCCTTCGTCATCATTCTCTGCGTGACCTGCGCCGCGGCTCTGGCTCTGGTGATCGCAAGGAAGCAGAAAAAGAGAGCGGCTGAAAGATAATAAAAGGTCTCAGACCGCTGCTTCGGTCAGCTGAATAAAAATGATGCACACGCCTTCACGGTTTCCCGAAAACGGCGTGTGCATTCTTTTTTTTCGTATAATATAACGTCCTCAGTCCGGCTCGCCGCCCCATTCCACCACGGTAAACCCGGTGCGTTCCGGCGTGACTGTCCACTGACGATCTCGCTCAAAAGCGGCGCGGGTCAATTATACCCTCTTTCGTCTCTCGGCCTGATCGGGCTGCCGCCTACCGCCGGGAAATATCCCTCGCTGTTTGGAGTGCAGTCCTTTTCCTTGCCTTCTTCCCCGCTGTAATGGATCTCGTTCCTGACGTCGTATGAATCCAGCGCCTCGAAAGAGTTGCCGTTTTCGAGATCGTAATCCGTGTGATATTCGCCCCAGTAGCTGTTGACGCAATAGAAAGGATCGGCAAAATACCTGGAATAAACCGGGTTCTTGTAGTTGTCGTTTTCGGCATAGGAGGCAGAATAGTTCAGGTGAACGTTTTTGACCGTGTTGTCCTTAATATTGTAAAGTCCTTCGTTGACGCAGCCTATAAGTCCGGAAACGTTGTGGAATCCGGTGATCTGCGAATCCTCCACCAGGCAGTCGTGGATGTTGACTATGGCGTCCTGGATGTCGGCGCCTACGAGGCCTCCTACTCTGATGCTTATGCCGCTGAGATCGTTCTCGGAACCGGTACCGCCGCTCAGCACGAGGCCGGATACGGTCACGTGATCCAGTTCCACTCTGTCAGGACCGTATTCTATGGAGCCTATCACGCAGCCGCAATGTTTTGTGTTCGATTCCAGCCTGGAGTTGGTAAACTTAACGTTTTTCACGGTAAATGAGACCATGACCTGGCTGAAGAAACCCGTCCCGTAGCCGCCGTCCGCGTACCCCACGGCCTCGAGCTCCACGGGCGTGACGGTCATGCCGTTTATGGTGTGGCCCTGCCCGTCAAACACGGCGTTGGAAAGCGCTCTGTCAACAAATATGGGTATCCAGTTCTTTCCGCCTTCCAGCGAGGGATCCAGGTCGATATCGTTCATCAGTTTGACGGTATACCAGGGGAAATAATAATCCTGGTCCATATCGTTCATATGTTTTGCGAATGCAAAAAGTTCTTCCCTGGTGCTGATCTCCACGGTATTGCCTCTGACGACGAGGTCTTCGAACCTGGGATCGATCTCCTCTTCCGGCTCCTCGGTCGCAGCAGAAGATCCTCCGGGATCGGCGGTATTGGCCTTGCAGGCGCCGAACAGCCCCGCGGCAAGGCATATCGCGAGCAGGAGCGTCAATACTTTCAAATACGGTTTCATTCTGTTCATCCTTTCATATTTCAGGTCGTTCGAAGACTGCCACGCGCTGGGCGTCCAGCACTTCCTTCGTCCAGCTTTTCACTTGATCGGGCTGCTCCGGATAGGCGCTGTACAGGCCGGCAACGAAGTCGCTGCCCGTCTCCAGGAGCCCCTTCTCCGCGAACTCGTTGTAATCAGCCGGAAGCCCCAGCCATTCGCGGGTATAGTCCGTTCTGATACCGTTGGAAGCCCTGTAAACGTTCCACACCCACACAGGCGTTGGCCACAGCCTTTTGGACTCCGCGGCGCCTATGCGCCTATAGAATTTCTCGTCTGTCCCGCTCTGGCCGTGATGAGCCATCTGAACGTATTCGGAGCGCAGTTCATCGTCCTCGTAGGCGCGAAGCAGCGCGTTGCCGGTATCGGTGGCCGCGTCTCCCAGGAACAGTATGCTGTGGTCAAGATACGTCATGCGCAGGACAACGGAAGTGCTGTTCACGTTGGCGGACGACTTCTGCCACGTGCACATCACTCTAAAAGATACTCCGTCAACGTCTATTTCGCATCCTTCGGCGACGGAAGCCTTGTTGATCACCGCCGCGTTGATCAGGTCGTAGTAATAATACTTGCCTTCGTAATCATCCGGTCTGACCCATTTTTCCGCGGGTATGTCTGCGCCGCGTATGCCCTCGAATCCCACGGCATCGTAATACCGGTCCAGCCCCTGCTTCATCAGTTCGAGTTCTTTTACGTTGTGGTCGCTTTCGCCGGCATTCGAACTCCATTCCACCCCGTAGTCCGGAAAATCGAAATAGAAATTGTTGATCCTGTAATTGTCCGACTCCGTATAGGAGCTCAGCATCTTGGCCAGTTCGTAGAAATGGTCCCAGTGGCCGTGGGAAAGGAACCAGGCCTCGACTTCGAAATAATCGTTCTGGCCGATCCCGAGTATCGCCCGTATCGCAGAAGGCAGGTAAGGCGGTTCGTGCATCCCCTGCCCGTCGATACCGCCGTCGATCACTATCACCTTATCGTTCGGGGTGACGATAACGTAGCTCATCATAAGGCTGTTGGGATCCGGAGCCAGCTGATACACTTCCACGCTGTTATTCCGGCGTCCGGCGTTATTGACCCCCGGAGAGCAGGCCGAAAGCGCGAGCGCGCCCGTCACCGTCAATAATGTTAAAGATATCAAGCTGAAGCGGCCAACTTTTTTCATGATCATCTCTTCCCTTTCTTTACGGAAACGGCGCTGAACCGTTTAAAGGCAGCACAGCACCTGACGGTAATCCCGCCGGGTGCTGCCTGATCCATCGTCAATTATTTCTGTAATTCCCTTTTATCATTTTCGCAGTCGACGCGATCGCTCACTCGGCCGGCGCAACGTAATCCGGGTTCGCGGCAACGGTGCCCTGGGCCTCATAGTTCGCCTTCAGTTCCTTTTCAGAAAGCACTCTGTCGTAGAAGCGCACACCGGTAACTACGCCGTGATAAGTCTTGGTGGGATCGGTGTGGCCGATAAAGAAGTGTCCCGCCATATCCGTGTTGATCGCAGCGTCGTGATCTGCGACAAGCTCGCCGTTCAGATAAAGTTCGACAACGTCGCCCGCAGAGAACGTGACAGCCATGGTGCAGTTCTCGCAGTCTTCCATAGCGCTGCCCGCCACCTTGGGCCTCTGGCCGATGCCGCTGTTGCACTTGAACTCCAGGGAGTTGTCGGCAACGCGGATAAACAGAGCGAAGTTGTCGTTGACGTCGCTGTTGAGGAACGTGGCGAAATTCGCGCCGGTGACAACGAGGTCTTTAATGGAAAACTCTACCGTATAGGCGTCGCTGTTGATGAGCTCGGGGATGGTGTCCGGGAACAGTATCTTCACGGTGTCAACGTACAGGCCTTCTTCGGTCCAGTAGCAGTTGTCGCCCAGTTTGATATCAACCATATCGTTGCCGTTGCCGGAGAGATCCTGCCAGGTGGTAGAATCGGTGTTCTGTCCGTCTTCGTTATTGTATCCGCCTTCGTAGAGCGCTACGAGACCTTTGGTAACGTAAGGAATGAGAAGCTTGACCGTGCTCGGATCGGCTGTGGGCTCAGGCTCGGGAGTGGCCGTAGGAGCCTGGGTAGGAGCCTGGGTGGGCGCCTCTGTAGGCGCTTTGGTAGCGGGCGCCTCGGTTGCGGGAACGTCGGTGGGAGCGGCATTCTCGGTATTCTGGGCCGGAGCGTCGGTAGGGGCCTGTTCTGCCGGTTCGGTCGAACATGCGGCAAACAGCAAAAGCACGGCTATCGCCATTACAGCGGCAATGATACTAAACTTTTTCATATTTTTTCCTCCTCCAAGAGCAGGCCTGCCGCCTGAGCGGGTCTGTCGTTTCAATACGTAGATTTTAATCCTAAAGCGCCGCAGTGTCAACCTGGAGCGGCGCAGATGGCAGGCGCCGGGGATCGAGATGCCTCGCGCGTTCTGGGATGTCCGGACAGTTATTTAAGGCACTTTTTCTTAAGCTGGCTGAGCTTGAGATCCGTGTTGTAAAAGTCCTTGGCGCTGCAGCCCGCTCTGCCGCCGCCGGCGCAGGCACAGGCGCACGCGCAGGCGCAGGCGCAGGAACTGTGGGCGCAGGAACTGTGGCTGCCGGAACTTCTTGACGATCCGGAAGACGAGCTCGACATCAGGCTGGACAGTATGGAGCGCGTGACGATTGGCACGGAGACCACGTTGACGCGCATATACGTGTTGGGCGAAGAAGCGAATTTGAAAAGGCCGCTTTCGTTCTTGTCCTTGAGTTCTGACTCCTCTGCCGGTATGTCCTTCTCTTCGAGTATCTCTTCGCTCTTTATAAAGCTTCTGCCGCAATGTTCGCAGGTCTCCTTGCCCTCGGGCCTCACGGCGCC
The DNA here is from genome assembly GCA_016287565.1 of Clostridia bacterium. Classification (GTDB taxonomy): domain Bacteria; phylum Bacillota; class Clostridia; order UBA1212; family UBA1255; genus UBA1255. The sequence continues at coordinate 5,359 of JAEFAM010000096.1, forward strand.
GCAGCCTTCGCAGATCGGATAATATTCCACCTTGGTGCGGGTGACTTTTTTAGTGGTTCCGGAATTGAAATTGGCCGCGCCTTTGTATTTCGCCAGGGCTGCCACGATGATGCCGATAATGACCACTGCCACCGGAATGAGTATGAACAGGCCGAATATCAGGGGCACGATGAAATCGATAGCATCGCTTCCGGAATAGCCCCAGCCGTTGTCGTCTCCCGTGACGATGGATTTGGTATCGTCGAATTCGAAAGCGTCGTTTAAGTAGACCGCCTGCACGGTGAAACGTTCGCCGTTGTCCAGGCTCGTGCGCCACACGCCGTATCCGTTCTCGATCTCGCAGGAAGGAGACCAGCTTTCTAACTTGTCGCTGTTCCAGCGCACCGTGAGGTTGTCCACCTTTGCGCCTTCGAACCAGCCGGGCGTGAATCTGTACACCGTCTCGCCTTCCGTGAGCAGGTTCATTTCGTACATATAATCCTGCACCACTTCGAAATCGAAGCTTACCACCTCGTCCTTGTAATATTTACGGTCAAGGTCGATGCGCACGTACGAGCCGTTCGAGGACGAATAGGAGATGTCGTCGATGGTGGAACTGAGGCCTCGCATGGATACGTAGTGGTTGTTGGGGATGCCGATGGTGACCCATGAAAGAGGCCCTTCGGAGTCCGAATCCAGCACTTTCCAGTCGATATGGTACGTGAGCGTCACCGTGGCGTCCTGGTTCACGTCGGCGGTGATCTCGTAATTCAATATTTCGTCAAGGTCTCCGTAGGCCGCGGAGGTCAACGGCAGGATCGTCATGGCCGCGGTCATTACCACCGCGATTATTATCATAATTATGCCTGTCTTTT
>JAEFAM010000097.1 GCA_016287565.1 Clostridia bacterium
CGATGCAGGTCATGTAGACCGGGGAGTACGGGTTTTTCATCTCGATCTTGAAGCTGTCCGCTTCGATCAGATCTTTCATGATGCCGCAGACGACCTCCGTGTTGCCCACCTTGATGTAGCGCATCGCGCCGCCGAAATAGTTCTCATCCGCTCTCGAGAAAAAAGCGATCAGTGTTTTAGCCATTGGTTTATCCTCCTGTTATTCCTATACGGCTTCAGCCGTTTCGTTTCTGTTTACGGTTTCATTATATGGGTCAATTATTGTATAGTCTAATTGAAGTATGCTATACTTAATTTAAATATTAAATAGCGAGGATGAGACTATGACCACAAAACAGATCGATTACTGCATCGAACTTGCCCATACGTTAAACTTCAGCCGGGCTGCGGACAACCTGTTCGTCAGCCAGCCTACTTTTTCGTACCAGATCCGACTGCTGGAGGAAGAGATCGGATTCGAGATCTTCGAGCGCAGCGGGAAAGGCGCCGCGTTGACCCCCGCAGGCGCGCAGTTCGTCTCCTTCCTGACCGGCATGCGGCAGGATCTGAAGCGCGCCATCGAACAGGGACAGAACTTCAGCGCGAAATACCGGGACAGCATCTCCATCTGCATGATGGTGCGGCAGGCGCTGTATTTCCTGCCGGAAGCGATGCGCCTGTTCGAGGAGTCTGTGCCCGGCGTGCAGATCCTCCCGCTCTTTCAATATGAAAACAGCATGGAATCTTTCCTGCAGAACGAAACGGATATCGTCTTTACCTTGCAGGAACAGACAAAACAGGTCGCGGGCATAAAAGTCCACGACCTCTTCGAAAGCAGAATCTATCTGATTGCAAATAAAGACGATCCTCTGGCTGAAAAGAACCTGGTACGGGAAGAGGATCTGTATGGCAGAACGCTGATGGTGGGAGGCGGTTCTCCGCAGGCGCTGAGAACGGTACAGCACCGCCTGATCGGTTCCGGGAAGATCGATTACTTCAACAGCGCCGATCACGATACGACGCTCACCAACGTGGCTGCCGGACGGGGCATCTGTTTAGCGCCCGGTTTTCTGAACGACCACAGCGGTCAGTTCGCGTGGATCCCCTTCGACTGCAGAGAATCGTTTTCCTGCGTTCTCTGCACCCATAAGGAGGACCAGAGAGACAGCCTGAAGGCATTCCTCGCCATTCTGAAAAAACTCTATTCCGACGCGGTCGCGTTTCCGCTGTGATCCGCACCTACCGTTCCGGGATCTCCACCTCTTCGCCCGTATAGAGGTATCTCAGATGGAAACCCGCCTCGGGATCTTTCAGATCTGAGTATCCGATGCTGACGCCGAACGCTTCCGAGACGTCCAGCGCCTTGTCGCCCATGCCGTAGACGTAGTGATAATGCGGATGCGCATCCTCGACGAGCCTGGGTTTTCTGTCTTTGACCCACTCGGCGTCCTGCATGAAGAACGCTCTTTCCTCGACGCGCCGGATGGTGCTGCCCGGGGTCATTTCCTTTTCAGTCTTTCTCTTCCCCTTGCCTTTGATCCTGCGGTCGGTCCATACGCCGTCCTTCCGCGTTCCGATATACGTCTCCTTGACAGACTGATCCTGCATGACCACAAACCAGCAGGTGTCGCCCCTGGCGCCTATGATCCAGTCGATCTCATCCCGGAAAGCCTGATAGAATTCGAAGCCGTTTTCCTTTTCCGCCAGTTCTAAAAAACGATAGTTCTCCATGGACCGGATTCTCCTTTCATATCCACCATGATTCATTGAAACGAATCATCATTTGCTGTCAGCACGAATATAAAAAGTGCTTCGGCCGGATCCTTTCCGGATGATGAAGCCCTCTTCCGTAAGTTTTTTCAAAGCAGCGAGAGCTGAGGACCTGCCGATGCTGGGGCAATGAGCAACTACGTCAGCACCGGTAAACTTCCCAATTATGCGCTCCGTGTACCCTTTAACGATATCATACGCACTGCTGCCGGCACCGCTTTCAGCCATGATTCCGACACGCTCCTCAAACTCCGTATAGCAGGCCAGGATCACCTGCAGCATATACCGGATAAACGGTGTCGGATCGTTCTTCTCTTCATGCCAGAAGGCATCCGCTTCTTTAAGGGCGTCATAATAGCGGTCCTTTGTGATCTCTATCTGCTTCTCTATGCTGATATACTTCCCTACGCTGTAGCCGTTTTTATACAGGAGGAGCAAAGTGAGCAGTCTGCTCATTCTTCCGTTACCGTCATTGAACGGATGAATACAAAGAAAATCACAGATAAAAACCGGGATCAGCAGTAAAGGATCTATTCTTTCATTTGAGGCAGCCTGTTCATAAGCCTTGCATAGATCGTCAACCGCTTCCGGCGTTTCATAAGGCGCGACCGGTGTGAACCTGGTGACTGCTGTTTCATCCGGATTCGCCTGATTGATATAGTTCTGGACATTCTTAAAATGCCCTCCAAACGAGAAGCCCGCTCGTTTTAATAGGTCTCGATGAAGCTGCAGAATATAAGAAGGGCGAATCGGGATATATTCGTTGCTTTCATGGATCGTATTCAGTACGTCCCGGTATCCCATGATTTCATCTTCATCGCGGTTTCTTGGGGTTACCTTTTCTTCGAACAACTGCTTCATACGGGTACTTGTCGTCACGATCCCTTCGATCTTGTTGGACGATTCCGTACTCTGTATCTTTGCTATTTCGACCAGGCGATCAAGCTCCACAGGTTTTTGTCTGACAAACAAATCCTGTCTTCCCTTGCACTCATGGATCTTTGCGACCAGATTCAGTATTTCATTATCCCAGGCTTTTTCCGCAAGTTTGCTGTAATCAAACGACCTCATAAGAATTCCTTTCATCCGGAAACCCATCTTTTCGTCCAATTATAATTAATTTTGGACGAAAAAACAATCTGTTGGACGAAAAAAAACCGTAGCTTAAATCAACAAGCTACGGGCTCATATCAAACATGTGTCCAACAAATGTCCAACAATCAAAGATAGTTGTTTTATTCTATTTTACCGGCTTTCTCCAACGCATCGTATGTCTCCGAAAGCCATTCATGATAATGATCGTAGGGAGTCTGAGTCCACCAGTCCAAAAGTTTGTTCAAAGACGCGATATCCTCTTCGATCCCGGAGCTTGCGTACTGCTCCGGGTCACGGTTGACCGTCACAAGGTGTTCGTTATTTTCCTTAAAATCGATTTGGTAGATGCAGTACCCGGTCCAGCTGCGGTGCGCCCAAAGCGTCGGCCCCTCCATATACCAGAACCACTTGTCCTCCATCGCCTGCGGGATATTGCCGCAGCGGAGCGCATCCATCTCTTCCCTGCTGAAAGGCCGGTTCAGGACAAAAGTTTCATGCTTTTCCGGCATGGGAGCAGTTTTCCAGTCTTCGCGGCGTGCTATGCGTAGTTTGCGATCGTCCATGGGAACCTCCTTAAAGAACGATAGTTCAGATCATTTTGTAGAGTTCGTAGCAATCGTGTCCCTTGGGAACGTCTTTCAGTTCGCCTCTCAACAGATAGCCGTTCTTTTTAAAGAAACCGACGTTCCAGTCTCCGGCAGTTGTCAGGATCATGGAAGCGCCGTTTTCCCGGGCCAGTTTTTCCACTTCCCGCATAAGATACGTGCCCAAACCCTGACGTCTCAGCGGCTCCTCCACAAACAGTGCGTGGACAAAGCCATAGGAGCCTTTATCCACGTCCGCGATCACGCCTGCCGCAAATTTGTCGTCTTTATCCACAAGTTTCTTATAATAATCGACCCTCTCGTATTCCGGTTCGTAGGCTTCGCTGTAGGCGTCGATGCCGTTTTCGATCACTTCCGCATCGTCGTCGTCTCCGAGAGCAACTTTAAACCGCGCGCCGCTGTTGTCTGCCGGCACATATTCCGGCGTATCTTTGTCAAGATATTTGACCAGGGAATAACTGATATAACCGTTTGGTTTTTTCTGTGTCGTAAATACTGTATAGCCGTGTTTTTCATAGAACGGCCTGGCCATATAGCTGGCGGTGCCGAGCGTGACGACCCGACAGCCCTTCTCTCTTGCAATCCGCTCGACCTCGCGGATGATCATAGAGCCGATCCCCTGATGGCGATAGCGTTCATCCACCCAAAGCTCTTCAAGCAAAACTCTCGACCAGTGATATTCGTATGCTTCTGCAATGCATCCGCCGATGATCTCCCCATTTTCATCCTCGACTTTGAGGACGAATTGTTCTTCGTCCGCGTCCACTTCGCGCGGCACGATCTCATTGATCTTTTCGCCGATATATACAGCTTCTTCTTTTGTAAGATCTTCGATTATGTATTCCATTTGCTTTTCTCCTCAAAATGCGAGAGTCGGCGTGCCGCAGAAGATATACGATCCTCTACGGTGAAAGCCTGACAGCGGAACACAAAGACCGGTCAGCTTTTTTTCGAACGCGCCGGCTTTCTGAACATGAATTTTCTCGCTATGCCTATACCCATTTTATACGGAAGAGGACGGAGCGCCTTGTCCGCCTCTTTAAGCTTTTCTCTGATGGGGATATTCTGAGGGCAGTGACTTTCGCATTTTCCGCATCCGACGCACTGCGTCGCAAAGGCCGGCTCCTTTGTGAGACCTACAGTCTGAATGAACTGAGATCTCCCCTGCCCCTTTGATTCGATATACATCGCATTGTAGCAGCGGAAGATGCCGGGTATGTCCACTCCCTTCGGGCACGGCATGCAGTACCTGCATCCGGTACATCCGACCTTCTCTTTTTCGCGGATGGCTGTTTTGACTTTGTCAATAACGGCACGATCAGCTCCGGTCATCTCTCCCGTTTCCGCCACCGACGCGATCCTGCAGTTCTCCTCGACCATTTCCAAAGAATTCATGCCCGAAAGGACAACGGTGACGTCCTTCTGATCGTACAGCCAGCGGAACGCCCACTCTGCCGGAGTCCATTCTCTGCCGCTGTCTTTCATGGCCTGCTTCGCCTTATCGGGCAGCATACTCACAAGTTTCCCGCCGCGCAGCGGTTCCATTATCACGACCGGGATCCCTTTCGCCGCCGCGACTTTCAGCCCGTCCGCGCCTGCCTGAGACACGTCGTCAAGATAGTTGTACTGTATCTGGCAAAAATCCCAGTCATAGTCGTTAAGTATCTTCAGAAAGTTATCCGTGTTGCCGTGGTATGAAAATCCGATGTTCCCTATTGCTCCCGCTTTCTTTTTCTCTTCGATCCAGTCAAGGATCCCGACCGCTTTGAGCTTTTCCCACATCGCGACGTCGGTAAGATGGTGCATCAGATAATAGTCTACGTGATCGGTGCGCAGTCTCGAAAGCTCCTCGTTGAAGTATTTGTCGAGCGACGCGCGGTTTCGGATCAAATACTGAGGCAGCTTGGTAGCTATATTGATCTTGTCGCGCATGTTGTTCCTCTCGAAGATCTCGCCTATCGCCGCCTCGCTTCCGGGATAGATATAAGCCGTGTCGAAGTAGTTCACACCCGCTTCAAACGCCGCCAGGATCTCCTTTTCCGCTTTGTCTATATCGATGGAGGCGCCTTTTTTTGCAAATCTCATACAGCCGTATCCCAGTACCGAGAGCTCCTTGCCGTATCTGTCTTTTCTGTATTTCATACATGTCCTTCCTTTCGGGTTTGTCCGGTCGTTTTTACCTTATTCTGTCATATCACAGATCTCCGCCGTGTCAGACAGGCGTCCCTACTTCTATAAGATTGCCGTCAGGATCATAGAATCGTACGACCTTTTGTCCCCAGCTGTGTGTCATAAGCCGGTTCACATATTCGATATCCGGATACAGTTTTTCAAGCTTCTCAACAAAAGCTTCAATATCAGCCTCTTCAAAATACAGTTCTGTGCTGTTGTTCCTGGATAATACACGTTTCCCCGTGAATTTTTCCCAGTATCCGGTTTCCTGTAAATACAATCCTCCCGGCAGCTCCATGTTACCGTCATTATCACGCACAAGCTGCAGCCCGAACAAATCATGATAAAACTTCAGAGCGCGTCGGCAATCATTAACAACGATCAGTATTCCTTTATATTTCATGTTCTCCTCCGCAAATCGCCGTTTGCCGGTTTGTTTCTTTCTTTTTTCACATCTGATCTGTTCGCTCAACTGACCGAAATACTTATGTCTGTTCCT
>JAEFAM010000098.1 GCA_016287565.1 Clostridia bacterium
GGCTGTGCCGCCGGGCCCGTATTCAGCCATGTGGTCTCCGTTGTAGCTCCTGACGTTCATATACGGCGCGGCAAAATTCTCGTCGGGAGCCCCTTCCGCCTGCCAGATCAGATCGGTATACGGCGCGTCAATATAAGGGATCTCATCCCCTTCTCCGATACCGAGGTCAATGGACACCGTCTGCCCTTCACGGGCGCAGGGCATGCGTTCCGGATCGGTCAATACGGCCAGTTCTTCGAAGGACCTTACGTGGACGAAACGATCCGTCGCCTGAGTGCCGTTGAGAGAATCCAGTATGACGTAAAACCCGTCCAAAGCCGGCTGTTCCGCGAAACCTGCCTCGCAGCCCCTCAGGTCGAGCCCGGTCAAAGGCGCCTGTGCTCTCAATCCGTTCGCGCTCACAGTTCCGTTCTCGAAAACGATCTGCCCTTCCCTTTCGTCGTCGACCACTATATCGCCTCCGACCTTAAGGGAATGTCCTTCCAGCCGCAGGATGAAGCAGCGTTTCACGGCCAGGTCGCCTTCGATCTCGATATCGCCCCGAAGCGCTAAAGTTAGCGCCTTTCCGTCTCCCGGATCGGCTAAGAGCCCCGCCAGCACCTCCGGGTTTTCTATAAAAATATCCGGCTCTGCCGTGGGTACCGGAGTAGGCTCGGGAGTCGGAATCTCAGTGATAACAGGTGTTTCGGGCGCGTCGGAGGCGCCGCCGGTGGGCCGTCCCGTAAAAAGGGCGGCAGAGGCGGGAGCCGTGCCATCCACGGGCTCTGCGCCTTTGCCTGCACATCCCGCCAGCAGTATCGCCAGGGCGAGACATAAAAGAGATACGGGAAACGTTTTGGGTCTCATAGTTTGTTTGATCTGCTGCGGTCCGTGATCCGGTTAGTACCGGGCCTGACGGGCCTTTCGGGGATCAGACCGTCAATATGCCTTTCCCCAGACTACCAGATGTTTCGCGGGCCTGCCGCAGCACACGCATTTGTCGGAGATGATCTCCTGGTCGAAAGGCATGCAGCGGGAAGTGGCCTGGGTATCGTCCTTGATCTTGAGTTCGCACTCCTTGTCGCCGCACCACATCGCCCTTACGAAGCCGGGCTTTTCGGCAATCGTCCTGCAGAATTCGCCGTATTCCGTCACGTCGTAGATGCGGCCTTCGCGGAGCGCCAGCGCCTTTTCGTAAAGCGAATCGTGGACCGCCTGGAGGAGCTCTCCGGCCTTGTCTCCTATCTCGTCGAGAGACACGGGCAGCTTCTCGCCGTTGTCGCGCCTCACGGTCATGCACTGGTTGTTTTCGATGTCCCTGGGTCCGATCTCGATGCGCAGCGGCACGCCTTTCATCTCGTACTCGGCAAACTTCCAGCCGGGCATCTTGTCGGAATCGTCTATCTTGACGCGGTATTTCTTGGAAAGTTCGTCCTTAAGGGCGTTGGCTCTCTCCAGCACGCCTTCCTTATGCATGGCAACGGGCACGATGACGATCTGTATCGGGGCAACTGCGGGAGGCAGCACCAGGCCGTTGTCGTCGCCGTGTACCATAATGATGGCGCCGATGGTGCGGGTGGACAATCCCCAGGACGTCTGGTGCACGTATTTAAGCGTGTTGTCCTTGTCCGTATACTGGATGTCGAAGGCCCTGGCGAATCCGTCTCCGAAATTGTGGGAGGTGGCGGACTGGAGCGCCTTGCCGTCGTGCATCATCGATTCGATGGTGTAGGTGGCCTTGGCTCCGGCAAATTTCTCTTTATCGGTCTTGCGTCCCTTGATCACGGGGATGGCCAGGGACTCTTTATAGAAATCGGCGTACACGTCAAGCATCCTGAGCGTCTCGGCTTCGGCGCCTTCCTCGTCCGCATGAGCGGTGTGGCCTTCCTGCCAGTAGAACTCGAGGGAGCGGAGGAAAGGCCTGGTGGTCTTCTCCCAGCGCACCACGCTCACCCACTGGTTGTACAGTTTGGGAAGGTCCCTGTAGGAGTGGATTATGTGCGAATAATGGTCGCAGAAAAGCGTTTCGGAAGTCGGGCGCACGCAGAGCCGCTCTGTCAGTTCCTCGGTGCCTCCGTGGGTCACCCAGGCAACTTCGGGAGCGAAGCCTTCCACGTGATCTTTTTCCTTCTGAGGGAGGCTCTCGGGGATGAACATGGGCATGGCAACGTTCTCGTGCCCCGTCTCCTTAAAGCGCTTGTCCAGGAGGTGCATGATGTTTTCCCAGATGGCGTACCCGTAGGGACGGAGTATCATGCAGCCGCGGACGCTGGAGTAGTCGATGAGCTCGGCTCTCAGCACCACGTCGGTGTACCACTGGGTGAAGTCTTCGTTCATGGAAGTGATGGCTTCCACCGCTTTGCCCTTATTTTTCTCGTTCATTGCCATAATGATCTACCTGCTTTTTATTCGATTTTAATCTTTGTACCGTGTTTAATGATATTTTCGTTATTTGTCCGTTCCTGCCTGACCTTACCCGTTATTTTTTCTTCCCCCAGGTGTCCTTCAGGCTGACTGTCCTGTTGAACACCGGTTTTTCGGGAGTATGGGCGTTGTCCGCGCTGAAGAAGCCGTTTCTCAGGAACTGGAAGTGGGCGTGAGGCTCGCATTCGGCGGCGTAGGGCTCGACTTTCGCGTTATCTTTTACGATCAGCGAATCGGGGTTCAGTTTTTCTTCCCAGGTCCGGCCGTCGGAATCGTCCATAGGCGCGGGATCGGAGAACAGCTGGTCGTAGAGGCGGACTTCCGCGTCGACGGCGTTGTGGGCGCTGACCCAGTGGATCGTGCCTTTAACCTTGCGGCCTTCGAGCCAGCCTCCCCTGGAAGCGGGATCGTAGGTGCAATGTACGCGGGTGACGTTGCCTGCTTCGTCGGTCTCGTAGGAGACGCATTTTGCGTAGTAGGCGTATTTGAGACGGACTTCGTTGCCCGGGAAGAGCCTGAAATAGCCCTTTACAGGTTCGGCCATGAAATCGTCGCGCTCGATGTAGAGCTTGCCGGAGAATTCCACCTTGCGGGTGCCCATTTCGGGATTCTCGGGATTGACCTCCGCGTCGAACTCCTCCACCAGGCCCTCGGGGTAGTTGTCAATGACCAGCTCGATGGGGTCCAGCACTGCCATTGCCCTGGGCGCAGTCCTGTTAAGGTCGTCCCGGATGCAATATTCCAGCAGCGAATAATCCACTGTGCTGTTGCTGGTGGAAACGCCTACGGCGGCAATGAAATTCTTTATGGATTCGGGAGTGAACCCCTTCCTGCGAAGGCCGCACAGGGTAGGCATCCTGGGGTCGTCCCAGCCGTCAACGATGCCGGTCTCCACCATCTGGCGCAGATACCTTTTGCTCATCATCGTGTACGTGAGGTTCAGGCGGGCGAACTCGGTCTGCCTGGGCTCCGGATCGAAGGGGCCGCAATGCTCGATGACCCAGTCGTACAGAGGCCTGTGGTCCTTGAACTCGATGCTGCAAAGAGAATGGGTAACTCCCTCGAAGGCGTCCTCCAGCGGATGGGCGAAATCGTACATCGGATAGATGCACCACTCGTCTCCCACGTGGTGGTGATGGGCGTGAAGTATGCGGTATATGACAGGATCGCGCATGTTCATGTTCGGGCTGGCCATGTCGATCTTCGCTCTAAGCACGCGGGTGCCGTCTTCGAATTCTCCCGCTTTCATGCGTTCGAAAAGGTCCAGATTCTCCTCCACGGAGCGGTCCCTGTAAGGGCTGTTAATACCGGGTTCCGTAAGCGTTCCCCTGTATTCCCTGATCTCGTCGGGGCTCAGGTCGCACACGTACGCCTCGCCGCGTTTGATGAGGTCAACTGCGCACTGATACATCATAGGGAAGTAATCGGAGGCGTATCTGATCTCCCCGTCCCAGTCGTAACCCAGCCAGTGTATGTCCTCTTTTATGGCGTCAACGTATTCCGTATCTTCCTTGCTGGGGTTGGTGTCGTCCAGTCGGAGATTGCACTTGCCGCCGTACTTCAGGGCCGTGCCGAAATCCACGCACAGCGCCTTGGCGTGCCCGATGTGGAGATAGCCGTTGGGCTCGGGGGGAAACCTGGTGCGGATCTTTTCTCCGTAACATCTGCCTCCCTCGGCCAGATCGGCGTCTATCATATCGTGAATAAAATTACCGGAATCTTCCATTTATCATTCCTCCGATCTTTCGGCGGATCCGGCGAGGGCGCTTTCGAGCAGTTCCTCTCCCCTGCCGATCCTTCTCAGAGTTTCTTCTTTTCCCAGTATCTCCGCCAGTTCGGTGGCTCCGCCGGGGCTCACGTCCAGGCCGGACAACGCCGTCCTTAAAGGCCAGAGTATCTGGCTGTTCTTGAGGCCGGAGGCCGAGGCAAGCTCGCACAGCCCCGCGTATATGTCGCCGGACACCCAGGCGCCCGCGTACCCCTTGAGATATTCCGCGGTCAATTTCAGAGCGTTCAGCGAGATCGCCTCGTCGGTCTTCATCTTCTTGTGGCAGTAAATAGCCGTGCCGTACTCCGGAAGCTCCTTCAGGAAGCCGATGCGGTCCGGTATGTCGCTGAGGATCACGGAGCGCTGCTGCACGAGGGCGGCAACTTTCTCCACCACCGCTTCGTTGGCGTAGAGCGCCTCTCCCAGGCCTTCCCTGAGCCATTTGTCCGCGGTTTTCCTGAACTCTTCGGGGCTCAGGCGGCGGATATATTCGCCGTTCATCCACTTGAGCTTCTCGATGTCGAAAATGGCGGGAGACTTGGACAGACCTTCCAGCGAGAACTCTTTTTCCAGCTCTTTAAGGGTGAAGAATTCTTCGTTGCCTCTGGGGCTCCAGCCCAGGAGCGCGATGTAGTTCAGTATGGCGTCCACCAGGTATCCCTTTTCCACCAGATCCATGAAGGAGGCGTCTCCGTTGCGCTTGGAAAGCTTCTGGTGCGCATCTTTCATAATAGGCGGACAATGTATGTACACCGGTATCTTCCAGCCGAAGGCCTCGTACAGGAGGTTGTACTTCGGAGTGGAAGAAAGATATTCGTTGCCGCGGACAACGTGCGTGATCCCCATCAGGTGGTCGTCGACCACGTTGGCGAAATTGTACGTGGGCAGTCCGTCTGACTTTAAGAGAACCTGATCATCGAGTGTTTTATTGTCCACGGTGATATCGCCGTAAACCAGATCCGTGAACGTGGTGGTCCCTTCCGTAGGCATCTTCTGACGGATAACGTACGGTTTTCCGGCGGCAAGATTCGCTTCGATCTCTTCCTGAGAAAGGTACCGGCAGTGCCTGTCGTAATTAAGCGCGGCGCCAAGATTTTCGTCTCCGCCTTTCAGGGATTCAAGCCTCTCTTTAGTGCAGAAGCAATAATAAGCGTGGCCCTTTTTAACAAGTTCCTCCGCATACTTTTTATATATATCGCGGCGCTGGCTCTGAATATAAGGACCGCAGTCTCCTTCCTTTCCGGGACCTTCGTCGAAACCGATGCCCGTGAGCGCAAGCGTATTAAATACCGCATCCATCGCGCCTTCAACGTAGCGCTCCTGATCGGTGTCCTCGATCCTTAAAACAAACGTGCCTTTATTCACCCGCGCGATCAGGTACTCGTACAGACACGTACGGAGATTTCCGATGTGCATATAGCCCGTCGGGCTGGGGGCAAAACGCGTTCTTACCTGGCTCATACTGAACCCCTTTCAAATAAAGCAAATCGGGTCAGCCGGCCCGTTCCCGGTCACCCGGCGGCACAGCCTCTCCCGATTTTGTATGATACACCAAAACGCGTGCGGTGTCAATTTGCAGAACGCGATCCGGCAGCCGCCGCGCCCGGCATTTTACTTCTGGCGCTTGTACACGGTGGATACACCGGTCTCGTCGCCGAAGAGCTCAAGTTTGTCGCCGTCTTCGCTCTCGGTGATCTCGTATTTGAAATGGAAGTTGGTGCCGTTAGGCTCGCCGTCTTCGGTCAGCCAGAGTTTCAGCTGATTGCCGTCGAGTTTCCAAATAAACTCGATATCCGCAATGGTCTCGCCATTTACTT
>JAEFAM010000025.1 GCA_016287565.1 Clostridia bacterium
GTATCGACCATATCGACGTCAGTTCGCAGCCTTATAACTCCTATAACGGCAGGATCGGCAGCGATGCCGACATAGGCGTTATTATGGATGGCATCTGCCATATGCACGCGCTGGGTACCGCAGGGGAATCCATAGCGGGTATGTCGTGGATCCTGGATATATGCTACGAGGACGGAAAAACGGAAAGGATAGTCCTTATAGGCAACCGGGAAGTACTGACTTCCGACGGCTGCAGGTATTCCATAGCCTTCAAGGATATTTCGAAATTGAGCGACGCCCTGGAGAATATGATCACGGCGCGTTAACAGACGGTCAACAGACTTTTAACAGACGTTTGAGGGACGTTTGACGTACGTTCAGGATCCGGGCGCTTCCGGATCCTTTACGTTTACGGTGACGGTGAAATTCATGCCGCCTGCGATGGTGACTTTCACGGTGGTGGTACCGGGGGCAACGGCGGTTATGATGCCTCTGTCGCTGACTTTCGCCACGGATTCGTCGGCAACTTCGTAGGTCACCGGGAACTTTCTCGGTTCGACTCCTTCGCTGCCGTTGTACGCTTCGCCCCAGGTGTTGTCCGAGAAACGCGTATAGCCCCGGATCTGGATCTGGTGGCCGCCAATTTCCACGTCGTAAACTTCTTTGACCGGCTCGAAGACCTTGACCGTCTTGGAGACCTGCCTGCGTATCTCGGAATATTCGGCTCTGGCGTAGACCTTGAACGTAGTGGTATAGCCTTTGTAAGTGACCGTGACGGTGGTCTCGCCGGTATTGTCCGTAAACATCAGCGCCTGCTTTTTGAAGGTGCAGATCGACTTGTCGTATCCCGAAAATTTTATGTTGCTGACGTCCTCGATGAGGTGTGCGTTCAGCGCGGAATCGAGCCATACGAAAGACATATGGTAGCCTGCACCTTCGCCCGCCTTGTCGTCGATTATCCTGTTGGTCGTGGCGATGCCGATCATGCCGGAGAGCTGCTCCGGAGTGGAGAAATAGTCGGTGCAGAGCAGGCTCTTTGCGTCTCTGCCCGGTATGGGGGAATCCGGGTCGGAATACTTATAAAGTTCCAGGGAGACGGGCTGGAAGGCGGTGGCCCATTTTCCCCAGTTTCCGCTGGCGCCGTCGCTGAAGGCGTAGCCTGCGAAGACCCGGTCTTTTAGCTGCACGTGGCCGTCGGGGCGGTGGGAGAAACCCATATTATGGCAATATTGATACAGATTTTCCCGGACGAATCCGGTCTGCCTGAACGATATGCCGTCTTCCGACTCGAAAATGGCTATGCCGCTGTTTTCCGAAAAGCGGTACTGGGTCGAAAAGGCAACGAATTTTCCCGCGTCCTCCAGATATACCACGTCGCTGGAATCCTGGCCGTTGGTGCGCTGATAGCAGGTGCCCCGCTCCGTGAGCCTGGCGGGCCAGTCCTCTTCGGTGTCGGAAGTGGCCACCCTGGTGAAGCTGCCGTCGGGGCAGATCCAGGTGTAATAAACGTAGAGCGTGTTTCCGCGGACAACGAAACTGGGCTCTCCTGCGCCGTATTGAAGGTCGTACTCGTCGTAATAAATTATGGGCTGAGGGTCTCCGCCCCAGCCGCTGCCGTTCCACTTTTCGTAGGGCCCCTGGGCGTTCCGGGACCGGGCAACGAACACGTTGTTGTTGACGCCGCCGTTGGTGCTGACGATGGTGGAAGTGTATCCCAGATAGTAATATCCGCCGAAATAAACGACTCCCGGATCGCAGCATGAATATTTGTCCATGGAGTCCGGATTGGGCACCAGCGCCACTCTCTCCCGGCCGAAATCCACACCGTTGTCGGAATGCCTCACGGTGATCCAGTCCCACTCTCCTCCGTATCCGGAAGTGGAGAACCAAGCGTCGCAGGACCCGTCGGCGTAGTAGATGATGGAAGGCCCGTACCTGTACCCGCTTCGGTCTTCCAGGGGCGCGTAAACTATATTCGTTTCCGTCTCCTCGGCCGCTCTTATATACACGTGAGTATCCGGGTCCGGCTCCACTTCGGGCAGTTCGTCGTGGAACAGCGCGATCTTTTTACGGCATCCGTAAGCTGACGCCAGTATGGCGGACAACAGCGCCAGCAGGGCTGCGGTCAATATCTTTTCGGCATATCCGGTGCCTCTTTTCCCTCGGTCTTCCATGACGTTCTCCTCGCCGGTACTTCGTTTTCTCCATTATATCATTTTTCCGCTTTTATGAAAAGCGAGGTTGATATCACAAGGGATAAATGGTAAAATCCGGGCATGATCAAATTAATTCCGAACCGGGGTAATGTCATGTTAAAAAACGCTGTAACTAAACGCTACCCGCTTACGAACGAGCGGAAGATCCACGTCTTTCAGGGGAACGACGAAGGCTTCAGACCCTGCAGGCTGACCGCGGAGGCGGGATACACTGAAAAGTTTCCCAACACGCCTTTTAAGGGCTACTACGAAGGCTCGGGCTGCGTTCAGGGCAGATGCGAAAACGCTCCGGCAGGAGAACTCAGGTCCCTTGTAAAATATTACGACGAGCCCCTGGACCTCACCGGTTTTTCCTCGCTGATGATCGCTTCCGACGTGACCAGATTCGCTCCCGGAGACCAGTACTGGCTTGACGTGAAACTGACATCGGACAAAGGCGTTTTCGAAGGTGAGGCGCCCATTCTGGCGGAATGCTGGAACACCACCTCTTTCACCATAGGCGATTTCGAGGGCAAGGACAGCGTGACATCCATAGAGATAGGCGTCAGGAACGAAGGCGACGAGCCCTGGGAGGGACTGTACCAGATAGGCGCGGTCAGCGCCGGAGAGATATGCGACCTGGCTTTCGAAGTGCCGGGCGCCTGGAAGAGCTTCTCGTCCAAAGGCGGTACTATCAGCTTCGACGGTGGATTGAGGTTCGATTTCGACGCGGACGGTACTTCTTTCGACGGATTCGAATGCGGCTTCGCGTCGCCGTATTTTCCTCAGGCGCACAATACCAAATACAACGCTCCTCTGGAGCTCCGCAACACGCTGTTTTTCGTGATGAAGAATGACAGCGGCGCGGACAGGCTGAGACTGTGGTTCCTGGTATCCGGCGATCCGGAATACCGCCTGGAGAATTCCAAAATATTCGAGATAAAGCCTCATTCGGACTTTAAAGCGTACTTTTTCAATCTGTCCGACGTGCCCGGAGCTAAAGGGAGGCTCGCGGGATTCAGGGTCCAGCCCCTGGGCGGCAGCGGGTCGCTGACCGTAAAGAGGATAACTCCGGAAGAGGAGGAGCCCGTCAGGGAATTCGGCGGAAAAGTGATCTCCTGCACCGCGGACGCAGAGACGGTCACCGCAGTGCTCTTCGCCAAAACGCCCGGTACCGTAAGAGTGTACGAGACTTTTATGTACGTGGTGGAAGACGTCGTTGACGGCAGGACGCTGCTGGCGGAGGAAAGGACGGAAGGGGGAGAACTGACCGTCAGCTTCCCGATGAAACGGGGCAGGGTCACCAGGCTGCCTTCTCAATTTATTGCCACGCTGGAAACGGACGAGGGCAGGACGATGCTGCTCTCTCCCAGGTTCTACATAGAGAACTATCGGGATTTCGCGTACAACCCATACGCTTTCGTGCTTCCGGACAATGAAGTCAGCGTGCTGGATTTCGGCGCCGTTGCCGATGCGTTCACGGACGATACGGACGCCATCCAGGCGGCCATCGACCGTGTCAATGAAATGGGCGGAGGCAGAGTCGTCGTCCCGTTCTTCAACACCGGCAGATACATAATCACCAACATAATGATGAGATCCAACGTGGAGCTCCATCTGGAAGAGGGCACGGTGCTGTGGCAGTCCCAGACCGACAGCGATTACAAATACAAGATCTTCTACGGCCACGACGTGCCTATGAGAGACATAAACTGGACCCACGCGCTGCACGTTGCCACGTACCCCCTGATATTCGCCAGGCTCTGCCGGAACGTGAAACTTACGGGCCGGGGCAAGATCAGGAGCATGGACACGGGCAGCGAAGAAAAGCGGATAGGCTGGTATCCCAACAAGTGCCAGGACCGTATCCACTGCATCAGCGTGGCTTTCATCGGGTGCGAAAATTACGAGGTCAGGGACGTAGAGATAGTGCGGTCCAACAACTACCACACGGATTTCAGCGCCAGCCGCAACGGCTATATCGCCAACGTGAAGCTCCACGAGGTCAAGTGCGTTTCCGGAGACGGATTCAGTTTCTCCCGGGGCGCCAACCACGTTAAGGTGGAAAGGTGCTTCTTCGAGTCCAACGATGACGCCATCGTGCTGACCAGTTCCTACAACGACCCCAGAGGCATAAAATGGTGGTGGGCTACGCCGGGCATGGACAACGGCCCTCACCATATCGAAGTGGCTCACTGCTACCTGAATTCCGGCGGCGGCAAGGCCATCTGCTTCATAACCTGGGGCAGCGACGACCCGGTCACGGAACGCACCGAGATACACGACATAAACGTTTACGACTGCGTGCTGAAGGGCGGATACGCCGTGGGCACCTGGCCTGACAATCCGTACAACGGGAAGATGCCCTTCGACAACACGGAGACCGACGACTGGTCTCCAGTCAAGAACGTGCGCATATTCAACAACGAATACCTGTCTCCCACGGACCTGCTGTGCATTAAGCCGGTCAATTTCCTCTCCGACACGCCCATCCGTTCCGCCTCCTTCTTCCAGAATCCGGACTTCGCCCTGGGCAGGACTTTCTGGACCGAGGAAGGGGACGTGTGGTTCGAGAAAGGCCGAGCCTGCGTCGGTGCGGGCAAACTTTACCAGGGACTTTACGTGGAAAAGGGAGACCACGTGCTGCGGCTCAAGGTAAGCGGAAAAGGCAGGGCCTTCGCGGCGGACGCCCTCACTTTCGAGACGGTGGCTGAAGACTTTTTCGATCTCAAGGAGCCCGAATGGTTCGAATTGAGATTCACGCTTGGCGCCGACGGGACGCTGGCGCTGGGCATTTACGAGGGATATATTTACGATGCGGAACTGCTCTGACGCTACCACGCAATACGACGTCCGGAGGGACGCGTAAGAACGGCGGGTTCGCCGCCGGAACGATTAGCAAGACAGGAGGACGGGTATGCTGAACATAGGCTGTCATCTTTCGAATTCAAAAGGATATATGAACATGTGCTCCGAAGCGGCTTCCATCGGCGCCAACACTTTCCAGTTCTTCACCAGGAACCCCAGGGGAGGCGCGGCAAAGGATATCGATCCGGAAGACGTGAAAGAGGCGCTTTCGTTTATGAGTGAAAACAGGTTCGTCACCATACTTGCCCACGCGCCCTACACGCTGAACCCCTGCGCCGCCAGGCCGGAAGTCAGGGAGTTTACGGAAAATACCATGCGGGACGATCTGGCCAGAATGGAATACACGCCGGGGAACCTTTACAATTTCCACCCGGGCAGCCACGTGGGGCAGGGGATCGACGCGGGGATCGAACTGATCACCGAAATGCTGAACAAGATATTGACGCCGGACCAGACCACTACCGTGCTGCTGGAGACCATGGCGGGCAAGGGCAGCGAAGTCGGAGGACGGTTCGAGGAGCTCAGGCGGATCATTGACGGAGTTGAACTGAAGGAAAAAATGGGAGTGTGCCTCGACACCTGCCATGTGTTCGACGGCGGATACGATATAGTGGGCGACCTTGACGGAGTGCTCGGGGAGTTCGACCGGGTGATCGGCATCGAAAGGCTCCGGGCAATCCACATCAACGACACCAAGAATCCTTTCGAGAGCCACAAGGACAGGCACGAGAAGATTGGCGAGGGCTATATCGGCCTGGAGGCTTTCAGGAGGATCGTGAACCATCCGGCTTTGAGAGGCCTGCCTTTTTACCTGGAGACGCCCAACGAGCTGGATGGGTACGGCAGGGAGATAGCTTTGCTTCGAAGCATTTACGAGGAATGACCTTTGCGAGGAACGAACGCGTTCCTGAGATAACGGCGCATGATAATATATGATTTTTTCAAGGACGATAAGGTGCTGGCGGCTTTTTCGGAGCGCTCGGGAGGAGTGTCTCCGCTGCCTGAAAACGCGCTGAATCTGAGCTTCAGCCGGGAGCCCGGGGGCAACCGGGACAACGTTTTGAAGAACCATGTCATCGCCGCGGACGCCCTCGGGATAGACGTAAAAATGATCACCAGGATGCCTCAGCTCCACGGGGACAATATCCTCGTGGTCGACCGGGAACTGGCGGGTTCCGGCATCACCAGGCCATTCCCTCCCGGGGCCGAAAAAGGTTACGACGGCATGGTTACAAACGTGCCGGGAGCAGCGCTTTCCACCTCCCACGCGGACTGCGTTCCCGTGCTGCTCTACGACCCCGTAAAAAAGGCCGTGGGCGCCGTGCATTCGGGCTGGAAAGGCACCTGCCTCAAGATCTCCGCCGCCGCCGTTAAAAAGCTGGAAGAGGCCTTCGGAAGCAGGCCGGAAGATATAAAAGCCATAATCGGGCCAGCCATATGCATGGACCATTTCGAAGTGCGAAAAGACGTGGCGGACAGGTTCATAGAAGCCTTCGGAGACGCCGACGGAAATTGTCCCGGGACGCTCATGCGGCTGCCCGGGCCGGGAGAACAGGATCCGAAATGGCACGTGGATATGAGAGGATTCGTAAAATTGACGTTGACGGAGTCAGGCCTTAAGGAGGACAATATATTCGTGTCGGAGGATTGCACTTTCGGGGAACCGGAGCGCTTCTTCTCACACAGGCGTGACGGGGCAATGAGCGGCGCCATGGCTTCGTTCATATGTTTGAAAGGATGATCCGCGGCCAAACGCACGGGTCGAGACTGTCAATGAAGATATATGGCACTTCAACCGAATACGACCGTAAAAACAGGACCGGCTCCCGGAAGGCGGTCTCTTTGTTGACTGCGCTCCTG
Organism: Clostridia bacterium; assembly: GCA_016287565.1. Lineage (GTDB taxonomy): Bacteria > Bacillota > Clostridia > UBA1212 > UBA1255 > UBA1255. The sequence goes on from JAEFAM010000025.1 coordinate 6,903, forward strand.
GCGTGCCTGATGCTGCTTTCCGGCTGCTACAACGATTATATCCACCCTACGGAAACCGTGGTGCCCCAGATACCTGACGAGACTCCGGAGCCCACCAGCGAAGCGGCGCCTTCCGGCGGCACGCTGTCCGTGGCGGTGCTGGGAGACGGAAGCTCCGTAAACCCTTTGAATACCCTCAATGAAGATATCATTTATTGCGCCTCCTTCTTCTACGAGCCCCTTATCAGGCTCGGAGAGTCGATGACGCCGGAACCGGCCCTGGCAGAGGACTGGCATTCTTCAGACGGCAAAAACTGGACGCTGACTCTCAAGAGCGGCATCGTTTTTCACGACGGTTCTCCGCTTTCCGGAGAAGACGTAGCCGCCACGGTGGAAGCCATCCGCAAGTCCGGAGGCGCGTATACCGAATGCGTTTCCGGGATCCGGGAGATAACTTTCGAGGGCAGCACGGTGAACGTGCGGCTCGGGGAAGCGGACGGGCTTTTCCCCTGGAAACTGTATTTCCCCATATTGAAGGCGGGCGAGGCGGGGAGCGACGTGCCCTCGGGCACCGGGCCCTTCAAATACGAGGGCGCCGCCGGGAATATGCTCCGCTTCGTCAGGAACGACGGATATCACGGGGGGCGGTGCCATATTGACCGGCTGGAATTGAAGTTCTTCGGAGACGCTTCCGAAAAAGCCGTGTCCGGCAGCGATATAATAATATTGACCGGGGACGCCTCCATCAAATACGGCTCCCAGCTGGGTTACGGCGTAAGGCGGTTCGAGGAAAATTCCATGATCTGCCTGGTGCCTTATCTGTACACCGGGGACAAGATCGAGTACGACCTGGGCAAGAACAAAAAGATCGTGCAGTATCCCACCAAGCGGCAGGAGGCGCTCAGCGTCAATATGCGCTCCGTCATCGCAGAGATCGTCGACCGGGACCGCATCATCGAGCGCACCGTTTCGGGCTGGGGCAAGGCGTACGACTGGCCGGGACTGGACAATTGCGTATTCAGGAAGAACGTGGATCTTCCCACGCCTTCTGAGCAGCAGGTGGAAAAGCTGCTGAAGGCCGAAGGCTACTCTCACGAAGGGGGCAACACCAGCTGGTACAAGGCGGAGGACAAGGATAAAAAGAACCCGCTCACCGTCAATTTCCTCACGGACAGCGAAGACGTGGAACTGATACACGCCCTTGACAGCGTGGTGAGCCGCCTTAAAGGCGTAGGCATCAAGACCACCGTGAAAGTGGCAACGGGAGGGGAGTTTACCGCCCTGTTCCTTTCGGGAGAATACGATTACACGTTTATGCGGCTGAACATGGACTTCTGCCCGGATCTGGCCGGAGCGTTTGCAAAGGACAGCATTTTCAATTATAATGGATACGATACGGAATGGGTCCTGTCGGCTCTTTCCGGCCTTGCCGGAAGCTGGCGGCAGAGCGCGGATATGAGCGGTCCGGAGGCCTGCCTGTCATACGCGGCTAAAGTCAGCGACGGAATGGAAAAGATATACAAAGGGTTCAGCAGGGATCTGCCTTTCCTGGGGCTTTACGTGCGCACCGGAGGCGTGCTGCTCAGTTCGAGGCTGAACACGGTGGATTCCGTGGGAGTGGAGAGCTGGAACCTGTTCCCCGATATAACCGAATGGTACCTGGTATGATCAGCGAGAAGACGGATTATGATCAGCGAGAAGACAGAAAAGAAAGATAATAAAGAAAAATCGAAAATAAATACGGATAAAGTGATACGGGTGCTGATCGACGTGGCGATACTGATCGCCGTCTGCGCCGTCATCATTGCCGTTGACCAGATCACCAAAGAAGCGGTGTACAGAAAGATATACTACGGGTCGTCCATCGTGCTGATACCGGGGCTGCTGGAATTGTCCCACGTGCACAACACCGGCGCCGCCTGGGGCATATTCAACACCCATACGGAGCTGCTTTCCGTGGTCACCGGAATAGCCTGCTGCGCGCTGTGCTTCGTATTCTTCCAAAGCAAGAAAAAACTGTTCAAAGCCGCTCTGGTACTGGTGATCGGAGGCGCCATCGGCAACGTCATCGACCGCGTCTTCAGGGGATACGTGATCGATTTCATCAAAGTGTGGATATTTAAATACGAATTTCCCAACTTCAATGTGGCGGATTCCTGCATCACCATAGGGTGCGTGCTGCTTATAATCGCCGTGATGCTCTCCGGAAGGAAAGAAGGAGACACGCTGTTCCGGGAAGAGTCAGTGCTGGGGCGCCTGGTGGCCAGGATCGGTCAAAGCTCCAGAGATAAGAAGGCTGAGACAGAGGCGGAGAAAGCGGCTTCGGGCGATGCCATAGATCTGTACAATGCGGCGGAAGGCGACAATGCAGACGGTCCCGGCGACGGCTGTGAAGGCGGCGACAACGGCGACGGCGGAGAAGAAGACGGCCGCGATCCGGCTGAAGGTGAAAGCGATGGCTGAAACGGTCAACGGCTTTCTTACGGACGACGCGGAACCCGAAGTGCTGGAAGCCGTCGTGGGCAGCGAACACGCGGGCAAACGTTTCGACCTGCTGGTGTCGGAACTGTTTCAGGAAGCCGTGCCCAGCCGCAGCAGAGCCAGAAAACTGATCGACGACGGAGACGCGCTGATAGACGGAAAACGCGGGAAAGCCGGAACTCCCTTAAAAGGCGGAGAGACGTTGACGCTCATTCCTCCCGAAACGGAAGAATGGACCGTGGAGCCGGAAGACATACCGCTGGACATAATATACGAAGACGGCGACATCATCGTGGTCAACAAGCCCCGTGGAATGGTGGTCCATCCCGCAGCGGGCAACAGGACCGGCACCCTGGCCAACGCGCTCATGCATCATTGCCGCGACCTTTCGGGAGTGGGAGGAGTATTGCGGCCCGGCATCGTGCACCGGATCGACAGGGACACCACGGGCCTGCTGGCGGCGGCCAAAAACGACAGGGCCCACATTGCCCTTTCGGAGCAGCTGTCGTCGAGGCGCATGCACCGCATATACCTGGCGGTGACGGAAGGGGTTTTCAAGGACGCGGAAGGGACCGTGGAAGCACCCATCGGCAGGAATCCCAAAGACAGGAAGACCATGGCGGTGGTGGCCTCCGGAAAAGAGGCGCTGACCCGCTATAAAGTGCTTTCCGAGAACAGAAAAGAAGGCGTATCGCTGCTGGGTCTGAGCCTTGACACGGGGCGCACGCACCAGATAAGAGTACATATGAGATATATCGGACATCCCGTTTCCGGAGACCCGGTGTACGGCGTCAAAAACCGCCGCGGCATGACGGGCCAGGCGCTTCACGCGGGGATCCTCCTGCTGGACCGCCCCTCGGACGGAAAAAGGATGCGATTCGAATGCCCGCCGCCGGAGGATACGCAAAAGCTGATTGTCCGGACGGGGCTTCAGGACGGAGAGGAGAAATTTTGGAAATGCGACTGGTGAGTATAATCGTCCCGTGCTACAACGAGGAAAAGGTCCTGCCTCTTTTTTATCCCGAGATATGCAAAGTGGCGGATGAATGCGCCAAAAGAGACTGCGGATTCGAATTCATATTCGTCAACGACGGTTCTTCCGACGGTACGCTGGAAGTGGTCAAAGGCTTCGCCGCTTCGGACGAAAGAGTAAGATTCGTATCCTTCTCCCGTAATTTCGGTAAGGAAGCGGCAATGTTCGCCGGACTCGAGGCTTCCCGGGGCTCCATGGTGGCCATAATGGACGCGGACCTGCAGGACCCGCCTTCGCTGATACCCGAAATGATCCGCATACTGGACGAAGAGCCCTACGACTGCGTGGGATCCAGAAGAGTCACCCGCAAGGGAGAGCCTCCCATCAGATCCCTGTTCGCCAGGCTGTTCTACAAGATAATGCGCAAGATGAGCAAGACGGAGATCGTGGACGGGGCAAGGGATTTCCGTATGATGAAGCGGCCCATGGTTGACGCCATCCTCAGCATGCGCGAGTACAACAGATTCTCCAAGGGCATTTTCAGCTGGGTGGGTTTCCGCACCAAATGGCTGGAATATGAAAATATCGAGAGAGCGGCGGGGGAGACCAAATGGTCATTCAGAAAGCTTTTGCTGTACTCGATCGACGGAATGGTGGCGTTCTCCACCACGCCGCTTGCCATATCTTCCGTGCTGGGGCTTGTATTCTGCGCAGTGTCCTTTATTGCCCTTATAGTGGTGTTCGTGAGACAGCTTATATGGCACAATTCCGCCTACGGCTGGGCCAGCGCTATGTGCATAGTTTTCTTCATCAGCGGCATACAGCTGTTCTGCATAGGCATACTGGGTCAATATCTTTCCAAGACTTATATGGAGGTCAAAAAGCGGCCTATATACGTGGTTGCGGAAACAAACGTTCAGGAGAAAGCTTCCTGAGCATCCCTTTTTCGATCTCGCCGGGGAAATACGGTTCGAACTCTTCAGGAACGGGGCAGGTGAGCTCCGTTCTTTCTTTTGTTATGGGCTCTTCGAACGCGGCGTAATATTGATGGAGCAGTTGGTGGCTGTTTTTGTCCCCCAGGCAGGCCGGATTGTACAATGAGTCGCAGGCGAGGGGAAGCCCGATATGGTTCATATGGACCCGGATCTGGTGCGTCCTGCCGGTCCTGAGCGAAAAGGCCGCCAGCGCCTTGCCCCGGCTTTCGTTTACGGCAATGATATGATAGTCCGTGACTGCCTCGCTGCCCGAGGGGTCCACTTTCCTGTTTATGATGCTGGACCTGTCTCTTGCGATAGGAGCGTCCACGGTGCCCTGAAGGCCCGGACGTATGCCTTCCGGAGCCCGATCCGTGATATCCAGCACTCCCAGGTATATTTTCCTGTAGGTCCCGGCTTCCGCCTCCCGCCGCATCCTCTCCTGGGCCAGTCCGTATCTGGCAAATATCAATATGCCGGAAGTGCCCAGGTCCAGCCGGTTCACCAGGTGGATGCCGGAAGAAATCCCTTTAGATCTGTAATAATTGACGATCCCCGCGGCAACGGTCCCGGTCCTGTGGAAGCAGGTGGGATGCACCACGCTCATAGCAGGCTTATTGACGGCGATCAATCCGGCGCTCTCGTAAATAATATCCAGCGGGACTTCTTCGGGAGGTATCTCTGAGGGCGTCTCGGCTTTGTCCAGATCCAGCTCCACCAGATCTCCGGCCTTGACTGCTCTTCGAACGTGCACCGGCTCTCCGTTGATGTAAATGCCTCCTCCGTATTTCAGCCTGGACAGCGTAGAAGAATAAATATCCAGTCTGCCGGTGAGCAGGCTGGATAAAAGGACGCCGTTATCTTCTTCTGTGCAAACGTAGCTTATCATTTTCTGAGCTGCTTTGAAAAAATGCCGGCGGCGGGGGTCGAACCCGCACCCTGTTGCCAGGACCGGATTTTGAGTCCGGCACGTCTGCCAATTCCATCACGCCGGCACGTCAGCGCGTTTACGGGAACGTGGCCGTCAACGGCCTTTCTTCCCGGGGCGAAGCATATTTTACACGGGTTCAGGCGCTCTTTCAACCCTTTTTTGCAATTTGCCCGTCAATTGCGTATATATTGCCCGCGCCGGTTCCCTCCGGCACTCCGAAGCCGCCGGTCTCTGCCCGATTCCTGTTGCCCCCGGCCGCGGGGGATGGTATAATTCGACTATGCCCGGAAACGAAAAAAGACCGTGCGGCAGTCTGCGGCGGCAATATGTTCGGGAGAGGGAGTTTCTGATTTGATCAACAGAGTCAGCCCGGAGACCATGGCGGAAATGGACCGCCTGTCCCGCAAAATAAAAGAACGAAACGACGCCATCCGCGAAAGCGGCGCAGGGCCTTTAACCGCCTGCGTGAAGACTTTCGGCTGTCAGATGAACGAGCACGATTCCGAAAAGCTCCGGGGCATGCTGAAGCGCATGGGATACGACATCGTGCCGGACTTCTCTCTCGGCGGCGGGAATCTCATACCCGACGTGGTGCTGTTCAACACCTGCTGCGTCCGTGAAAACGCGGAAGACAGGATATTCGGCCAGATAGGCGCCATCAAAGGAGCCAAAAAGCTGAAGCCCGAAATGATCGTGGGCGTGTGCGGATGTATGACCGAGCAGGATTGGGCGGTGGAGCGCATCAGGAAGTCCTACAGGCACGTGGATATGGTGCTGGGCACCGGCAACACATACCGCCTCCCCGAAGTTATGGCCGCCAGGATATTCGACGGGAAACGCACCGTGGGGCTGGCAAGCGAGGACAGCGTGCCGGAAGGCATCGAGGCGGACAGGGAGGACAGGTTCCGGGCCTACGTCACCATCATGTACGGCTGCGACAATTTCTGTTCATATTGCATCGTGCCCTACGTGCGGGGAAGAGAACGGAGCCGCCTGCCCGACGATATTGTCGCAGAGTGTGCGAAGCTGGCTTCGGAAGGAACTAAGGAGATCATGCTGCTGGGCCAGAACGTGAACTCATACGGAAAAGGGCTGGAGAGCGTTGACGGAACGGAAAAAACGGATTTTGCGAAACTAATAAGGCGGGTCTGTTCCGAGACCGGCGTCAAACGCGTGCGCTTTATGACATCCCATCCCAAGGACCTTTCTCCCGATCTTATAGCGGCAATGGCCGAAGAGCCCAAAATATGCGCCCAGCTCCATCTGCCCGTGCAGTCCGGCAGCACTTCCGAATTAAAACGGATGAACCGGAAATATACCAGGGAAGACTATTTAAGGCGCGTGGCTGAGGTGCGCAGGGCGCTGCCTGACGTGGCGCTGTCCACCGACATAATGATAGGTTTCCCCGGAGAGACCGAAGAGGAATTTCTCGACACGCTGTCGCTTCTGGAAGAAGTCAGATTCGACGCGGCGTTCACTTTCATATATTCCAGAAGGCAGGGCACACCCGCGGCCGCCAGTCCGGACCAGGTGCCGGAAGAAGTGGTAAAAGAGCGGTTCCAGAGGCTTACGGAGACCCAGAACCGGATCAGCAGGGAAAAGAACGAAGAAATGCGGGGCAAGGTGGTAACGGTATTGACCGAGGGCGTCAGCAGGACGAACGTCGACCGGTACACCGGCCGCACCGAGGGCAACAAAATAGTGAATTTTACCGCCCCTGATTCCGCGAAAGTGGATACGGGAGATTTCGCGCGGGTGCTTATAACCGGGGCCCAGACCTGGTCGCTGGAAGGCGAGTTCGTGGAGAGCACGGACTGAAACGAGGAGCAGGACCTGTATGAGAGCAGGACCGGTACGAGGAGCAGGACCTGTATGAGTGCAGGACCGGTACGAGGAGCAGGACCTTTATGAGAAGCAGGACCGATAAATTTTACATCCTTCCTCCGGGATCCGTGAGATTTCCGGCGGACAGCATATTCGATAAAAAGCTCAGGCTGGTGGAGAGCGGCCTCTTGAAAACGCTGGATTTCCGGGCATTGTCCGGCTTTTACCGCGAGAAGAGGAACCAGTTTGCCGCCGGAGAGTTCTGGGGCAAGATAATGCGCGCCTCCGCCGTGATATACGGCTACACCCGTGACGGCTGGCTCCTGGACAAGATGAGAGCCGCCGTCGACGATATCATCGCTATTCAGGGGCCGGACGGGGAGATCAGCACCGCTCCCAGGAGCGAGCAGCCCAACGGCTCTTCCGGGGCCGATCTGTGGGAACGCAAATACGTGATGCTGGGGCTGCTGGGCTACCACGACGTGGTAAAGGCGTCGGACTTTTCCTGGGCGGAAGCGGAATGCGAAAGAGTTAAAAAGGCGCTTTTCGCGCTGCTGGACTATACCATTTCCCAGGTGGGAGAGGGAGAAGGACGGAGGGATATACTTTCCACCGGCTGGGCGTTTTGCGGCATCGAATCCTCGTCAATACTCGAACCGGTCGTCAGGACATACGGCCTGTCCGGAGATCCCCGGCATCTGCAATTCGCGGAATATATCGTCCGACGGGGCGGCTGCGGCAGGGAAAATATGTTCGAAGCTATCAGGTCCGGCAAATCCCCTTATTTGATAGGAAACAACGGGAATCCGAAAGAGAGCATCGCCAAGGCCTACGAGATGATGTCCTGCTTCGAAGGGCTGGTGGAATTCTACCGCGTTACGAAGCGGGAAGAAGACCGCAAAGCCGCGCTGGAACTGTACAAAAAGCTGGTGGCCGAGGAGATAACTTATCTGGGCTCCGGCGGCGCGGACGGCCCCTTCAATCTGGGGCCCGGCACCGGAGAACAGTGGAACCTGACGGCGCAGGAACAGGCCAACCCGGGCCTGGACCTTATGATGGAGACCTGCGTCACCGTCACCTGGATGAAATACTGCCTGCAGCTGCTGAGGCTGGAGGGAGATTCCGGAACGGCGGACAATATCGAGCTCAGCGCCTATAACGCCCTTATCGCCGCGCTGAGGCCCGACGGCATGTTTTTCGAATATTTCCCGCGCTTCAACGGCGTCAGGAATCCCAGGGTCAATTTCTCATACAACGTAGGCGGCTTCGACCTGAGCTGCTGCACGGCCAATGGCCCCATGGGCCTGGGCCTGATCCCTTCCGCCGCTTTTATGCAGTCCGACAGGGGCCCCGTGGTCAATTTCTTCACCGACGCCTTCGTAAGGTGCGGCAAGATGACTCTCGACGTGCGCTCTTCTTTCCCGGAGGAGGGAAAGATCTCGGTGACTGTGGGGGGAGGCGCCTTCTTCTCTGCGGACATACTGTTCAGGATCCCCTGGTATGCCAGAAATTTCACGGTGTACAGGGACGGAGAAAAGGCCGGATACGATATTGACGGAAACTATCCCGGATACGCCCTGGTGAGGGGGCCCTTCGGACAGGATATGACGGTAGACGTGGAGTTCGAGATCGTTGACCGGGTGGAGATATCCGGCCCGAGCGTGGATCTGGCAGGAACGGGACTGGTGCTGCTCAGGCACGGGCCGGTGGCATTGTCCCGGGACAGCCGGTATACGGATACGGACGCCCCGGTGCCTTTCGACGGAGATCCGGAGCCGAAGCTTGCATCAAGCAGGGTGCCCGGAGCGGCGCTGTTCTCCTGCGAATACGGCGGGCATACCTGGATCGACTACGCTTCCGCGGGAGGGACCTGGGACGGAAGCTCCCGGTTCGTCACCTGGAACAGGCCGGAACGGCCGGACACGGACTGAAAAGGCCTCCTGACACGGCAGGAAAAACAGGTTGACTTTAGTTCGAAATACCTTTAAAATACGCAGGTGACTATGTCGCTTTGCGCGGCGGTCCGGGGCAGGTGACGGACGATGTTTACAGACAATTTCTGCAGATACGAATTCAAATTTCCTGTATCCTATGACGTGATGAACGCCATGCTGGAGGATCTGTCCCCTTATGTCCTTAAAGACAGCTACGGAAACCGCCACGGCTTCTACTGCCTTTCCAGCATCTATTTCGACAACGACATCGATCAGTGCTACCACGAGACCATGAACGGCCAGAAATACCGCCAGAAGATCCGCCTGAGGGTCTACAGAGGAGCGGGAGATATGAGCGCCGCCGCAGGCGTGGAAGCGGTGAAAGACGAGCAGATAAACGGCGACGAACCTTCCTATTTCGAGATAAAGGCCAAGATCAACGGCCTGGTGGTGAAGCGCCGGGTGAAGATGGCCCTTAAGGACGCCATGGCGTTCACCGAACTCACCGGCAGGCAGATCGACGCGGGCACCGAAGTTTCCGAACTGCTGAGCCCCGAAAATCTGGAAGAACTCAGGAAATTCAATTCTTCCAACGTACAGATCTTAAGAGAGATACAGTTCATAATCGTCACCAAGAAGCTCCGCCCCAGGAACGTGGTGAGCTACGAGCGTCTGGCCCTTCATTCGAAGGAGAATAAAGCGCTCCGGGTGACTTTCGATATAAACGTGCGCACCAGGGGAGAGGATCTGGACCTGGCAGCCGGGACGGGAGGAAAGCTCTCCTGTGAACCGGGGGTGGCGATCCTCGAGATCAAGACGGGCAGCGAGATACCGCTCTGGCTCGTCAGGATAGTGTCGAAATACGGATACAGAAACAAAACGTTTTCGAAATATTGTTCCTACTACGTCAATATGATCCCGGCAGAAAGCCTGTACGGGGAGTACGTAAAGGCGGAGCACGCCGCAAACGGGCGGCAGGGAACCTGACCGGAAACGGCAGGAAACAACGGACAACAACAGATAACAACAGACAGATAAGAAACAGGAGAACAGGAAAATGGATGCCGTAAAACAGTTTTTTAGCAGCCTTGTGGAGATCAACTCCGGCAGCAACATCATCAACACGGTGATGGCAGTGCTCGTTGCCTCGGTGCTGGGTGTGATCATCTATTTCACTTACAAACTCACCTGCAAAGCTTTTATGTATGACGAAGAAGTGGGGCTGGTGCTCATAGTGGTGCCCATCGTCGTTGCCCTTCTTTTGTCGGTCATCGGGACAAGCATTGCCCGGGCGTTCAGCCTGGCCGGCGCGCTTTCCATCATCCGCTACAGAAGCGTGATGATGAGCCCCAAGAGCCTTGTGTACATCTTCTTCGGCATGGGCGCCGGATTCATCACGGGCGTAGGCCTCTACCTCCCCGCGCTGATCTTCGTGCTGCTCACCTGCGCCTTCATGGTAGTGTACGGCATGCTGACCTCCGGTAAAAAAAGCACCGTATCCCGGAAGACGCTCCTGGTGGACGTGCCCGAGAGCATCAACTACGACGGCCTCTTCGAAGAGACCCTTAAGAAGTACACCGACGGCTTCGCCCTCAGTTCCGTAGGTATCGTGAACGGCGGCACCGTCACCGAGCTGGTCTATCAGGTCAAACTGAAAGATACGGCGGATACGAAAGCCATGCTGGACGAACTCAGAGTGCTGAACGGTAACTTCAAGATCCTTCTTTCTCAATACCGTCCCGTCACCCAGTGATCCGGCAGTGAGATAATCAGTCTCGGAGAGACTATAACAGAATAGCGTGTTGGGCAGCATTCCTGCTTTATTCGGAGGATTTACGATATGAAAGTGGAATCGGTACTGACGAACAAGGAAGTTCCGCAAGTTATAACGGACGCCTTTAACGAATGTATACAGCCTGGAGAACAGCTGCTGTTCGTAGTTGTGGGGGATCTCTCACTCGAAGCAAGATACGGCGAATCCGCCCTGGGCGTTACGGGGGACCGGTTCATGGTCTACGACCCGTCCAGGGAGGAACGCGTAAAGACATACGCGCATTCAGACGTTGCGGACGCGAAAGTAAAACGCATGTACGGCAACGCGAGACTGCGCGTTAATTTTAAGGACGGGTCGAAGGAAGACGTCTTCCGGTTCACCTACGCCGTGGCAACTCTGGCTGATATGGCCGCGTCCTTCATCGAAAACATTTCATCCGGCAAGGACCCCGAATCGGAGTACGAAGTTGTCGCCGCCACGTACGAGAAGCTGATGAACGTTTGCCCCCGCTGCGGCCGGACGCTGCTCCATCCCGGCGCGGAATGCATCAACTGCCAGTCCAAGGGCAAGATCGCCAAAAAGCTGCTCAAATATATCAAGCCGGAAGTAAAGACCCTGGTCATCTGCCTGTTCCTGTCACTGCTCACCACCGCCGTTGCCCTGGCGCCTCCGTATATGACCGGAAAGCTGGTCGACCAGGTGCTGCCTGAAAAGAACAGGGCTGCGCTGCTCTGGATCGTGCTGGGGCTTCTCGGCACTTATATCTTCCAGCATTTCATCGGAGCTTTGAGGGGATTCCTCTTAAGGAGAAGCGGCGACAGGATCGTGCTCTCCCTCAGGAACGACGTATATAAAAAGGCTCAGCACCTGCCCCTCAGGTTCTACGACAAGACTTCCACCGGTTCCGTCATCAACCGCATATCCGGCGACACCAACACGCTCCAGGCTTTCATGCTGAGGATATCCCAGGAAGTGGTGGTGCAGTTCTTCCTGGGCATCGGCATCATAATCATAATGCTGGTGCTGAACTGGAAGCTCACGCTGCTTTCGCTGATCCCGGTGCCTCTCGTGGTGGTGGGAGCCAAGATATTCGGCCGCAAGATACTGCCTTTCTACAGAAGGACCTGGAGGCGCTGGGCGGGAGTGGTATCCGTGCTCACGGACACCATACCCAATATAAGGGTCACCAAATCCTTCGCGGGAGAGGAGCGTACCGTCAACAAATTCAACAGCTACAACCAGGAGTGGCTCAAGACCGATATCGGAGCTGCAAAAATATCCACCGTTTTCCCGCACATCGTGTCCTTTTTCGTGACCTGCGGCACGCTGCTCATCTGGGCGGTGGGCGGCAACTGGGTCATCAGCGGCGCGGGCGGACTCAGCCCCGGCCTGCTGGTGGCTTTCCTCAGCTACGCCAGCATGTTCTACGGGCCCGTGAACTTCTTCGCCTACCTGAACGACTCGTACCAGCAGGCGCTGTCCTCCGCCGAAAAAGTGTTCGACATACTTGACGCGGAAGACGAGACGGACGAGGCGAAAGGGAATTGCCCGCCCATCCGCGGAAAGATAGAGTTCCGGAACCTGAACTTCTCCTTCGACAGGACCAAGAAAGTATTGTCAGACGTCAACATCACCATCGAGCCCGGGGAGATCGTGGGCATCGTGGGCACCACCGGTTCGGGCAAATCCACGCTGGTGAACCTGCTGATGCGCTTTTACGACAATTACGAGGGCGAGATACTGGTGGACGGCGTCAACACCAAGGAGATCGACCTTCAGTATTTCCGCTCCCAGATAGGCTACGTGCAGCAGGATCCCATGATGTTCAGCGACACGGTGTACAACAACATCGCCTACGGAAAGCCCGACGCCCACGTGGAGGAAGTCATACACGCGGCGGAAGTGGCCAACGCCCACGAATTCATTGCCCGGCAGCCTGACGGATACGACACCATGCTGGGCGAGAGGGGAGTAGGACTGTCCGGCGGCGAGAGGCAGAGGATATCCATTGCCCGGGCCGTGCTTAAAAATCCCGCGCTGCTCATATTCGACGAAGCCACCGCGGCCGTTGACTCCGAGACCGAGAACCTGATCCAGGAAGCCATCGAGCGCCTGATCAGCGGCAGGACCACGCTGATGATCGCCCACCGCCTGTCAACGCTCCGGAAAGCCAACCGGATAATCGTGGTGGATCAGGGAAAGATCATCGAGAACGACACTCCCGAGGCCCTGATGGCGCTGAAGGGCAAATATTACAAACTTGTCCAGATACAGACCATGGCGGATCAGCTGGCAAAGAGCAAGCAGGAAGAAAATTTCGAGTGAGGAGGCCGGAAAAATGTCAAGATTTTACGTTGACGGAAACTCTGCCCGTTTTACGCGGAAAGACGTCTGCCTCGTGGATATGGAGCTTTTCGGCGGAGAGAAGGTAGAGGACCTGGAGCCCAGGCGGCTCTTCCCGGTGAGCGGCAGGATGAAATATATCACTCTGCTTGACTCGGAGGGGAAGGAACATGCTATAATAAGGGACGTGGAGACACTTTCCCCCGAGTCGAAAGAAGTGATCCTCGAGTGCCTGGAAGAGTACTATCTCATACCGAAGATCACCGCCCTTCTTGAGAGAACAGATAAATACGGAGTGTTGAAATGGACGGTGCAGACGGATCGGGGCGTTCAGCAGCTCAGGATACGCAACCGCAACTCCGATATAAAGCAGCTGTACGACGGCCGCATACTGGTGCGCGACTCCAACGACAACAGATACGAAATACCGGATTTCAGAAAGATGGACAGGGACAGCCTCAAGCTGCTGTACTGCGACATCTGATGCCGGCGCTTTTAATCAACTAATTGAAAGGAATGGTCTTATGAAACTTATACTCGCTATTGTCAACAACGACGACAGCGCCATCGTATCCTCCGCCCTCACCAAAGAAGGCTTTTTCGTTACGAAGCTTTCCACCACCGGCGGCTTTCTTATGGTGGGCAATACGACTCTGCTGATAGGCACGGAGGACGAACGCATAGATGAACTGAAAAATATCCTGGGCAAATACTGTTCCACCAGGACCAGGTCGATGCCCTCCACGGACGCTTTCGGCCGGATCAACGGGCCCCAGAACACCACCAAGGAAGTGGTGGTGGGAGGTGCCACATATTTCGTGCTGGGCGTGGACGAGTACGGAAAACTTTAAAAATCAGAAGCTTTAAATGATCGATATTTGAGATATTTCACGGAACGGAGAGTAATTTCAGTGGCGAGTAATTTGGACAAGGTATACGGCAGCCTGCTTCCTGCCGACGTGGCGGAAGGATTCGAGACAGAAGGCGTCATCAGCGCGGTGGAGCCTCTGGGACAGGGTCACATAAACAGGACTTTCATGGTGACCACTAAAAAGGACGGTGCGGAATATTATTACGTTTTCCAGCGGATAAACACGAACGTGTTCAAGATGCCCAGAGAGCTTATGGACAATGTTGTCCGCGTGACGGAGCATATCAGGAGGAAGACGGCGGCGGAGGGGAAGCCCGTCGAACGCTGCACCATAAAATATATCAAAGCCAGGGACGGGGGCAACGGAGGCTACCTGTACCGGGATCTTAGCGGTCAATACTGGCGCGCCTACGTCTACATCGGCGACTGCGTCGTTTATCAGCAGGTGGAAAGGGCCGGAGATTTCGAAAAAGCCGGTATTGCCCTGGGGCAGTTCCAGAAGAAATTGTCCGATTTCCCGGCGGACGGGCTTTGCGAGACAATACCCAACTTCCACAACACCGTGTCCCGCTTCGGGGATTTCAAGAGGATAATTGCCGCGGATCCCAAAGGCAGGAAAGCGGAGTGCGGAGCGGAAGTGGATTTCGTGCTGAGCCGGGAAAACTACTGCTCCAGGGTGCTCGACAGGATCGCCTCCGGAGAGGTGCCCGTGCGCGTCACCCACAACGACACGAAGCTCAACAACGTGCTCATGGACGCTGAGACCGGAGACGTGCTTTGCCTCATCGACCTGGATACGGTGATGCCCGGATCGGCGCTGTACGACTTCGGAGACAGCATACGGTTCGGAGCCAGTTCCGCCGCGGAGGACGAGCAAGATCTTTCCAAAGTGCATTTCGTACCCGAATATTATTACGCCTACAGGCGCGGATACCTGTCGGAAGCCGAAGAGATATTGACAGACGCGGAAATAGAGCTGCTGCCGTTCTCATCGATATTGTTGACCTACGAGTGCGGCATGCGCTTCCTGGGAGACTATATAGACGGCGACAACTATTTCGGCATCTCCCGTCCTTCTCACAATCTCGACCGGGCCAGGACTCAGTTCAAGCTGGTCTCGGATATGGAAAAATATTTCGGTATAAAGGCCTGAACGAGGGCCGCCCGGGCGGCGATACGGCCGGAAGAGGGAACAGGTGAAAGACCGGTTTAGATTTCAGAAACACAATATCGTTTTCGCCTGTTTTTTTACCGTGCTGACGGCTGCGGTGCTGCTTTACGTTTTCGTGATACCCAGGGCGTACAGAGCCGCCGGGGAAGCGCCTGATAGGACTTTCGATTTCGAGGCTTCGGCGCCTTCCGCCACTCCAGGCGCGTCAGGCGGTGCCGTTCCGACCCCTTCCGCCGGGCCTTTGCCTTCCGGCGATGCGGCTTCGGATCCCGAAGCGCCCTTCGAAGGAAAATTCACCGACGGAAAAGTACTGTCCGGAGAGGACTATTACTCGGACGCCAATATCAACGTTAGGATCTCGGTTTACAGAGAATACGACACTGACATATACGTGGCCGAGGTCTACGTCAGGACCGCGGAATATTTCCGCACGGCCTTTGCCAGAAACACTTTCGGAAGGAACCTGGTGGACGAGACTTCGGACATCGCGCGGAACAACGGCGCGGTGCTAGCGGTGAACGGCGATTATTACGGCGCCAGGAACAAGGGATTCGTCATCAGGAACGGAGTGCTTTACAGGTCTTCTTCCGGAGGGCGTGACTGCCTGGCGGTCATGGAAGACGGGTCTTTCAGGATCGTGGCCGAAAAGGCCTCCTCCGCCGGAGAGCTTTTAAAAGAAGGCGCCTGGCAGGCGTTCTCCTTCGGCCCCGGGCTGCTCCGGGACGGCGATATACTGGTCAACGAATATTCGGAAGTGGACGTGCATCTGACGAGCAATCCCAGGACCGCCGTGGCAATGATCGAGCCGCTCCATTATCTTTTCCTCGTATCCGACGGCCGCACCGAAGAAAGCGCGGGGCTCACGCTCTATCAGCTGGCGGAGTTTCTGCTCTCTTTAGGCGCCCGGGACGCGTACAATCTGGACGGAGGCGGATCCTCCACGATGTATTTCATGGGAGAAGTGGTCAACCGGCCCACCACCCACGGCACCACGATCTCTGAAAGGAGGATCAGCGACATTGTGTACGTCGGATGATAAAAAAACCTCCTGCGGCGCGGCCGGCCGGTCCGACGGTCCGGAAGCGTATCCCTACCGGCCCCTGAGAGTAATTGCCGCCTACGCGCTGGTGAGCCTGTTCATTGCCGTGTTCGGCCTGATATACGAGCATTTCAGCCACGAAGTCGATTCGAACTATATGCGGTTCGCGTTCCTCATACCGGCGGCTATGGGATTGCCAGCGGCGCTGTTTTTCCTGCTCGTAAAGAAGATCCCGAGACCCGGCAGGTATTCGTCGAGCTTATACAGGTGGTCCTGCACCTTCCTCACCGGAGGGGCGCTCCTGAGGGGCGTTTTCGAGATATACGGCACGGACAGCGTGTTTCCCAGGATATATTTTATCGCCGGTACTGTACTTCTCGTCGCTTCGCTGGTAATATATATAAAAGAGGCCCGCAGGCGGCGTGAAGGTTCGCGTACCCCGGGCGGGAATGATCAAAATGGCTGACAACAAGAAGACTATCTCTACAAATAAAAAAGCGTATCACGACTATTTCGTGGAAGAAACTCTGGAATGCGGCATCGTGCTGGCAGGGACCGAGGTCAAATCGCTGCGCCGCGGCGGCGTCAATCTCAAGGACTCCTACGCCAGGATCGTTGACGGAGAGATGTTCATATGCGGCATGCATATCGCCCCCTACGAGCACGGCAATATTTTCAACCGCGACCCGCTGAGGGACCGTAAGCTGCTGCTCCATAAGAAAGAAATAACCAGGCTGCTGGGATACGTGAAGCAGAAGGGATTGACGCTGGTGCCCCTGGAGATATATTTGTCCGGCAACCGGGTAAAGCTGCTCCTGGGCGTCGCCAGAGGAAAGAAAAATTACGACAAGCGCACCGACCTTGCCGAAAAAGAAACGGCCCGGGAGATAGACCGGCGCCTGAAAGGGGAGTTCGCAGAATGAAAATTGCAGGATATATAATTCTCGGAGTCGCCGCGACGGTCTTCGTGGTATACGTGGTGGCCAGGATCGTCTCCGCCGTCAGGAGCTGGAAGAACAGGCTCACCAACAGCCTTTTCGGAGGCATCAGTTTAAGCGACCTTAAAAAGGCCATCAGCGACGGCACCAGGGAGGCGGAAAATCCGTCCCCCAGGACGCTTTTCGGAGCCACTTCCATCTATATGCCCAAGATACTCAAGGACTTTCCGGACTTCCATATGCCCGAGGCCAGAGCCTCTTTGAATCTTTTCCTTAACGAGTATCTCAGGATCCGCTACGGCGAGGCAGAAGATTTCGACAAGAGCGTGGTGGAGAGAGATCTGGCGGTCTCCGTGCCCCGCAGCGATATGAAGGCCGAAGTGACCAACGTGAATTTCCACGACTGCGCCGTGAGGAACTATTTAAAGACTTCCGAATACGCCACCATCACCTATATAGCCACCATCGGTTACAGCGCCGGGGACAAGCGGTTCGAGGACAGGTACCAGGTGGATTCCACCCTGAAGCTGTCTGAAGAAGGCATCCCCAAAAAGCTGCTGGTCTGCTCCCAGTGCGGCGGTTCCATCGACACCACCGCGAACAAGACCTGCCCTTACTGCGGTGCGGGGATCGTGTGGGACACGAAGCTTTCCTGGCGTTTTACGGCAGTGAGCGAGTGCTGACGCCTGAGGCATTCTGATATGGGCGCAGAAAAGATCAGGATAATCATTACCGGTTTCAGGCCTTTCGGAGGCCGCGCGGACAATCCTTCCGGAGAAATGCTGAAATATCTTCCGGACTGTATCGTCCTTGCCGGCGGCGGGGAAGCGAAGATCCTGCCCGTGCTGCTGCCGGTGGAATTCGTCAATGCTTTCCGGGAACTTGAAAGCTCCGTCAACGAAATATTGCCCCATATAGTTATCGCCACGGGCCTTGCCGAGAGCAGGGAATCTCTCACGCCGGAAGCGAAGGCCTACAACCTTATGAACGCCCGCATACCGGGCAACGCAGGTCTTATGCCTCACGGGGAACTTATCGATCCAGATGGGCCGGAAGCGCTCCATTCCACGCTGCCGCTCGAAAAAATGCTGTCTGCCATATCAGGCACGGGCATGGGCGCCAAGGTGTCGGAGGATCCCGGCAGGTACGTGTGCAACGATCTGTTTTACAGGCTGATGAAGCGCGCGGCCGGAATTGACGGCGGCGGAAGGACGTTTATGGCAGGCTTCGTACATCTTCCCGACGAAGACCCGGAACGCCTGGCGAGGGCGGTAGCGGCATGCGCGAAAGTGTGCGCGGAAACGTTGACCGGACGCCCGGCGAATGCCGTACCGGAGCGTTGATCGGCTGCCTGCCGAAAGCCTCTTTACGCAGTTCGGATTTGCATAGTTTTAACAAAAATGATAGAATATCGCGGCCTCTTTTGGAGGACGCTTTTATTATGTTTGGAAAACGCAAAAAAAAGAACGAGCCCGAACAGGCAGCGGAACCTGAAAATATCGTTTTTGAGAAGCCGGAGGACATCATCGCCTGCGACAACGTTTCGTTTACCTACGAATTCATCTCCGACGAGGATGAGGGCGGCAGCGAAGGCGGTTCCAAGGAAGACAGGAAAAACAAAAAAAGCGGCGACTCCGACAATATCAAATACATTCGCGCCCTCGACGGCATCAGCCTGAAGGTGAAGCGGGGAGAGTTCCTGGCAGTAATTGGCAGAAACGGCTCCGGCAAATCCACACTGGCCAAATTGATGAACGCACTGGAGATACCCACGGAAGGCACCGTGGTGGTTGACGGCATCGACACTTCCGGAGAAGACGTGGAGTGGGAGATCAGATCCAGAGTCGGAATGGTGTTCCAGAATCCGGACAACCAGATCATCGGCGCCACAGTGGAGGAAGACGTGGCTTTCGGCCTGGAGAACCTGGGCGTGCCCCGGGATGAGATGATCCCCAGGATAGCCGAAGCCGCCGAGACCGCAGGGCTTTCGGGACTTTTAAAGACCGAGCCCCACGCGCTTTCCGGAGGCCAGAAGCAGAGAGTTGCCATCGCAGGCATAATCGCCATGCGGCCCGAGTGCATCGTATTGGACGAAGCCACGGCAATGCTTGACCCCGTGGGCAGGCGGGAAGTGATGAAAGTCGCTTCTTCGCTTAACAAGGAGCACGGCATCACCGTGGTGCATATCACTCACCATATGGACGAGGTGGCAATATGCGACAGGGCCATCGTGATCGACGGTGGAAAAGCCGTATTGTCCGGTACGCCGAGGGAACTGTTTTCGGACCCCGAGACCATGAGATCCTTCGGGCTTGAAGTCCCGGCGGTGACGGCGCTGGTGTACGAGCTCCGGAAGCGGGGCATCGACCTGCCGAAAGATACGATCAACATCCGCGAGGGACTGGAAGTCCTGTCCGGATTTATCAAAGAAAAAGCATTGCCGGAATGCTCCTCGGAGGAAGCGCTGAAGGCGAGGGAAGCCTCCAGGGCCGCGGCCAGAGACGGCTACGCCTTCCGCCTGGGCATGAATTCGGTGGAAGTTTCAGGAGTCACGTACACCTACAGCCCCGGAACGCCTTTCGAGAACAAAGCCATAGAAAACGTGTCATTCACCGCAGGCGACGGAGAGTTCGTGGGCATAATCGGCCACACGGGCTGCGGCAAATCCACGCTGGTGCAGCACCTGAACGGCCTCTTAAAGCCGGACAAGGGCGGTTTCGTACGCATCGGCGGGTCCAAGATGATCGACGCCAACGTGAAGGTCATGCGCAGGCACGTGGGGCTGGTGTTCCAGTATCCCGAATACCAGCTGTTCGAATCCACCGTTGCCAGAGACGTGGCTTTCGGCATCAGGAATGACGGATTGACCGAAGAAGAGACCGCCGCCAGAGTCGACGAGGCGCTGAGGCTGGTGGGGCTTGATCCCGCGGAGATACGGGAAAAGTCCATTTACGACCTTTCCGGAGGACAGAAGAGGCGCGTTGCCATCGCCGGCATACTTGTGATGAAGCCGGGCATATTGGTGCTGGACGAACCTGCCGCAGGACTCGACCCCGCCGGGCGCGACGAGATACTGGGCATCTGCCGGAAACTCAACAGGGAAGGCGGCAATACCGTGCTCCTGGTGTCCCACAGCATGGAGGACGTGGCAAGGCTCTGCGACCGCATCCTGGTCATGGACCACGGCAGGGTCAACATGTTCGACGTGCCCGAGGCCGTTTTCGAGAACGAAGAAGAACTGGTGGCCATGGGCCTGGCCGCGCCGGAGCTGGCGAAACTGTTCCACCGGCTGAACGAGGCGCTGCCGGAGATCCACATCTCCCGCAAGATATATTCGGTGGAAGACGCGGTGGACGAGATACTGTCCCTGTGCGGCATGGACGAAGGCAGCGACAGCGACTGCGGCAGCGGCAGCGACAAGAGCGCCGGAGAAGTACCGGAGGTGACCGGATTATGAAGATCACTTTCGGCCAGTACATCCCCGGCAATTCTTTCGTCCACCGCCTTGACCCGCGCACGAAGCTGCTCATGACCCTGGGCTTCATGGTGTTCGTCCTCCTGATAAAGACCTTCGCCGCCTACGGAGCTGTGGCGGTTTTCCTTGCCGTAGTATTCATTGCCGCCCACATACCGTTCAAGTACGTGCTGAAGAGTCTGAGAGCCGTACTGTTCGTGATAGGCATCACCTTTGTGATAAATCTGTTTTTCTACCGTGGCGAAGAGCTTCTGTGGTCCTGGAAACTGATACACATCTACAAAGACGGCATATTATTCAGCTGCAAGATGGCGCTTCGTGTCATTTCGCTTGTCATAGGCGCTTCCGTGGTGACCTACACCACCACCTCCGTGGGACTTACCGACGGCCTGGAGGCGCTGATGCGGCCCCTCGGCATAGTGCGTTTCCCCGTGCACGAAGCGGCAATGATGATGAGCATCGCGCTTAAGTTCATACCCATCTTCGCCGACGAGACCGACCGCATAATGAAAGCCCAGAAGGCGAGAGGCTCCGATTTCGACAGCAAAAAGATGATAGAGCGCGTAAAAAGCTACATCCCCGTGCTGATCCCGCTGTTCATCAGCGCCTGGAACAGGGCCGAGGAACTGGCCAACGCCATGAACGCCAGGTGCTACCGGGGCGGCAAGGGCCGTACCAGATTCCGCGTCATGAAGTTCGGAAAAGAGGATCTCA
>JAEFAM010000099.1 GCA_016287565.1 Clostridia bacterium
AAAGTAATGATTACGAATCTTTGCACACTGTAACCATCTCCCAGGCTTTCTACGTGGGCGTTTTCGAACTGACCGTAGGCCAGTACGACAGGATCAACTCCAACACCTCCGGCACGAGCTGCATGCCGAAAGGCACTCTCACATACAACGCTCTACGTGGCACTTCGTACGGCGCAACCTGGCCAAACAAGACCGACCACCGTGTGGACAGCACCAGCTTCTTCGGCAAGCTGAGAGCCAAGACCGGCTACGGACTGACCTTCGATCTTCCCACCGATGCGCAGTGGGAAATGGCCTGCCGCGACAAAGGCACCTCCGACCGCACCACCGACGGCTTCTGGGGCAGCAGCCGCTGGAACAACGGCGTGGTCTTCGACAGCAACTTCAGCGGCGCCGGCGACGTGGCATGGTATAAGGGCAACGCCAACGGCGCTTCCCACGAAGTGGGCCTGAAGGGCGCCAGCAGTATCGGCACCTACGATATGCATGGCAACTTGGTAGAGTGGTGTCTTGACTGGTTTACCGAAAACGTCTCGTCTTATACCACCGACCCGGTGGGACCGACATCCAGCAGTTTTCGGGTCCTCCACAGCGGAAACTATGGAGGCGAAGGCGGAAATATTCGCACTGCAAACAGAATGCGATTTGCGCCGACTATGGAGCATGGTGTTATCGGCTGCCGCGTATTCCTGCTTCCCTAATATGAAAAACTGAGGTTAAGCCCGCCTTCAAGTGAAGGCGGGCTTTCCCTAAAACATTTTTTCCCAACCATGAAAAAACTGCTTTTCCTCTTTCTAATTCCCCTGGCCGCATTGGCCGATCCGGGAAAGATAGAGCTGGCCAAGGCCACGCTGGACGCTTCGAAAGCCCGCCTTATGGACGTTGCCGCGCAAACGCCCTCGCCATCCGGCACCAGGCTATACCTGGCCCAGCCGGAAAGGAACTTTACTCAGGAAGAGCGGAAAGCAGTGACTGATCTCGGCCTTTATTTCTACGGCCACGTTCCCCCCAACGCCTACATCCTGGAGGGAACGGAAAAACAGATCTTAGATCTCAAAGAAATTTTTCCTTTCATTTATCTGGGAGAATTTCTGCCGGAATACAAGACGGTCTGCGAGCTTGATGCAATTGCTTCCGCCAATTATCAGCGCCGCGTGCTGGTGGCCGTAACCAGGAGCGAATTCCTTTCCTCCGTGGAAAAAGTTCTGGATAAGGAAGGCGTCAAATACGAAGTCGCCTCGGAAACTTTCTGCCCCTCCCTGATCGCCAGGCTGACAGCCGCGCAGATCGCGCGTCTCGCCAAGATGGGCGAAGTCGCCTCCATCGAAAACTATTCTGATCCCGTCGCCATGAACGACGTGGCGAGATCCGACTATTGCTGCAACCTGGAAGATCTCATAATGGACGGATACGACGGTTCCACGCAGACGGTCTGCCTGCACGACACCGGGCTTGACAACGGCGACGTGGACAACATCCATCCCGATTTTAAAGGAAAGCGCGTCAGCGGACGCGCCACCAGCGGAGTGGCCAACGAGCGCGGAGGCTACGACAAATGGTATGACAACAGCGGGCACGGCACCCACGTGGCCGGCTCCATGTGCGGAAACGGATCCGCCAGCGGCGACCAATTCAAAGGCATGGCGCCCGCGGCTTCCATTTTTGTGTTGGCTGCCGGCGGCGCGGCCGGCATCTACGCTGGAACTGATTCGGACCTTGAAATTACCTACGAAGAAGGCGCCCGCGTCATGAACAATAGCTGGGGCAGCAAGTCCGATAACGGAGCGTACAACAACATCAGCCGCACCTACGACACGCTTATCTGGAATCACCCGGATTACACCGTCTGCTTCGCTTCCGGCAATTGGAACACCAAGCTTGATCTTCCCACGGAGTGCACCCTCTCCAAGGGCGCCTGCTCCAAGAACGCCATTACGGTGGGAGCGTCCGAAAGCTACCGCCCGATGGAGTCAGCGGACGCCTCCCCAGACAACGGACGCTACCAAGGGCTGTTCTCGCTTTCCGGCCGCGGCCCCTGCTCCGACGGCCGCGTGAAACCGGATATCGTGGCCCCCGGCTCCTGCATCTACTCCTGCAACGCCAGCAGAGAGCACACAAGCGTCAGAAGTGAATATTACGTCTCCAAGACAGGCTGCAGCATGTCTTCCCCCATAGCCGCCGGCTGCGCTGCCGTCATAAGGGACTACCTGGTCAAGAATCGCGGAGTTGATTCCCCCAGCGCCTCGCTGGTCAAGGCCATAATGCTCTGCGGCGCCCGCACGCTTTACCCCGGACAATTCGGAGGTTTCCTGGAAGTCCCCGACTCGCGTCCCAACTACGCGGAAGGGCACGGACAGGTAAACATCCAGCAAAGCCTGGAGCCCATAGACGGCGACATGCTCTTCGAGGAATTTACCCTTAGCGAAACCGGATCAGCCGTCACAAATTACTTTGAGAAATACAACGGCAACGATCTGGCGGTCGGCCTGGTCTGGAGCGATTATCCCGGTACTATCGGAGCCGCCCGCGCCTTGGTGAACGACCTTGATCTCACCGTCATCGCGCCAAACGGTACGCGGAGCAGCCTGGACGATCACGTCAACAATGTCGAAGTTATCCGCTTGAGCGGCCCCGCCGGCCGCTACACCGTAATAGTAAGGGGATCCAACATCATGTCGGGACCGCAGCCCTGCTCTCTGGTCTTCAATTACGGCAGCACAGAATCTCCCTATCCCATAACGGCCACAATACCGAAAGGGACCAGCTTTTCAAATCTCGACCTTGACACCACTTCCAAGACAAGGCAGCTTCTCCCCACCTATCCCATTCCTTACAGCACCGCCTGGAACAAGAAAAACTATGACCGCAGGATCTCCGTCACAGCGGTTGATATCGATGACCCTGACGTCACCTACAACCTTTTGACCACTGCCGGCGAAGAGACTGGGACCTATATCTGGGACTACACAGACCTCTTCCTGACGAACTTCCCCTACAAAGCCACCTATTGTCTTAAATACAGAATCTTCAACGGCGCGACCACCTATGAGAACGGCACCTCGAAAGCTTATTTCACCCTGGTGCCGGAACCGGGGATCGCGCTTATCATTATCGCTCTCGGCCTCCCTATTCTTCTGAAGAGAAAATTAACGGGAAAATCTAAATGAAAAAAGCCTTATACGCATTTGTTCTGACAGTTGCTCTGACCTCCCTTGCCGATCCCGGCAAGATCGAACTCGCCAAGACCACCCTCGACACCGCCAACGCTTCCATTATGAGTACCGTCCCGCGGGAACCTGTTTGCTTGCTTTCCCCCGCCGGAACCAGGCTGTATCTGGCGCAGCCCGAGACGAACTTCACTCCTGAGGAGCAGGAGGCAATAAAAGAGCTGGGGCTTTCCTTCTACGGCCACGTTCCTCCCAACGCCTATATCCTGGAAGGAACGGAAGGTCAGATCGCTCATCTCAAGGAACTTTTTTCCTTCGTTTACCTGGGGGAATTCCTGCCGGAATACAAGACGGTCTGCGAACTTGACAACGGGATCTTCGGCGCGGCTTCCGCCGAAAATCCGCGCTACGTTCTAGTGGCCGTCACCCGCGATGAATTTTTACAGACAGTCAAAGACGTTCTGGACGAGGAGGGCGTGGAATACAGGGTCATCTCGGAAACTATCTGCCCGGCGCTGACGGCCCACCTCAACGGAACTCAAATCGCGCGACTCGCGAAAATGGGCGAAGTCGCCGCCATCGAAAGCTACGTAGATCCCGTGGCCATGAACGACATGTCGCGCTCCTCCCACTGCTGCAACGTGGACGAGCTGACCATGCGGGGCTACAACGGCTCCTCCCAGACGGTCTGCCTGCACGACTCAGGTCTGGACAACGGCGACACCGCGAATATTCATCCGGACTTCAAGAACAAGAGGGTCAGCGGAAAGGTCACCAGCGGCGCCTCGAGGGAGCGCGGCAGCAGCACCGACTGGTACGACAACAGCGGGCACGGCACCCACGTGGCGGGCTCCATGTGCGGAACAGGATCTGCCAGCGACGGACAATTCAAAGGCATGGCGCCGGGCGCCTCCATCTACGTTCTAGCCGCCGGCGCCGATGCCGGTCTTTACACAGGCTCTGACTCCGAGCTGGAGGACACCTACAACCAGGGCGCCCGCGTCATGAACAACAGTTGGGGCAGCGCCTCCAACGGCTCCTACAGCAGCACCGCCCGCTCCTTCGACACGCTCATCTGGAACCACAAGGATTACACCGTTTGCTTCGCCGCCGGAAACGACAACAATAAGCTCAATCTTCCGACTGAATGCAAACTCACTCCCGGCGCCTGCGCCAAGAACGTCATCGCGGTGGGCGCCTCCGAGAACTACCGCCCGCTTTTTTCTGACGACACCGAGCCCTACGACGGGCTGCATCAGGGTATGGCGTTCTTTTCCAGCCGCGGACCCTGCTCCGACGGCCGCATAAAGCCCGATATCGTGGCTCCCGGAACCGGCATCAATTCCTGCAGCGCCAGCCGGGAGCACACCAGCGAACGCTCCGTCTATTACGCCTACCTTGGCGGCACCAGCATGGCCTGCCCAATGGCCTCCGGCTGCGCCGCCGTCATAAGGGACTACCTTTCCAAGAAACGCGGCGTCTCTTCCGCAAGCGCCTCTCTCGTCAAAGCCATTATGTTCTGCGGCGCCCGCACGCTCTATCCCGGGCAGTACCCCCGCTTCGAGGAAGTTCCCTCCACTCGTCCCAACAGCGTGGAAGGTCATGGCCACATCAATTTGAAGGAAAGTCTGGAACCCACCGACGGTGAGCTGAGATTCAAGGAATACAGTCTGAGCGCCACCGGACAAGCTATCACCAATTTCTTCGACAAGCCTGAGAACACTGATCTGGCGGTGGGCCTGGTCTGGAGCGACTATCCCGGCACCACTTCAGCCGCCCGCGCCCTGGTGAACAACCTGGACCTCATCCTCATCGACCCCAACGGAACCAGGCACACCCTGAACGACAGCGTCAACAACGCCGAGGTACTGAGGTTGGGCAACTCCCCCGCCGGCCGCTATACTGTCATTATAAAAGGCACGAACATCATGTCCGGCCCGCAACCCTGCTCCCTGGCGGTCAACTACGGCCGCGGTTTGAGAGCCGGTGAGATCGGTCTGGCCTCGGAACCCTCATTCGCCTGGGGCAAGGATTACTGCGACATCGTCCTGACAAATTTGGCTCCCAACTCCTACATTACCTACAAAGTCGAGCTCGCCGAGGACTACGAGAAATGCTTCGCCTTAGAAGGCGCTACCGGCACCTTCCTAAGTTCCGCCAAGGTGAGGCTGCGCTTTTTGGGCGGCGCCGGGCTTTCCGACTATCCCTCCTGCGTCTTCAGGGTCAACTGCGGCGGATCAGGCGCCTTATCGCGCAAAATAGGCTTCCCCAATGGCTCCGAGAAGAAAGGCTACGTCATGTACCGCGCCGACTTTTCCGATTATCCTTACCCGAGCCCCGTGGGCTACGACTCCTCTGTCTCTACCGCCAGTGACACTTCTACCGACATGGACAACGAGTCCGTGGAATTTTACGACCAAGTCTATGAGGAGAATTTCGAATCTTACGCCACAGGCGACATCTTAGGCC
>JAEFAM010000100.1 GCA_016287565.1 Clostridia bacterium
TCATCGCGTTGTTCGTGTTCCTGCTTTTCGGCGCTTCGATCATCCTTCTGACCTACGTTTTCCCGCTGCCCTAAAGCATAAAAAAGCTCCTGTTTTAATTGACAACCGCCCCCCTGAAATGTTAACATTTAGGCAGCTTAAGTATCTGTCGGAGCAGGGAGGCAGAATATATGTTTATATGGACCGAATTTTCAACGAGACGCGTGTTCCCGAACGCCAGGCCGGAGAGAACTTCGCGTCAGTCCGTTTGTATCCACGGGGCGAGAGGCGGCTATGCTTCCGCCCAGATCATCTTAAGAGACATCTATCCAGTCCATCTCAATAAAATCTCTGTCGTCCGGGCCGACGGAGCCCGGGAAAAGAAGCTGGGGATCAGGCTTTTCAAGCAGGAATATACGGTGTACAACGATATGACCGCCTATCCCGACAGATTGACGCAGCTGAGGCCGGGCAGGGTCAATATCAATATCCCGCCCCATATGGCCCAGGGCTTTCTGATCGACTTTTACGTTCCGGAGGACGCGGCGCCGGGGACAACGGAATTCAAGGTGACTTTCAGCGCCGGTTCCGGCGAAGCGGCCGTTGACGTTGCCCTCACCGTGCATAAAGCGGTGATCGCGCCTGCCGCCTCGTCCCGGTTCGGGCACGAGTATTTCTTCAACACCCAGCTGCTTCCGAAAGGCTGCAAGATCAGGCGCTTCACCGACGAGTGGTGGGAGCTGCTCGGCCATTACGCCGACGTGATGCGGGAGCTCCGGAACAACGTCATTTGCGTGTCCCTGAAGGAGCTGCTCACCAGGGCGGGAAGCGAAAAGAAGAGCGACGAATCATACGAGTTCCGCTGGGAGCTGTTCGACAGGTACGTGCAGACGTTTATCGACCGTGCCGCGGCCAGGGAGTTTACGCTGAACGCGCCCATACAGTCGGTGGAAGGAAAATATCTTGACGCCATAGGGCCGGGAGGCGAGAACGAGCGGCTGGAGACGTTGACGAAACCGGCGGAAAAATACCTGAGAGAACTATACGGCGCAGTGCAGGCCCATCTTAAAGAAAAGGGCTGGGATGGCATATTCCGCGCCCATATAGAAGACGAGCCCCATACCACCGAAGCCTGGCTCTGGGCAGACGCGATCCTTCACGAAGCCGCGCCATGCCTCACCACGGGAGAGCCACTCGATATGATCGAGAGCGCCAGGGTCATCACCGGGAACGCAAAATGGGCCGTGCCCCGCATAAACGTGTACGAAGAAGACCCGCCGGTGTTTTTTGATTACGTGGGCAGGGGCGGAGAATTGTGGCTCTATTCCTGCTGCTTCCCGGAAGAATCCTGGTGGCTCAACAAATTCGTTGACCTTCCGTTCATCCGGTCGAGGCAGATGGAATGGGCCTGCGTGTCCGTGGGCGCCCGAGGGTTCCTGCACTGGGGCTTCAACTACTGGGGCAACGGCGATTCTCTCTACGGCTACAACGCGGACGCCAGATTCAAGGGCGACGGGGCAATAGTCTATCCCAACCTGCGCCGCAGGAAGCTTGACCCCGGCCTGCGCTTTATGAATACGAGGGACGGCCTCCAGGACGCGGACCTGTTCATGCAGATATTCGCGTCAGGTAAAAAGCTCCTGATCGCCGCGGCGGAAAAGCTGCTGGAGGAGGCCGCAGGCAGGAGCTTCATATCCAGAGACGACGACAGCGACCGTTTTAACGAAAGATATATAAAACTGCTGGAAACAGCTGACCGAATTTAAAACAGGAGGACGTGTATGAACGGCAAAAAATTGCTTGAGGGCTTTCAGGAACCGGGTGCGGAATACCGCGGAAAACCTTTCTGGTCGTGGAACGGCGAGCTTGAGAAGGACGAACTGATCAGGCAGGTCGGAGTGATGAAAGAGATGGGCTTCGGGGGATATTTCATGCACTCCCGGGCGGGACTCATCACCGAATACCTGGGCGACGACTGGTTCGACATGATAAACGCCGTTGCCGACGAGGGAGAGAAGCAGGGGCTGGAGGCCTGGCTGTACGACGAAGACCGGTGGCCCAGCGGATCCGCCGGGGGCAAGGTCACGGTAGACCCGCAATACAGGATGAAGTCCCTGGTATTGACCGAGATATCTCCGGAACAGTACGTTCCCGATCCCGCCGATCTGGCAGTGTTCTACGGCAGGGTGGAAGGCTGGGACCTGTTCGATTACAGGGAGCTTAAAAAGGGCGAGAAGCCCGCGCCTGCCGAAGGTTACAAAGTGATGCGGTTCACCGTAGTGCCGGACGCTCCTTCCAGCGGCTACAACGGCACCACCTACATCGACACCATGAGCCTCAAGGCCACGATGAAATTCGTCGAGCTGACTCACGAAGAATATAAAAAGCGCTGCGGAGACAGGCTGGGCAGGTCTATAAAGGGCATATTCACCGACGAGCCTCACAGGGGCCATATGCTGGACAATTTCTCCGAGCGGGACGGCAAACGCACCTGCAGCCTTTGCTACACGGATGATCTGTTCCAGGAGTTCGAGAAACGGTACGGGTACAGCGCCAGAGCGATATTGCCCGAGATCTTCTACTTTAAAGACGGCCGGAAAGTGTGGCCGGTGAAGCACGATATCGTCGACCTGGCCAACGCGCTGTTCCTGGAGCGTTTTGCCGCGCCCATCAACAAATGGTGCGAGGACAACGGCATAATCTTCACGGGCCACGTGCTCCACGAAGATTCGCTGTCCAACCAGACCGTGCCCAACGGGTCGTTGATGAGATTCTACGAGCACATGGGCTATCCCGGCATCGACATACTCACCGGCGGCAACAGGTGCTACTGGGCCGCGAAGCAGCTCGAATCTTCCTGCCGCCAGCTGGGCAAGGACTGGAGGCTTTCCGAACTCTACGGCTGCACCGGCTGGCAGTTCAACTTTAAAGGCCACAAGCTGGTGGGAGACTGGCAGGCGCTATACGGCATCAATCTCCGCTGCCCGCACCTTTCCTGGTACACTATGGAAGGGGAGAGCAAGAGAGACTATCCCGCCAGCATACTGCACCAGGCTTCGTACTACAAAGACTACAACGCGGTGGAGACCTATTTCGCCAGGTTCGGCTACGTGATGCGCCAGGGCAGGCCTGCCTGCGACGTGCTGGTGCTGAACCCTATCGAGTCGGTCTGGAGCCGCATCCATATGGGCTGGGCCCGCTGGATCAGCTCCGTGGATCCGGACGTAAACAGGATCGAGGAGAATTACCGCAAAATGTTCTATATGCTCCAGCAGCGCCATATCGATTTCGACTACGGCGACGAGGAGATGATGAGCAGGCTGGCCAAAGTGGAGACTTCCGGCGGAAAGACGGTGCTGCGCGTCGGCAGGGCCGTGTACCGCTCAGTTGTCGTGGGCGGCGCGGAGACTATGCGTTCTTCCACATACAAGCTGCTTAAGAAGTTTGCGGACAAGGGTGGAAAGCTGATATTCGCGGGAGAGGCGCCGGAATATATTGACGCAGAACCTTCGAAGAAGGCGGCGGAACTGGCGGCGAAGGCGGTCAGGACAGGTTTCGACGGAGACGAGATTGCCGCGGCGCTCAGAGGCGGCATCGGGATCGACACACAGGTGCTCCGTGACGGGAAAGAAGAAGGGCGCGTGCTTGTCCAGGCCAGATTCGATCCGGACAACGGCAACCTCTACGTTGCCCTCATCAATTCCGACGGCGTCAATAAGATCGACGGCCTGACCCTCAGGATCCGGGACAACGAAGGCGTGCTTAAAGGCCGCGTCAGCGCCCAGGAGTGGGTCCTTTCCGACGGCGCCAGATACAAGGTGGCACACAAGCGCTCCGGCAGCCTGTTCACGATCCCCTTCGAGCTCCTGCCCGGCGGTGAGCATATATTCGTGCTCACTCCCGACGCGGAAAAACTGCCTCTCAAGCCTGAAAACGGCAAGGTAGTCTACATCAAGACCGCGGGGCCTTCTTTCTCCTATAAGATGGACGAGCCCAACGTGCTGGTGCTGGACAAAGCAGAATACCGCCTGGGCGGCGGCAAGTGGCAGCCGGCCAAAGAGATACTCAAAGTTGACCGCGCCGTCCGGGATCTCGTGGGCATCGAACACAGAGGCGGCGGAATGCTCCAGCCCTGGTACGCCAAACTGCACTACACGGAAAAATACGGCAAGGTGGATCTGAAGTTCCGGTTCGGCGCCGAGACCGTTCCGGAAGGAGAACTGAAACTCGCTCTGGAGCGCCCCGAAAAGTGGGAAGTGAAGCTCAACGGAAAGAAACTTACCCATAAGCCGGAGGACGGCTTCTGGATCGACAACTGCCTCCAGGTGCTTAAGATACCCGCCGGCGTCGTGAAAGAAGGCGAGAACGTGCTCACGATGAGCACCGACTTCATGCGCACCACCAACATCGAGGCGGTATACCTCTACGGCGAGTTCGGCGTCAAGGCCTCCTGGGATATGAACGTGCTGACGACGCTGCCCGCCAGGATCGGCTACAAGAACCTCAAAGAGTACAATATGCCTTTCTACACCGGCGCTCTCACTTATAAGCTCGGCAAGATCAAGAAACCCGAAAACGGCGACAGAGTGATCGTCCGCGTGCCCGAATACGTGGGCAGCCTGGTCAAGGTCACCGCTTCCGAAGATATCAACGCTCCCGACAAAAAAGTGCTGGGCTGGAGCCCTTACTCAGCGGACGTCACCGACTGGGTCAATGAAGGCAGGCAGATCAACGTCACCTTCGTGCCCAGCCGCAAGAACCTCTTCGGGCCGCTTCACCAGCTTCCCGCGGATCCCGGAGCCACGGGCCCCGATTCGTTCTGCACCGGAGGCCCCGGCTGGAGCGACGAGTACGCGTTTATGGACAGCACGGTGGGCAAGATAATGATACTGTACGTCGCGCCCTGACCGTTAGCGGCTAAAAGCGAGGCTTAAAGCCTGAGAGGCGCCCGGAGCTTCTTCAAAAAACGTTTTCAAAAAAAGCCAAAAAGCCTGAAAAAAGCGGTTGACAAAGCTTCGGGGGCACTGTATAATACGTGGCGCGCAACTGAAAAGCGCGCCCGTTTTTGCTCTTATAGCTCAGTAGGTAGAGCGCATCCTTGGTAAGGATGAGGTCACCGGTCCGACTCCGGTTAAGAGCTTTTTTTATGCCCGAAAAGGGCTTTATGACTTCGCAAAATGATGTCGCCCCTTGCGGGGCTGATGATGGAATGATGTCGCCCCTTGCGGGGCTGATGATGACGTCTCTGCGAGACTAATTGAGGAATAATTATATTCCACTGTATTAGTGAGCGAAGCGAACGTCATCATTTGCCCGTCAGGGCAAGCATCATTGCCGTAGGCAACATCATGTGCAGCGCACTCATCATTTGCCCGACATGGCAAGCATTATGTGCGAAGCACGCATCGTTGCCCGAAGGGCATAAAAAAAGCGGGTGAGGGGAATCGAACCCCCGTAGTCAGCTTGGGAAGCTGGAATTCTACCATTGAACTACACCCGCAAAGATCGGACTTGTCCGCCTGCGCGGCTGTCCGGAACGTATAATACCACAACGGGACGGAATTGTCCACAACTTTTTGAAGCACGCGCGTTATTGCGCATTGTTGGCGCTTTTCCTGGCGCTTTTCCT
>JAEFAM010000101.1 GCA_016287565.1 Clostridia bacterium
GCGGAAATGGGCGGAAGGCAACCTTGCCGTCGGACACGCTTTTGCCCTGCTGTACGAAGAGACGGGGGACGGGAAATATCTGGAAGCCGCCGAGAAGATCGTTGCCGTTGACTGGAACGTTGAATACCTCGATTTTTATACCAAGAAGACGCTGTGCTGCGGCTGGCTGAAAGCCGCGATGGAGGGCAAAACTTTTGCCGGATCGGGCCAGCCACGCTGGGAAGGCATCTATTCGCTGGAGACGCTGGCGGCGCTGTACAGGGCCACAGGGAATGAGGAATACAGGACCGGCCTCGAGCTGCTCTGGCGCGGCATGGTCAGGTCCGACAGGCATAATACAGGCAGTTTCGGCACGGGCGAGGGCGCCACGGACGATCTGTACGGAGACGGCACCGAGACCTGCAATACGGTGGCCTGGATGGCGTTTTCAACGGACTATCTTAAGATATCGAAAGACTCGTACGTTGCAGATGAACTTGAGCTTTCCTTCTTCAACGCGACGCTTGGTTCGCTGCTGGAAGGCGAACGGAATTTCACATATTTCAACCCTTCCGACGGGGCGCGGGAGGCGGCAAGGATCACGCTGGAAGGCCACTCTTTTGAAGGCGGCAGGGATATGTCATGCTGCCAGGCCAACGGCAACAGAGGCTTGACCCAGGTCGTGGAGTGGGCGGCGCTTACGGGCGCAGACGGCGTTTATCTCAACTATTACGGCGAGTGCGAACTGGATACGTTTACAGGCACGGGCAACGGATTGTCGATCAGAGAGGAGACCGCGTACCCGAAAGACGGGAACGTGAAGATCACGTTGACCCCGGACAGGCCCGAAGCGTTCAAACTGTATATCCGCATCCCGTGCTGGTCGAACAACAGTGCATTGGCGGTCAACGGCATCCAAGCGGCTCCGGGAGAGGTCAGATGCGGCAATTATTTCGTGATCCACCGGACCTGGGCCCCGGGCGACGTGGTGGAGCTTTCGCTGGATATGGCGCCTCGTTTCTGGATCGCGGATAAAGCCAGGCTGGGCAATAAAGTCTCCGTTTACACCGGACCGGTGCTTCTGGCGCTGCGTATGGAAGGGGAGGCGGGGCCGGAGACTCGCTTTAGATTATCCGACCTGGCTGAATCGACCCCTTTCGAAGGAAGAAGCATCGTCGATCTAATGGCCGTTTCTTCGGAAGGGAAGCCGATCCGGCTCGTTGATTATTATTCCGCGGGCAAGGATGGCTGCGCTTACGTTTCATGGCTTCCATACGAACCGTAAGTTTTCAGCTCTTAATGACCAAACAAAAACAAAGCCGGGCGCTAAGGTCCGGCTTTGCTTGTTTTCAGCTGTAAGCTGTTCGATCTGGTTCGATCAGATCAGAAAGCTTTCTTCTTCATGAATACGACGGCAGCGCCCATAGCGAGTACGGCGATGGCAACGAACATTGCCACGGTAGCGTCGCCGGTCTGAGGCTGGGTCTCCTGGGTACCGGGCTGGGTAGCGGGAACGGTGCCCTCTTCGGGATTGACGGCGTAGAATTCGTCATTGCTGATCCTGTTGTCGCCGAAAATGCCGAAGTTGAACTTAACGTTGGTGTTGATGTATTCGTACTTGGTCTCGTCGATCTCGCCGTTGACAGCGGGGAATACTACGTATGCAGTTTCCTGGCTAACACCGGTAGCGGTATCGCCAATGATCGTGAGTTTGAAAATGTACGTTCCTTTTTCAAGGGGCTCGTCGAAATGCCAGTTGAAGCCGGGCCTGTTGTCGCCTTCCCAGGAGTGGGTCTTGGTAGCGATGGGCTCTTTGCTGAGCGTATTATCGATATTGGTGTCGAATTTGTAGATCTCGCCTTTGAAGGTTCCAAGAGCGCCGTTACCGCCGTTGGACGCCCAGAAGTAGAGGTCGATGCCGTCGATAGCGTCGGTGGTCGTGAATTTGACTCCGCAATATTCGCCGTCTTCGTTGAGCCATACGGCATGTCCGGGATCTCCGTCGTTGCCGGAAATGGCCTTGAGCTCATAGACGACTTCGTTGGACTCTTCGTTCACGTAGTTGATCGTGTGGAAAACAGATTCGCCGGCCGGAGTCTTCTTGTAGAGCTTCAGCGCAACGGTTCCGCTCTCCAGAGGAAGGGTCAGGTTGTAGCGGGCACAGTAAGGCCAGCCTGCAGCCTCGGCAAGTCCGGGATTTTCAATAAGAGCGCCCCAGGTGATCTCGCCGTCATTGATCTGATAACCGAAGTCCAGAAGTTCATCCTGGTCTCCCCACCATCCCTGGAGATGGAAGTGAGAATAACCCAGGTTGTAGATGTTTCCGATATCGCCTCCGGCAGTGAGGCCGGTGCAGTCCTTCTCGCCTTCGGCAGCGATCCAGGGATTCTGCTTTGCGGCAACGCCGTCCGGATCGTTCGTCAGATACGCACCGTCAACGCACAGACCGCCGTTGGCATTGGATACTACTGCAAACATCGTGGCAAGCATTGCGACTGCGACAATTGCAACAAGTAATTTTTTCATGTTTTTTCCTCCTGTAAAATCGTTCGGCAGCATATGCCGCCACTGTTACTTATTTAGTATATATCAGTCGGTTGTATAAATCAAACTGTTTTTTTCTTAAAAAAGTTGCCTGGCCGCTGACGATCGTCTCCCTGTTTGCTCATTTTAGCCGGCCTGCTCTGCCCACGCATTTTTGAAAAATGAAAGTTAAGCAAAACAACATATTTTTCTATGCTTTTACTTAACTTGTGCTCTGTCTGTCCGCCAAAATCGTTCATTTTATCAAGGTGATGATTTAGACCGGGCAACGCGGCTTTATGTATATTGTCCTTTCACTTGCCGAGGTGGCAATTTCGCAAAGGATGCGCGTCTGCCGTCCGATTTTTAACTGATTTGCGCCGATATCTTGCCCAAAATGACGGACAATTTTGACCAGGAGACAGCGCCTGACCGGTCAAATGAGCGACAATGTAAGTAAAATTGTTAAAATTAAGGCGTTTTACTTAACTTCAAATTATTTCGAAAGCCTGAAATGGGCAACAAAGCGGCAACGACGGCGTCGCCAACGTTTTCATTGATACGTTCAAGCTCGGCATTGACTCCGGCCCCCGGTTTGTGGTAAAAATGATGTCGGGAAAACTTGCGCTGCCGGACATATTGTTCTCCGCGCGGATCCGTGGGATCTGTGTGGTTTCGTGCGAACCGGCGTGTATCCGTGCGATTGGCGTGCATCGGCGCGAACCACCGCGCATCCGTGCGAATCGGCGTGCATCGGCGCGAACCACCGCGCATCCGTGCGAATCGGCGTGCATCGGCGCGAACCACCGTGCTTCCGGGCGAATCGGCGTGCATCGGCGCGAACCACCGTGCTTCCGGGCGAATCAGCGTTGATCCGCACGAGCACACTGCGCGAGCCCCTCACTTTCTATTCAAAGGAGACCGTAACTATGAGTTTTGAAAACAAATTCAGCAGACTCATGCGCAACACCGGTCCTGCAAGGATCCTGATCCCCATTGGAATTGCCCTTCTGATATTCGGCATCATCCTGGTCATCTTCAATTCCGGAGATTACATCGAGACCACCGGCACCGTCCTGGAAGACTCTGTCGAGACCGGCACCGACGACAACGGCCAGAAGCAGTACACCGTGAAGTTCGAGTATGAAGCGAACGGGCAGAAATACTCCAACGGCGAATTTGCCAATATCGACAAACAGTACAAGAAGAACGACACGATCAAAGTCTTCTACGACGCCAAAGATCCCACTAAAATCACCAATACCAAGAGCGGCAAGATCCTGCCGATCGCCCTTATTGCCGGCGGCGTCATCGCCATTGCCCTGGGCGTTTATCTGACGGTCAAGGCCTTTAAGAAGAGCAAGCAGACCGATATCGAGGCGCCTGTTGCCACCGCCGAGGCCAAAAAGCAGCTCGAGCAGATCAAGTCCGCCGAGGGCGTCACGGAGTATTATTTCCGCTGGGACGGCAATTCCCTCAGGCCGGGCTACCTCATCGAGGATGCGGATCGCAAGCCGCTGTTTGAGGGCAAAATGCTCAAGAACGCGTTGATCGGGGCGCGCGAGTTCCAGTTTACCGACCACACTACCGGCACCGTGACCGATCACCAGGTCGGACATACCATGACAACGGAGTACAATGAGGAACTGTTCTCCAACAAGTCCGGATTCAAGATCGACGGCAAGAACGTCTGGGATCTCGTTCACGAGCGCGGCCTTCGCATCGAAACCAGCCTGTTCAGCAAATTCCCGTATGCGAAATACGACGTGACCAGGGGTGGCGAAGCGTACGCGCGCATCGAGAGCTCGAGCGTTTACGTACACGAAGACGACGAAGCGCAGCACAAACTGGTTGTCCCCACCGGACGCATGTACTACCGCTTCTGGACCGCTTCGACCGATTTCGAATCGCTGTTCCTGATAATGTTCGCGCTCAGCGATTCCGAGCAGACCGTTGCCGAATGATACGCCATATTGTCAACGTTGCAGTATGATCGACACACTCTAAAATGGGAGGAAAAAATTATGTTAAGTAAAGACGGCGTCCTGGTCATCCAGGGAGACAGCATTACCGACGCGGGGCGCTTCGGCGACCCGGAGCAGCTGGGCGTTGGATATTCGAGAATGGTGGCCAAGTATATCGACAACTTCTATCCGGAGCTTTCGATGAAGGTCTACAATAAAGGCATTTCGGGCAACCGCTCCAAGGATCTGGTGGCAAGATGGCAGGAGGACACGCTTGACCTTAAACCGACGGTCGTAACGATCCTCATCGGCATCAACGATACCTGGCGCGCCTTCGACAGCAACGATCCCACCACGGTGGAGGAGTATGCGGCCAACTGCGAAAACATTATGAAGCGGACAAAGGACGCGGGCGCCTCGCTGATAATCATCGAGCCTTTCGCCGTTCCTACCGGCGTTGTCACGGACGCCTGGAGAGCGGATCTGGAGCCGAAGATCCACGCGCTTCGCAAACTGGCTTTGAAGTATGCGGACGCCTACATACCGATGGACGGCATTTTCTACAACCTTTCCGTCAATGCCGCGCCTGAGGTCTGGACGGCGGACGGCGTGCATCCTTCATATGCGGGCCACAGGATAATCGCGAAGGAGATCATCAAGGTGCTTGAAGGCTGAACATTTTGAACGGCTTTACAGGTTTTGAGAATAAAACATAAAACTTTGTTTATTCTCTACTTTTAATAGACGAACTGTTTTTAGACAGCGCCACACAGAAAAAAGATTCGAGGGAATTGGCAGAAACTGTTGATTCCCTCGATTTTTTATGAAGGAGCTGATTCGAGACACCATAGCGACAAAGCTTGGATAGTTTCATTAACGAACTCAGGCAGTCTCTTTTTTATCAAAACACACTTGACACCATATGTGACACCATTTATAATATAAACAACAGGAGGGCTGTATGTCTCAATTCGACAAACTCCTTCAAAAAATCAAGTCATTAGACAAAAATATGCGCTTTGAAGAACTGCGAAAAGTTCTCGAGGCATACGGATATACTATGAGCAGACCTGGCAGCGGCAGCAGCCATAAAACGTTCCGAAAACCTGGGTGCCAGCCGAGCACGAT
>JAEFAM010000102.1 GCA_016287565.1 Clostridia bacterium
TCCTGCACGAGTCTGAAGGAGAAACTGACGACCTCGCCCTTACGGTAGCTGCGGTCCAGATCGATCCGCGCGTACGAGCCGTCATCTTTCAGATATTTGATAGAACTGATGTTGTCCGAGAGCGCCTCCATCGAGACGTTCCGGTGGTTGGGGATACCGATCTTGACCCATTCCAGCGGCCCTTCGGTGGTGGAATCCAGCACTTCCCAGTCGATCTTATACACCATGTTCAGGGTGGCGTCTTCGTTGACGTCGACGGTGATCTCGTAATATCTGATGCGGTCCAGGTCTCCGGCGCTTGCGCGTACCGGGCCGAGCAGCGTCAATATCGCCAGCAGCACCGCCGCGGCAATTGAAAAAGCAGTCAATACTTTGCGTGTTTTCATATCAGCCGTTCCTCCCTCCCCGGATCCTTAAGGGACATTCGCCGCACATTCCCGCGGAATACTCGCGCCTTTTAACGCATTCCGGGCCGTTCCAGACGGCTTTCCAGTCGTCTTTCAGCATATTGCCCAGCGGCTCGTCGGAGAGCCAGCTCTGGCAGGGCACCACGTTTCCGCCCGGGGTTATCGCCATATTGCTGAGGCAGGCGCCGCAGGTGGGTACGTTGATGCCCAGCTCGCGGCAGAAAGCTTCATTGACCCAGCCGGGAGACGTGAAGCTGATCTCCATGCCGTTGGCGAAGCAGTATTCCACCGCGTCTTTCAGAGTCTGCATCATCTCTTCTTCGGTAAGCT
Source organism: Clostridia bacterium (assembly GCA_016287565.1). Taxonomy (GTDB): domain Bacteria; phylum Bacillota; class Clostridia; order UBA1212; family UBA1255; genus UBA1255. The sequence goes on from JAEFAM010000102.1 coordinate 738, forward strand.
GCAGGCGGCCCGACTCCTCTCCCGCGGCATTGCCCGTGGTGATCAGGCCGGAGCAGGTGACGTATATTACGCCTTTTTCTCGCAGGAACCGGAGCGTGTCGACGTAGTTTTTATTCAGCGTGCAGAGAGGCGTATTGATGCTGAGGTTTATCCCGGCTGCCAGCGCGTTTTCGATTCCGGCAACGGTCCTCCTGTACCCGTCGGCTCCTACGAGCCTGTTGTGCACCGATTCGTCGGCGGAATAGAACGTGATCTGCATGCAGTCGAGGGACGCTTTCTTCAGCCCCTCGCAATATTCCGGCGTCAATTTCACTCCGTTGGTATTGAGCCTCGTGATGAACCATCTGGCATACTTTATCAGTTCGAACAGATCGTCCCGCATCGTGGGTTCTCCTCCGGTGAACGTCACTTGAGTCACCCCGACGGCCCGGCATTTGTCGATTATGCGCTTCCACTCTTCAGTGCCGATCTCGGCCTCGGAAGAGTCCTTTTGCCCCGCGGCGTAGCAATGCACGCATTTAAGGTTGCAATGCCATTGCCCTTCCCTCGTCATGGCGCTCACCAGCAGGTCCATGCGGTGGGGCGCTGACATAAACGGAGCGTAATCTCCCAGCCGGATATATTCGATGTCTTCCTCCGGGGGCTGCCCGTACGCCACGTTCCTGAACGTGTTCATTATGCGGAAAATGTCGGTGCGGAGCCGCTTTTTAGATACGAACGGGTAGATCTTTTTGACCGAAGCGCACGTGTTGTCGACGATCGTATCCACGTCTTCCTGGCCGATCTGGCGTCCGCTGTATTTATTGATCTCACCTATGAGTTCGGTCAAGAGCACGCACCATGCCACGTTTACGGGGATCACGTCCTGGCCGTTTATTATTGCCGTTCCGGCGTATATCTGTTTCGTTTCCGTTTCGGTCTTCGGCGGCACCAGATGTATCCTAACGACGCCCGGGCCTTCGGGGTTCAGCGTAGTGTGCTGCACCTCTCCGAAATGCTCCGCCGCAAATTTAAGTTCCCGCTTCGTTGCTTTCATATATCGCGTCACCTCTCTGCTCAAGCGTTTTAATCGATCTTAACGCTTCTCTTGCCCCAAGTGGGGCCTTTTATTTCGATCACGATACCGGTATCCGGGTCAATATCGATCACGTGTACTCCTTCGTCGTCTATCACGATCCTGTCGATCACCAGTTTCACTTCTCCGTCAACGAAGTCGTACGCGTGGGCCGCTATCCACGTCCCTCCGTCGGGGCCGGTGAACACGCAGTTGTGCCCGGCCTCCCGGTATTTGTCCTGATACTTGTAAACGCCCTTTTCGTATATACCGCCGTAGTGCAGGCAGCTGTTCTCGTTGATGCCTCCGTAGATGGGTTCGGGGTCGATCTCCCAGCCCTCCAGAGGCGACTTGGAGCGCGCAATGCCCACTTCGTAGCCCCTTGTCCAGGTGGAATAGAACATATAATAAGTATCGCCGTGCCTGACGACGTAGGGCCCTTCGAAACCCACTCCGCTGTGTTCGCCGTTCCATTCGATGGAACCTTTTATCGGCGTGAACAGGGTTTTCAGCCCCGTCTTCAGCTCGCCTTTTTCCAGGTCTATCTCGGCGCCGCAGATGCCAGAAGAAAACAGATAAGTCCTGCCGTCGTCGTCCGCGAAAAGGTGCGCGTCGTTGCCGTATGCCAGCGGTTTTTCGTCGGTCAACACTGTATAGGGGCCTTCTATATCGTCCGCAACGGCCAGCAGCATTCCGTGGCTCGATCCGTCGTTCAGGCAGCAGTTGACCGTGATATAGTATTTACCGTTGAAGGCGAACAGTTCCGGCGCCCAGAACCGTTCCTGGTACCACTTGTTCTCCGAATCGTCGGGCCTTGCCACCATTATCCCCAGAAAGACCCACTTCTTAAGGTCGCGGCTGCGGTACAGCGGCACTCCCTGAGGGCGCTGCCCCTCGACGATCCCGTAGGGCGACATGGTCCCGGTCATATACCAGCAGTTACCCACTTTAAGTATGAACGGATCCCGCAATCCTTTCCCGTCGGGCGTGTAACCGGATATCGGATTTGACCAGGTGAACCTGCCTGTAAGGCCGCAACCGGTCAATGCCGCGCATGTCATCAGCACCGCGGTAAACGTCATTGCGATCTTCTTGAGTAGTTTATGTTTCATACTTTTCATACCAGGATTTTAATTCCAAACGTTCCGGTTGTCAACCTTTTGCAGGCTGTCCGTTAAGATCAAAAAGAGGCGGATACCTAACAGATCCGCCTCGGATGAACAGTGGCTCATACGGGTTCTTCTTACGCTTGCGGATCGACGAGAAGTCCCAGTTCGGCTTTCATATAAAGAATGCGGTAAACGCTTTCATCGATTCGCGATTCGGTGATCTTTTCGGCATTGCCGGAAGCTATGAGCTCTTCGCTCAATTCATTTGCCGCCTCTTGATCGCCGGCGGACGCCCTGGCCGCGTTGATCAACGCGTTTGCCGAAGCTTCGAGATCGTCAAGCATAAGGAGCATATCAGCACCGGCGGCGACAGCATATATCGCTTTCTGCGCGTCGGTATAACCGTCAAGCGCTCCCATCTCAAGCGCGTCAGTTACGACGACGCCTTTGAATCCCAGTTCACCCCGCAGCCAGCCCGTAATTATTTCCGAAGAGAACGTTGCAGGCAGATCCTCATCCAAAGCGTCGACGTTGAGATGGCCTATCATTACCATCTGCGCCCCGGCTTCGATACCGGCTTTAAATGGAAGGAATTCCTGCGCCCTGATCTCTGCTGTCGTTTTAGTCACGTGGACGGCGGAAGAGTGCGAATCATCCACCGTATCGCCGTGGCCGGGAAAATGTTTAAGCGTGCAGGCAATATTGCCCTCTCTGAAACCTTCGACCGCCGCGCCTACAAGAGCAGCCGCCTGCCGGAAATCGTCGCTGTACGATCTGTTGCCGATGACCGTATTGTCAGGATTCGACCAGACGTCGGCAACCGGGGCAAGATCTGCGTTAAAACCGTATTTTACCATATACGCAGCGATCGTCAGAGCGTTAGCCTTTGCGGTCCCGGTTCCTTTGTCCTTATATGCGTACATAGAGTCAAGGCTGTCGGGACCGGAGATCAGAGATCTGAGCCTGCTGACCGTACCGCCTTCTTCGTCGCACGTAACAATAAGCGGCAGTTCCGAATAGGACTGCATATCTGCAGTCAACTTTTTCAGCTGGGCTTCACTCTTTACGTTAGTCTTATCGAGAATAATCCCGCCTACGGGATGCTCCTTTATGGAATCAATAAAACCGCTTTCAACGGTATAATAAGGCTTGCCTTCTTTTGTCCCAGACAGAGCATACGGCAAAACTATGAAGAGCTGATAAACTTTCTCTTCAAGAGTCATACCCTCCATGATCTTACGGATCTGTTTGTCACGGGCAAGATCAGGGTCATCTGTTTCTTCGATGCTTGTAGGGTACGTCCTTGCGCCGCCGGCGCCGGAATTGCACGCAGTGTTTAAAAGCAATGCAACAACGATCATTGCGGCAGGCAAAAGCAGGCCAAGCAATCTTTTGAGACTTCCTTTCATTTTCTGCACGCTCCTACGCAACAACATACCCGTCCTGAAGCATTGAAACATATATGATCTGCGGTTTACAACACGTCCACGCCCTTCAGCAATAACTTGACAGGGCCTTCGTATTCGTCGTACACGCAGGTGCGCTCGTGAAGCCGAAGCGCAGCGAGCACTTCGGACAGTTTGGCGCTCATTGTGATGCCAGTGAGAGGCGTCGTACGGCCTCCTTCGTGGAGGTACGCCAGGCGGATCTCGCCGCCGATGTAATCGTTGTAAAGGTCAAGCTGTATCCCGGACAGCGATACGCATTCGAGATAGGGCTCGGCCTCGAGTTCCGCGTCGGTCAACGTGCCGGGTTCCAGCCGGATGCAGCCGAGGTTGCCGCTGGGCTCCTTTTCGCCCAGATATTGACCGAACCGACATCCGCCGTAGCGGCCGCAGACCACGCCGTCTTTAATGACAACGGTGTCACGAAGGTTCGTCCCGTCGTCGTCGAAAAACGCAGAGCGCTCGCTGCCCTCGACCACCGCTTTCATCGTCACCGTCAACTTGTCGCCGCTGCCGGGCTGCAGATCGTCCCCTTCCCCGTGCAGATTGGCATTGTCGTATATGGTGCGGTAGTTGCAGTCGTCCGCCAGTTCGAAAACGAGTTCTTCGATCTCCATGGGCCTCAGCACTATATTCGTGGTAAAACCGTGCTCGGGCTTCACGGCCCTGACGCGGTCGGAGGCCTCTTTCAGTTTTCCGGCGATCTCGGCTGTGAGTTTCGCGGCGTCGAAGCGTGTGAAACGGTAGTCTTCGTAAAGTTCAACGGATTGACGCTCGTCGGTAAAGGTGGGTATCGCTTCGATCATCACCCTGTGAACGGTCTGGGATTTGTTGACGCCGCGGCTGTTGACGACGTGGCGGGTGTCACGGTAAATGAATATTTCCAGCGCGTTTATGGAACCGCCGGGGACAACGTCCGCCGCAAACACGGCGTCGGCTATCATCCGCCCCAGTTCTTCCGGTTCGTATTCGTCGAGGTTCGTGGGCAGCGCCGCGTCAAGTTCGCCGGCAGGTGCCAGTTCGTATGGCTCGTTGAATACCAGCTTCGCTCTGGAAACGGCCGCTGCCGTCTTGGCGGCGATCTCTTCGGAGGACATCGACTGATACACGTGGAAGGTTGAGTCGCCCAGCTTGCCGTCGTGCTC
>JAEFAM010000103.1 GCA_016287565.1 Clostridia bacterium
CACTCTCACTGGATCCCATTCCGCTTCCTTCATTGGTGCAAAGTGGAAGGATGGTCTTTCCGGTGAAATCATATCTTTCCAGGAAAGTTGCGACTGCCATCGGGAAAGTCCCCCAGTAGTTCGGGTAACCAAGAACGATTGTGTCATACTCATCGATACTGTCTAAGTATCCGGTAAGCTCGGGTCTTGCATTATTCTGCTTATCTTTCTTCGCTTCATCGATACAGGTCATGTACACCGGTGAATAAGGATCCTTCATCTCGATCTTATATGTATCCGCATCGACCAGCTCCTTCATGATCCCTGCTACGATCTCGGTGTTCCCGATCTTTACGTATCTCATTGCTCCGCCAAAATAGTTCTCATCTGCTCTTGAAAAGAATGCTATCAGTGTTTTAGCCATCGTGTTATCCTCCGTTATAGTTTTCGTGAACTGTGTTTATTCGCTTCGTTGATAAAATTATCACACAGAACACTTGAAATATCCAATTCAAATATCCTATAATTGATTTAATTTTTAAATAACTGATTCTGGGGGATTTTTCGATGACTACCAAACAGATCGATTACTGCATAGAACTGGCACATACGCAAAACTTCAGCCGGGCCGCTGAAAACATGTTTGTCAGCCAGCCCACCTTTTCCTACCAGATCCGGCTCGTGGAGGAGGAAGTCGGCTTTACGATCTTCGAACGAAGCGGCAAAGGTGCTACTCTGACCCCGGCCGGCGCGCAATTCGTTTCCTATCTGTCCGGCATGCGCAAAGACCTGAAACGCGCCATCGAGCAGGGACAGAATTACAGCGCGAAATATCGTGACAGCATTTCCATCTGTATGATGGTACGCCAGGCCTTGTATTTTCTTCCGGAAGCCATGCGGATATTTGCGGAGGACATGCCAGAGGTGCAGGTCGTTCCCATCTTCCGATATGAAAACAGTATGGGAGCGTTTTTCCGCGGTGAGGCGGATATGGTTTTTGCCCTGCAGGAGCAGACCCGCCAGGTCGCGGACCTGCATGTCCACGATCTGTTTGAAAGCCGGATCTACCTGATCACACAAAAAGAAGATCCTCTCGCAAACCGGAACCGGATCTGCGAAGAGGATCTCTATGGAAGGACACTGATGGTAGGCGGCGGTTCCCCGCCGGCGTTACGTGCGGTTCAGCGCCGCCTGATCAGTTCCGGTAAAATCGATTATTTCAACAGTCCCGACCATGACTCCACGTTAACGAATGTAGCGGCCGGACGCGGCGTCTGCTTAGCTCCCGGCTTTTTAAACGACCATAGCGGCCAGTTTGCATGGATTCCTTTTGACTGCAAAGAAAGCTTCACATGCGTCTTGTGCACGCACAAAGAAGATCGGCGGGATAGTCTGAACGTCTTCATTGACATCCTGAAAAAACTCTATGCGGAAGCCGTCGCCTTCCCTCTGTAGTGATTTATTTACCTTCAAACTTAAATACGGGATTCTTTGTTCCGCTTGTGTCTACCGATACATCCGAAAAACGCTCTGCATTTTCCTTTATGAGCGCCTGCCACTCCGACTCACTGCCCTCGTAGATGATCGTAGCGCCCTCAGCGAGATTAATGCTATGCTCAAAGCCTCTATACGTAAAATGCTTCACACTCTTCGGAATGTAGAGCGTGTTGATGCTACGGTCCTCCACATTATGGATGCTGACGACCGTATCAGGTATAATGAGTTTTTGAATGTGTTCCTCATAGGAAGAAGGCTGCCACAAATCCACGATCGTTACCGGCTTCCCGCCGATCTCTTTCGGAATGGTCACTTCGGTTTCGCTTCCAAGGTATCTTAGAGCAGTTACACAGTTCGCATACTCTTTATAGACCCAGTCTCCCTCCTGCTTATCCTCATAGGAGTCGGCGCAGCTCTTTATAAGCGGGGCGCCCGGAAGGACTCTTCCGTTAAGCGATGTACGGTACACTGCCATGTCATCGTCATTTATGAGTAAAAGATCATCATTTATGATCGCCAGGGCTAAGGTATCAAAATCTTTTCTGCCTTCCATGAGTTGTTCTGCTTCGGCTTTCTCGGCGATCCGTTTGCGGCTGATTCCACGTCCTTTGTCGATATAGTAAACATATTCGCCGAAGACATTTATAGCGCCCTCTTCCCAAATCTCGTCTTTCGAAAGCAAGTAGTACTTCTTTCCCGATTCAATATTCACGAAGACCATGCCTTTTTGTCCGCCGAACTCTTCCGCCTTGCAACGGTAGGCCGCATAATCGCCCATAATATACGGAACTGCATCATCGTCTTGCGGAAGCGCGCACACATCCTGCTCGTTTCCTTTTTCATCGGCTCTGAACAGCCCGTAGGGCTCCATGTCCGAAGTAAGCTTCACATAATACGTATAACCGTCATGGACGTCCACGAAATATTTTTGTTCTTCGTTATCAATAAATGAAAGGTCCAGATCTTTCAGCGTTTTGTTTTTCGGATCAAACTCTAACACTCCGAAGGCATCGGGTCTGGTGTATCTGAGAAAAAGCCTTCCGTCACCTACCGCCGGAATACTGCGAAACCGGTATTCGCTGTCGACCGGAACCGCTTCAAAGACCTCTTTGGTTTTGATATTGATTCCCATGAATGCAGGGTTCATCCCACCCGCGGACAGGAAGTATAAGGCATCGTCCGTGGGATAAATATAATATACTCCCAGTTGGGTGACTCCTCCGTTTTTCGGTGCCGGGATCACTGCCAAAAGCTCCGGCTTCTTTTCGCCGTCTCTAAGCATATATATGTTCTCGGAGTCTGGATAGCCGGTATCGACACCGGTCAGGTCCCTGGCGCTCTGAACGAAATAGGTGACGCCGTCTTTGTATGCGATCCTTCCATAAGTGGATACATAGTTAGAGCCCAGCCGGGGACCTTCTTCTTTCTTTCCGCTGTCGCTCTCCGTCGATGTTTCAACCGCCTGCGTTGCTTTTGTCTCCTCTTTCGTCTCCTCTTTCGTACCGGTTTCACTCACATCTACGGCAGAAGTACTATTCTCTGTCGCCTTCGTTGTAGAAGTATCCTTACCATCCGAGCAGCCGCAAAGAAGAGCCGCGCATAATAACACAGCAGCTATTTTACAGTTCTTGATCATAGTACTACCTCAAATCAGCTTCTTTCCGCCGATCCACGCTCCAAATAAGCGAATCGGCTCTCTTGTTATTATGATAAAAACCGCCTCGAATGTCAAGTCCGATTGCTGTGGCGCAGCGAACTGACCTCCGGGGCGGTGTTTGTTTACTAAAACGTTATGTGACAGCGATTCGGAATGTCTCTTCGTTCAGTACATATTCTGGCCGTTCCGGGTGGCCAGGATCTGACGGTTCATGTTCGTCAGGCAGCCCCGGGATCATTTCGGTTTAAGATCGATCCACATAGCGGGGCGGATAGTCAAACTTTCATTGACAGAGGTACCGAAGTCGTTCGATCTCCTTATCAAATCCTCAGTTCACTGACAGCGAATATGACCGCTCTCCCTGAAATGATCACCCGGTTGTTTCTGAGCTCACAGGTCATCTCGCCTCCGCGTTTAGATGCCTGATACGCTTTGAGACTTCTTTTTCCCAGGCGCTCTATCCAATACGGTGTTATTATGCAGTGCACAGAACCGGTAACCGGATCCTCATTGACACTGAGTTTGGGTACGAAGAAACGCGAAACGCAGTCATAGTCTTTTCCGGGCGCAGTAACGCCGACACCCAGACCATCCAGTAGCTTCACCTTATCGAAGTCGGGTTGCATATTCCGAATGATGTCTTCATCTTCATATACCAGAAGCAGGTCACGGTCAATGTAAGCCTCTTTGGGAGCCGCCCCCATTGCCGCTGTCATCTCATCCGTGACCGGCACCCGGTTCAGACTGTACACCGGAAAATCCATCTCTATACAGTCTCCGCTCCTCCCGGTAAACAAGTCCCCGCTCAGCGTGTGGAACACGATCCGATCGGCATCGTTCTCGTAATACGTAAAGAGCACGTATGCGGTCGCCAGTGTCGCATGTCCGCATAAGTTGATCTCACCGCCGGGCGTAAACCATCTCAGGTCGTATCCTTCCGCTGTTTTAACGGCAAATGCGGTTTCCGATAAGTTGTTCTCCGCAGCGATATCCATCATCTGTTTTTCCGGCAGCCATGCATCCAGGATGCATACCGCTGCCTGATTTCCATGGAATACTACGTCTGTAAATGCATCTACGATATATTGTTTCATACTTTCTCCTCCATAAGCCCGACTATAGTATCCGGCACAGCCTCTGCAATGCATCGGATATTTCCCGAAGTCTTCCATGTACCTCACGGCAGATCTCCGTACGCCAAAACGCGAACTGCAATAATTCATCCCGGTTCTCCAGTTCCGTCAGGAGATATTCCTTATAACCGTAGCAACTGCGCGCCAGCTGGAACAGGTATACATAAGGCATCGCTTCCAGATCCCGCCGGGTAAGTTTTGCGTATTTCATGTATTCCCTGACATAGGCCACAAAGTCCTCCAGATCCAGGGGACTTCCGCCCTTGCATGCACCGGAAGATTGCATGTAGGACCTCATGATCTCCCATACGGCGGGGATGCATGCTGCGGACGCAAAGTCTATGACCGCTTTGATCTTGGAGCCACTACATATCAACTGACAGTCCATATAATCCCCATGGGACGGCGTATATGTAATGCCTTTATAGTATGCTTTCAGATCCGTCAATGATATGTTCAGTTCCTTCTTGTAGAGAAGGTCACCGCGTATTCTCTCACGGTCCGGGACGTCCTGCTTTTTATCCAAGGCTGCCAGGAGCTCATTGCATTTTCCGGAGGCTTCTTCCGCTGAATATTTTTCCGCCCACTCCGGAGTCATACTCATCTTCATCGGATATTCTCTGAGGCAGTTGTGTAATTCCCCGAGATAACGCGCACACTCCGGGAGGAGTTCGTGCGGCAGGGCATTCATATAGGTTTCCCCTTCAATAAACTCCTGAACGCCGACCCTATGACCGCCAAACTCCGTATGGTACTGTCCCGAGGCAGTCTTTACGAAAGCGGCCGTCGGGAAACCGCGGGCAATGAGAAACGACACCAGTTTTCCTTCCGAATCAACATCCTCCGGCGTAAACCAGCTCTGATACTCTTTCAGGAAGAACTCGCCTTCCCGGCAATGTAAGCGGAAGCAATTTGCGGTTCCCTGCGATAAACGCGTTTCTTCTATGAGATGAAGTCCGTATTCACTAAGCAAAAGACGTTCCATATTCTCTTTGCTTAAGGCTGTTTTTTCTAGAGCCATTCCCTTCCCTCCGGTGATCAAAGAAACTTTATTTCATCTTATACCTCTCCGTTTCGATTATTGTTTATGCCGGTCTCGCATCCGCAGAACTCCTGCGGTGATGATCAATAAACTCGCAACCAATGTCATTACAAACAGGCCCGTAGGCGACCCCCGAAATATAGATTTTGTCGGCTCAATGAACGCCGCGACATAAACAA
>JAEFAM010000026.1 GCA_016287565.1 Clostridia bacterium
ACCTGGGTGCCAGCCGATCACGATCCCTGCACACGAACCGATAAAACGCATTTACGTAATAATGGTCAAAGACGCCATAGAGAGCGAGAATAACAATGAAGAGCACGATGAACAAAACAAATAATAAAACACTCGACTATTATCTGTCGCTTCCTTACCGTCTGGAGATCGTCCCCGACACCGAAGAGGGAGGCTACGGCGCGCGCTATCCGGAACTGCCCGGATGCATCACATGCTCCGACACGATGGAAGGCATTATTGCCAACGCCGAAGACGCCAAAAAGGCCTGGCTCGAAGCCGCGCTTGAGGAAGGTATAGAGATCGCCGAGCCCGAGAATGATACGGATCTCGCAGAGTATTCCGGACAATTCAAGCTTCGGCTGCCCAAGAGCCTGCACAGGTCATTGTCCGTGCACGCAAAAGAAGAGGGAATCAGTATGAACCAGTATTGCCTGTACCTGCTTTCCAAGAACGACGCCGCGCACGATCCGAAGCCGTTCGCAAGTTGAAAATGTTGACAGGAGATCCGCAATGCTGTACATCGTGCTCGCAATTATATTGACGGTGATATTGATCGTCGTTGTCATCAGCTGTTCGGACAAATCCGGCACTGATAACGGCAGAGACCGCCGCGGGCGAGACGGATATTGTGACACCGAGTATTTGCCGGAGTATAAGCTCGCGGGCAACCAGGGCGAGAAGGTCGCTTCGCGGGCGATCGCGTCGGTCCTGCGGGAAGACGACAATCTGTTGACCAACGTCAACGTCGAGTTCGAAGGCAAAGAGGCCGAAATGGACAACGTCGTCGTTAACCGGTTCGGGGTCTTTATCATCGAAGTAAAGAATTACAGCGGCGAAATTCACGGCAGAGAAGATGAGTTTGAGTGGCAGAAGTATAAAGTCACCGATGCGGGCAAAATATACTGGAAACCCGTCAGGAATCCCATCAAACAGGTAAAGAGACAGATCGACATTCTTGCCCGGTATCTTAGAGCGCATGACGTGAGAGTATGGATAAAAGGTTACGTTATTTTGCTTCAGGGGAACAGCCCGGTGGAGAACGAATACGTCCTGCAAGATATTGACGATATCGACCGAGTCATCCATACGAAGGACCGCAATTATCTGAGTTCTGACGTTATTGTAAAAATAGTCAGGGCGCTCGAGTGAACAAGCGCGTATAAAATCACAGATCCCGAAAAGAGGAATGCATATGACCCATGTGACCGACTATGAAAAATACCGCCGCGAAGACGAAAAAATCATCAACCCGGACACGCTCCGCTGCTATTGCTGCACGAACGAACCGTTGATCGCGGGAGCCGTTGCCGTCAGGGCTCTGGTGCTGGAATTCCCGGGCCTCGGAGGCGGCTCATGTCTCGGCGGTTCAATGGATAACTTGACCGTCTACGACACGCCGTTCACGCGGGATTGCGCCGAAAAGGGGATAGTGGTGGCGTACGCGTTCCCGGGGCCCTGGAGCTGGATGAACAAAGGCGCCGTAAGGGTCGTTGACCTCGTGGTGGACGCGTTTATGCGGAAGTACGGCTGGGTGACGGAGGACGATTTCCGGCTTGTGGTCATGGGCGGCAGCATGGGTGGTCAATCGGCGCTGGTCTATTCGATGGATTCGAGGCACCGCGTCAACGCCTGCGTGGCCCATTGTCCGTGCTACGACGTTGTCGATTGTTTCGACGAGATCGACTCGTTTCCTCGCACTTTCGTGAGCGCCGTCAACGCATACGATATGCCTCTGGAGGAGGCGATCCGCCGGATATCGCCAAGCTGCAGAGTTGATGAATTGCCCGATATCCCGTACCTGATCACGGCAGATGAACTTGACGAGATCATCCCAGTCGAGGGCCTTGAACAATACGTAGAGCGGGTGAAACAGGCGGGGCGCAGCGTGACTTATATGCGGCTTGACGGGCAGCCCCACGGCGGCATCACGGCGGAAGACCGGGAACGGATGAACGAGTTCGTTTTCTCGGCCGCGGCCGGGAGGGGCGCGTAACGGTATCGCGCGTAACGGTATCGCGCGTAACGGCACGAAACAAATCACGAAACAGAACCCCGCGGAACCGCGCGCAGGGAAGGCCGCGCGCCAGGAAGACAAAAATAAAGCCGGACTTTTGCGTCCGGCTTTTTTGATTCAACTGGGAGAAGTTGGCGATCGATCTCGATCAGATCAGAAAGCTCTCTTCTTCATGAACACCACGGCGGCGCCCATTGCCAGGACTGCCACAGCCGCAAATACAGCGACGGTCATATCGCCGGTAGCGGGAGCGGTCTCGGGCTCGGTAGCAGGAACCGTTCCGGGTTCGGCAGCGGTGCCGGTAACCACGAAGCCATCCTGGCCCTCGGGATTGACGTCAAGGATAGCGCCGGAAGTGGTCTTAACGACCACGTGAACAGTGTGCTGGCCGGCGGAAAGATCCGCGGCGTTGAGCTCGACTATAAAGCCGTTGGTCTTGGCGGGATCGGATCCGATGACCGCAGAGACTTCGGCAGATCTCTCATTCAGAGAACTGAACACTGCGTCTTCGTTGTCGATGCGGTAGCCGAGATCGGCGATGGTGTCATGGGCAACGACGACCCAGCCGCGGAAGCTGAACGTGTCGCCTTCAGTGGTGGCAACGTCGAAGCAGACGGTCTGAACTTCGGGATCACTGGAAACTCCGCCGGGAGCGTTCTTGCTGAACACAAGAGACTCTACGGTGAATACGCCGTCCATAGCGCCGCAGCAGGTGAAGCGAACGCCGGTGAGCTTAGTGTTGACCATCTTCGGGAAGTTGTCCTCGATGGAGTAGGTCACCTCGTGAACTGCGCCGTCGGCGGTGCCGTTCATTCTATGGGGAGCCCAGGTGCCGGCAGTTCCGGAGTAGCCGGTGTTGACCTCGGTGTCCTGAAGGTAGGTGTTGTTGGAACCGACTTCCTCGGTAGCGCTGTACCTGACGGTGAAGAACTTGTACACGGAAGTGTCGATCTCGTCAACAGTGATGGAGACCCAGGGATCGCTTCCGGTGGTGGTGCAGATCAACTTGCCGTCGTCGTATTCAATGTCAATATTGCCGGTGGCGTACTCGAGATCGACCTCGATGGTATCGTCCTCCGCGCCTGCCGCAAAAGCGAACAGCGCCACGGTCAAGGCAAGTACTATCACAACGGATAAAAGCTTTTTCATTTTGGTGTTTTCCTCCTTTTTAGTCCGTTAAAGAAACCAATTAAACATTTCGGCATTCGTAAAACGTCAAAATTCTGTATAATTTTAACGCATTCCGGCGGGGGAATCAACAATTTTTCACTGAGTTTTGCCTATTTTTGGGAGCGGGGGACAACGTGTGTTGATTCTTTGGTAAACGCCTTATGCAAAGCTTATAATCAAATCCTAAAAAAGCTCCAAATATGCCCTTAAACTAGTTCTTTTTCAGAATGTAGTATGGTACAATTAAGGAGGCAGAGAGCGACTTGCGATGTTACGTTAAGATTTTTATACTGAATATAGCGTCTGCTCAGCAACCTAACGTATATGAATTCAGAAAAAAGAAAATCAAAGTATGTCAAAGGAGTACAAAAATGGATAATGGAAGGCTTTCGTTAGACTCTATTTTCACTGGGCGCAACCTTTTCTATATACCCAATTATCAGCGTGGGTACGCATGGGAAGATAAGCAGATAACTGATTTCTATGAGGACTTTAAGACTGAATACTTTTCAGAAAATTATTACTATGGAACTATTCTGCTTCAGAAGATTGGAAAAGAAGGGAACAAAGAAAAATACGAAATTGTAGACGGGCAACAGAGATTTACAACTTTGGTTGTTTTTTTGAATTGTCTGATTTCTCGATTAAAAGATTTTGATCAGCAAGATTGTAACCCCGATGATTTATTGGCACGATTTGTAAAAAACAAAGGATTGTATATTCTGAGTATACAGAGTGAAGATAACTCCTTCTTTACTTCGTGTATACTAGATGGAAACCCAATCGTAGAATTGCAAACTCCTTCTCAAAAGAAATTGTTGAGTGCAAAAAAACGTTTTGATGACAATCTTAGAACATGTTCCGAAAAACAGATATTGTCTTTTATTGATAAGATTTTAAGTACCGAGGTGCTGGTGTATTTAATCAACAATTCAAAAGAGGCGGCTATGATATTTGAGACAACTAATGATAGAGGAAAGCCCCTTACAAACTTGGAAAAAACGAAAAGTTACCTGATGTATAAAGCAGCGGTTGGCATTTCAGAACCAGCGCAGCTTATTGAAAGAATTCAAGAACGATTTAAGTTTATTTATAGAGATTTTTCTGATATTGAACAATTTATTAGAGATGAGAATGCGATTCTTCAGTATTGTTTTATTGCTTACGAAGAATGGACAAATAAAGGGAAGCAAAAAGGATATCAACATTACATGGAGCATATGAAGGAGAAAGCAGACACTTTCATTCAAGAAGGAAGCAAAGAAGCATTTCAAAACTATATTGACCAATATACTCTTGATATTCAACAGTCATTTAGTGCAATCAAAAAAATGTTCAAATCAAATTATCTTGAATTCCAGGATATTATATCTCTTGGTAGAGTAGCAAACTTTTTACCATTGCTTTTGAAATGTTATAGAAAAGATGGCACTTCGGATAAGACACAATTTAAAAAGATCTGCCGATTGTGTGAGATTTTTAGTTTTAGAGTATATGCTATTCTTGAATATAAAACTACAAAAGCACAATCTATCTGGTATGAAATGGCAAAGAACTTTAAGGGGGATTTCTATGATCTCGAAGGGACAATTGTTAAATTAATTAAAAGCGTAAAAACTGACGAAGATTTCATAAATAAACTCTCAAGATCAGATTTCTTTACAACTTATTCCTCACAAGATAGAAATTATTTCTTTTGGAAATACGAGAACTATCTTAGAGATAATGAACAACCTGTTGCAACACCAATGTCACATCAAGATCTTAACGAGAAAAAAGATACACGGTTAACATTAACAATTGAGCATATTGTGGCTCAGAGAAATAGCGAGGAACAATCAAGGGTAGTTAGCCCTAAATTGCCAATAAATGTAGGTTCGGCTAAAAAATTCAATAACGATTATCTTCATTCAATTGGAAATTTAACTATTGATCCTCAATCTGCAAACTCAAGTAAAGGTAGGAGCAATGTCGCAACAAAAACAAGCAAGTTTTTTATTTTAGCACCTTATAAATGCCAAAATGAATTAACCTCATTTCTTGTGGGACAAAAATGGACAACAGAGTCTATTGAAAAACGAAAAAACAAATTATTGCAATTTGCGAAGAAAACATGGTGTGATCTATCAAAGTTTAACAATACGTCAGACGCGGTTAATCTACCATTGCAAGAAGAAGCAGAAGTTGATACTGATCTTGAGACATAAAGAGAATTTTAATAAAAAAACATTATTAATATTACGATCTTAAAGGGAAAAACAGGTGCATCCATGAATCCATCCACACTCGAACGCATCAGAAAATTCACGTCGGACCGGGACTGGGACCAGTTCCACTCACCGGCGAATCTTGCCAAATCCATTGCCATCGAAGCGGCCGAACTGCTCGAATGCTTCCAGTGGGACGAAAAAAACTACGACGTTGACCACGTTAAAGAGGAGCTGGCGGACGTCATCGTTTACTGCGTCAATATGCTCGACAAACTGGGGCTTGACGTTGACGCGATCGTCAACGATAAAATGGCTAAGAACGAGGCTAAATACCCGGTGGAGAAGGCCAGGGGCTCGGCCGCGAAATATGACG
Source organism: Clostridia bacterium (assembly GCA_016287565.1). Taxonomy (GTDB): domain Bacteria; phylum Bacillota; class Clostridia; order UBA1212; family UBA1255; genus UBA1255. Next base: position 5,789 of record JAEFAM010000026.1, read on the forward strand.
AACTGTGAGGGCCTGCGCGTATGACTGCCCGGGAAAACGCGAACGATAATATGAACGCGAAAGAAAACGAGAACGAAAACAAGAACGAAAACGTGAACGCACGCTCCGGCTTTGGCTGCAGGCTAAGGCTCGAGGCTTTGTTGACCGTCCTGGCGCTGGCGCTCTCGTTCGCGGCGGCATTCGCCGGCTGCACCAGGTTCGAAAAGATCGATCCGTACGCCGAAAACGACGGGTTCAACGTTAACCTGATCTGCGGCGTTGACGAGTTCGGCAGGACCTTCGACCCGGTGCTTAAAACGGACTCCGGAAAGACGGTGGGGATGTTCTATTTCCTCTGGCACGGCGCCTCCGGCACCACCACCTACAACATCACGGAACTGCTCAAGAACGACAGAAAATCGCTCTGGGACAAGCAGGGGACTGCCACCAGCCCGTTGTACGCGTTCCACTACTGGAACGAGCCGCTGTTCGGCTATTACCGCATGACCGACAAGTGGGTGCTGGCGCGGCACTGCGAGATGCTCACGGCCGCGGGCATCGACTTTCTGGCCTTCGATACGTCCAACGGCGAGATATATACCGACCAGTTCATCGCGCTGTGCGAAGTCTTTCAGGAATATTACGACGCGGGATGGGACGTGCCGAAGATCAGCTTCATGACCAGGAGCCGCTCCGTGGAAACCATGGAGCAGATATATAACGCGCTGTACAAAGACGGGCTGTACAGGGACCTGTGGTATTGCCGCGACGGAGAGACACCGGTGATCATGGGCGTCCCGGTGGAAGGGCAGGAAGACAGGTACGCGGAACTTGACGAGTTCTTCGATATCATATACACCCAGTGGCCCAGCGAGGACGTTATCGACGACGCGCTTCCGTGGATAGAATGGACTTACCCGCAGCCGATCCACAACGGCATCATCAGCGTTTCGATCTGCCAGCACACGGCTATACCTATGAGCCGCTCCTGGACGCAGCGCGATATGAACTGGGGCCGCGGGTACGACCACACCGACGACTACAACCACGGGGAATCGTACCGCGAAGGCATCAATTTCCAGCAGCAGTGGGACACGGTGTTCGCGAATATGGACAAGGTCGATACGGTATTCGTTACGGGCTGGAACGAGTGGATCGCGCAGAAGCTGATCGTTGACGGAGTGGTTGGTTTCGTGGATCAGTTCAACGAGGAGTTTTCCCGGGACATCGAGATGCCCAAGGAAGGTTACGGGGACAATTTCTACCTCCAGCTCTGCGACAATATCCGCCGCTTTAAAGGCGCCTCCAACGTTGCCGCCGTTTCCCAGCCGCTGGTCACCATCGACGTGGACGGTGATCCGGGTCAATGGGACGCCGTTTCCGCGTCTTACATAGCTCTTTCCCAGACCGTGCGCGAACGCAACTCGCGCTCCGTCGACCGTATGACCAAATACTCCCAGCCTGCGCCGGACAACAACATCCAGCAGATCAAGCTCGCCCACGACAAGTCGAACCTGTACTTCCTGATCCGCTGCGAAAACGACGTGGTGACCTCCGACGATCCCTCCTGGATGAACGTCTACCTCGGCACCGGCGAGCTCGAACTGAAAGGCTTCTGCGGCTACAGCCATCTCATCGACTGCACCCCCGAAGGCGGCACCCTTTACCTGCTGGACGAAAACGGCAACGGCACCGAATCCGGCACCGTGCGCACCTCGGTCAACGGTAAATACGTCCAGATCTCCGTCCCCCTCAAATCGCTCGGCATCAACAAACTTTCCTCCTGCCGCGGCGTGTATTTCAAGGTCACCGACGGTGTCAACGACCCTGCCGACATCCTCGAAACCTACCTCTCGGGCAAGTCGCTCCCGATGGGGAGGTTGAGTTATTATTACTATTTTTGAGGAGCGGGAAGGGCGCCTGGAACAGGGGAGAAGGAAGGCAAGGTAGCACGCAAGAAAGCGACAGCAAAAAAATATGGCATTGTTCCGATCTTTTGTCTTATATTAAAAGCATTGTGGAAAAGTAGTAATCCTTTTTGGGAGTCTTAGTAATGATTATCAAAAATCGCATTTGTGAAAAAGGAAGAGTAGATAGTATTATTCACTGTGAAAGGGGACGTTCCTTTCGCACTCTTTCTGAACGTGAAATAAAGCGCATTAGCCGCGAGTCGGAAGTTTTATACGAAAAACCCGAACAGGTGGCGAAAGCGCTTGTTGATGAACAGATCGGCTTGGAGTGTGTTCAGGCCTATATATCAAATATGTCTACATCTTCGTCTTTGGAAGAATTGGATAATGACGAAGGATATTCTCTGCCTGAAGTGTTGTTGAATGAATCAAGTATAGAATGGACAGCTCCTAAATGGGCTAAGGCAGGCGACATAGTGTTTTTTATGCATTCAAAATACGCCAAGTCTACTATTACAAGGCTTCGTACTGAATTGATTCAAAGAAAGAATGAGTATTCATCTGCGGACTATAATCGCCTTATGTCATATTTGTATCATGCGCTTGAGATTCACGCAAAATATGGCGGGAAGATTTTTGCTATCGGCCGTGTTTGCGGTTGCTCGGAGTATGTAGAACCTGAGAATTATTGTGATATTCTTCATTGGAAATCCCGTAATTATGCCGAGATAGACAATATCCAGGAACTTGATGAACCGATTGACATCTCCGACTTTCATAATTATATCTATGTCACCCGGGCAGGGGCGATTACACCGCTATTTAATAACGAATTTGACCTGCTGAGAAGCGATATTGGTAAAACAAATGATTTGCCGGATTTTGTTCAGAACGCGAGTGCAAAACCAATGATGCTCAGGCAGATAAATGATGAAAACTGGGTGGAAATTGCCAATGCATATCGTCGCTGCTTTATTCTTGAGAAGCAGTTCCGTCAGTTTTACGTTGATTACTTTATTAGAGCGATAGGAGATAAAAAGACGTTTTATACAGAGTGCCGCTGTTGCCGCCCGGATATTAACGACAGCTTTATGGACTATGTGATGAGGTTCGATGGTAAACTGCTTCCGGTGGAAGTTAAACTGTCAGTCGCTGCAGAACCGAACATAAAAAGTCAGGTCGGAAAATACGTGTACAATAGCAGAGTTTTTCTGGATGTTGACGAAAAGCGCAGTATGAGCGGCGATATGTTCCATCCTGGAAAAGTGCTGATAATCGACACTGAAAAGGTGTATATTTATAATGCTAAAACAAATTCTGTTGATGAACTTTTCGATCTCGACAGAATTAGTTCTATTAGTCATCTCGAAGATGCAAAAAAACTTATTCACGATGCAGTTGTAAGTTGAATCACATTTTAGAGATGAAGGTTGAATAACCAAACTTAAAGAATAAATGGAAACAGTTTTCGAAAATGGTATACTTGTTTCTTGACCCACGGAGGACCTAACCCTTGACCATCCACGAAGCGAAAAAGATCTGCTCGAACTTCTATGAATTGACCAACCCGACGGAGGGTGAGGCGTTCGTCTTTACGGAGGCGATGAAGTTCCTGATCGACAAGACGAAGGACCCGTCGTACATGCTTGACCTGGGCGGGTATTATTATGAGCTGAGGCATTTTGACCTGGCGCTGAAATATTATGAGCTGGCGGCGGAGTATGACTTCCTTCCGGCGTTTACCTGCCTGGGGTATATCTGGTATTACGGGCGCACGGGGGAGAAGAATTACGAGAAGGCGTTCTATTACTACGACAAAGGCGCGAAGCTGGGGGATATCGTTTCCGCGTATAAAAAAGTGGCGGACATGTACAAGAACGGGTACTTTGTTGACCGGGATTACGAGAAGTACAATGATGAAAAATATTAACGTCACTTTTTTGGAAGAATATAAAGGAGTCGATAAGTTCATCCGCGATTCGTACGGGTGTTCCGAGGGCGTGTCCGAGTACATTCGGCAGATGGAAGATAAACAGGCCAGGGGCATCGAATACGTGCCTTACTGGACGAGTGATTACAAAACTCTGAAACATATGAGGTGGGTCAGGAATCAATTGGCCCATGAAGTGAGCATGGACTCGGACATATGCGAAAAAAGCGATATCGACTGGGTGCGGGAATTTAGAAAAATGCTGGAGAACTGCAGCGATCCTTTGTCCGTGGTTTTGACACAGGAGGCGGAAGCGGCCCGCAGGAAGAGCGCCGCGAGGCAGGCGGTTGATGCTCAAAAGAGATGGCTTAAGCAGTCCGAGGTTCAGGTCAGCAGGGTCCGGTCAAGCGCTCAGGCAGATCAGACAAGTCGATCGAGCCAATCGGGGCAGACAAAGTCGCCTATGGTCCGGGTACCTGCGGAACCTGCAAATAATTCAGGCAAAAGGAGCGGCAAGAAGAGCAGCAACAGCAAAGCCATTATCCCGACGGTCATTCTGGCACTCATAATTATCGCATTGCTGGCGGTGGCAATTTACTTGCTCAAGTGATACAATGATTTGGCGAATTATCAAATTAAGCATTGCAAATAACAGCGCGGTCCATTGACGAAGAAGCAGGGGGGTTCGAGTAGCATGACGACTATTCCCACGACTGTTGACGACAGGAAAATAATCGACAAGATGAAGCGGCAGAGCCTGCTTCTGCTTGTTGTCACGCTCATCGTGTTCATGGCGGTGGTCCTTCTGGGCAGCCCCAGCACGCTGATCGTCAATGACAAAACGGTGATGGTCAATAAAGGGTTGCCCACTTTCGTGCTGGTGATCCTGTGCGTGGCCGTGTTCGTGGCGGAATTCCTGCTGGCGAGGCTGATCGCGCGCCCGGTGCGGAACGCGCTGGACAAGGAATGCGATCCGCGGAAACATTTCGTTTTGAGGAAAGATTCTCTCCGCACCAGAGGCAGGAAACTCCGGGAAAATTCCACGGATTATCTGTATCTCGGCTATTTCGCGTCGTTGTTCGAATGCACGGAAAAGATGACCGCGTCCCGCAGCGCAACGCTCCGGCTCTGCGGCCTGTTCAACAAGGCCCGGGGCAGCTTCTTTAAAGGCGATCAGGAGACGGTCAAGGGCGCGATGAAGCAGTTCGAAGAGGAACTGGCCGGAAAGCACCGTTTCTCGAAAAGGAAATTGGCGATATTCGACAACTGGCTGAACGTTATGCGTCTGGTCGCCGGTATTATGGGGGGCGACGCCGCGGCCTGCGGTCAATACCGTTCGCTGGAGCCCTGGAACAGGTCGAAAATGACCAAAGGCTATTTCAATTTTATAAAAGGCCTGGCGGCGAAGGTTGCTGGGGACAGCGAAGAGGCTTTAGCCCTGTTCAGGTCGGTGGCGGAAACGTGCCGGAAGAACATTCTCGGAGACCTGGCGGACAGGCAACTGAATGAAGAGAAGTAATGAGCCGGGTGACGGCGCGTGGCAGCTGACGGGCCGGGAAAAGACAGGCCGGAAAACGACAAGCCGGCGAACGGCGGGTTTGCGAACGACAGGCCGGCGAACGATTTGGAGGAAATCGAAATGGATTACAGGGAACTTGTGTGCAAGTGCAAAAAAGTAACGTACGAAGATATCGACAACGTGGTCAAGCGCGAGAACGACATCTCCGACGTGGTCAAGGTGTTCGAAGACGTCCAGAAGCAGACGCAGTGCTCCACCGGCTGCGGCGGCTGCCACGACAAAATAATGGATTTCATCGCGGATATGCTGTACCAGCGGTAATTCCGGGGAGACCGTTCGTTAAGTCGAAGGAGTTCGTTCGGTTATCAGATGGAGACCGTTCGGTTGGTAGGAGGAGATCGAAATGGCTAAAAAATTATTATCACTGGCCCTGGCAATAGTCATGCTGTGTTGCTTTGTTTCCGGCTGCGCGCAGAAGGGGAACGACCCGTCGGGGACCTCCTCGCCGTCGCACACGCAATTGCCTATAGAAGAACCGGACCGCGAGGTATGCATGCTACGCGTCAATTACGAGAAGGATCCGTCTTGCGTTGACGGCGCCCCTCTGTTTTCATGGGGGTACAATACGGAGAAGCGCGGCACGGTCCAGAAAACGTACAGGCTGAAAGTTGCAGAGAGCGAAGAAAAACTCGCCGCGGAAGAGCTGGTATGGGACTCCGGCGTGATCGAATCCCGGGACAACGTTGCCGTCAGATTCGGCGGTGACGAAAGCGTTTTGAAAGAGGCCACAAGGTATTACTGGAACGTTGCCGTGACCACCGAAGCGGGTGACAGCTACGAATCAGCCGCGGCGCGTTTCGACATGGCGCTTACCGAGACCGGGTTCCAGGACGCAGAGTGGATAACCGTTGCCGGAGCCGGTATCTCCTTCAACGACGCCAGCTGGATATGGCTGATGAAAGGCGATTCCCAGGGATCGATCGAGTCCAAGACCGAATATTTCCGCAGGTCCTTCGATATCAGCAAACAGGTCGAAAAGGCCCGGATAGCATTCACCGCAGACGACTGCGGACAGCTTTACCTGAACGGCAGCCGCGTGTTCAACGTGGAAGAAGCTACCGATACCTGGAAATCCGGCCTTACAGAAAACGTGACCGGACTGCTGAAGCAGGGCAAAAACGTGATCGCCGCCAAGGTCAAAAACAGCAGCAAGGGCTACGCGGGACTGCTGGTCACGCTGGTTATAACGTACACCGACGGCACTTCCGAGACCATCGTTTCCGACGGCAATTGGATCGCTGCTGAGAAAGTATCCGGCACCTGGTACGCCGAGAACGCCAAAGAATCTGCATATAAGGACGTCAATTTCACCGCGGCGTATGGTTCGGATCCCTGGTATACCAACGTTTCGCTTGCGGCCTCCGGCGGTTCAGCGCCGATCGTCCGGACCACGATCGACGTGGGAAAAGGCGTCAAGACAGCGAAACTGTTCGCTTCAGCGGCGGGATTGTACGAGGCGTACGTCAACGGCGTCAAGGCTGGCGACAGCGCGCTTGACCCGGGCAGATCCGAATACCAGAAGGAGATAATGTACCAGTGCTACGACGTCACCGGCAGCCTGAAAGAGGGCAAAAACGGCATCGGCGCGGTGCTGGGCCGAGGCTGGTATATAGGGGCCTATTCGCCCTACGGAGGCAGCGTCCCCGCGTTTATATGCAAACTCGTCGTTGACTACGAAGACGGGTCAAGGAAGACTTTCGTTACGGACGACAGCTGGACCGTCACCGAAGAGGGACCGATCACCGCCAACGATATTTTCGACGGAGAGACATACGACGCCAGGAAGGAGATCGCAGGCTGGTCGCAAGCGGATTTCAAGGCGTCAGGATGGAAGAACGCCGCGGCGGTACAGGCTAAGGATCTGAGAATCGGTGAACTGGTGCCTCAGCTTTCCGGCACCGTGAAAGTCATGGACCGGCTATCCGCCAAATCAGTCACCAAATACAAGAAAAACGTGTACATTTACGATTTCGGCCAGAACCTGGCAGGCGTGGTGCAGCTGACCGGAATGAAGGCATCCGCAGGCACCGAGATCACGCTCCGCCACGCGGAAATGCTCAACGACGGCAATACCGGCAGCGACGGGCCGAAGGGCAGCCTGTATACCGAAAACCTCAGGTCCGCAAAGGCCACCGACAAATATATTTTCAAGGGCGACAAGGGAGGCGAGAGCTATGCTCCCACGTTCACTTTCCACGGCTTCCGCTACCTGGAGATCTCCGGCCTTTCGGAGGAACTGCCGCTGGAAAACGTCACCGCGCTGGTGCTCTATTCGGATATGGAGGATACGGGCCACGTCGATACTTCCGACGAGCTCCTGAACAAACTCATCCTCAACACTTACTGGGGGCAGCGGGGCAATTTCCTTTCCACTCCTACCGATTGTCCTCAGCGTGACGAACGAATGGGATGGTCCGGCGATGCCCAGATATTCGCGGGTACCGCCGCGTACAATATGAACGTGAAAGCGTTCTTTGACAAATACATCACTGATCTCAATAATTGCCAGCACTCCGACGGCGCGTACCCCGACGTTGCCCCCGGAACAGAACGGGCCAATTACGGCGGCTCGGGCAACAACGCCTGGGGCGATGCGGGCATTATCATTCCGTGGATAATGTACGTGCGCTACGGCGATATGACTTATATCGAAAAATATTATAAAAATATGGCGAAATATTCGTCGTATCTGGTCAGCACCAGCAACAATTACATCCGCGACAGGAGCGCTTACGGTGACTGGCTGTCCATCGGCGAATCCACCGACAGGTCGCTCACCGACACGGCGTACTGCTTCTACGACCACGTGCTGCTGGCTAAAATGGCCGCGCTGCTGGGCAAGACGAAGGACGTGGAGAAGTACGAGAAGATCGCCGCAAAGTACAGGGAAGCCTGGAACGAGCGGTTCGTCAGGAAGGAAGGGCGCCTCAAGGTCGATACGCAGACCGCGTACGCCATCGCGCTGGCATTCGATATATTGCCCGAGGAAATGCGCCAGTCTATGGCCGACCGCCTCAGCGAGAAGATCGTGAAGAACAAGAATCGATTGACCACCGGCTTCATCGGCTGCCCGCTGCTGCTGCCCGCGCTTTGCAGGTACGGCCACGAAGACACGGCCTTCGCGCTGCTTCAGCAGGAAGAATATCCCTCCTGGAAATATCCCATCCTGCAGGGCGCCACAACGATCTGGGAGCGCTGGAACAGCTACACCATCGCCAACGGCTTCGGCGATGCCGGAATGAACTCGTTCAACCACTATTCCTACGGCTCCGTGACCGAGTGGATCTACAATTCGCTGATCGGCATAGCCCCTGACGAAAACGCTCCCGCATTCGCCCATTTCTACCTGAACCCAACTGCCGGAGGAGGCCTCGCGCACGCAGACGGCGAATACAAGTCCGTCCGCGGCACCATCAAGAGCGCCTGGGATGCGCAGGACGACGCCATCGTCAAGTATTCGTGCACGGTGCCGGGCAATACCACCGCCACCCTGAGGTTGCGGGCGGATAGCGCGTCAATGATCACGGAGCAGGGCAGGGCCTTGTCCGAGGCGGATGGCGTCAACGTGGTCTCGGAGTCTGACGGGGTCGTGGTCATCGAGCTGGGCAGCGGGGAGTACGTGTTTGAGATCGGATGAGCGGCAACGGAAAGTGAAGGAAGCGGACGCGGGGGATGAGTATGTACTGCTTCGAACCTGTTTTTGATCAAAGAGCAGAAATATTAATCCTGGGCACGTTTCCTTCCGTGAAGTCGCGCCAGGCCGGGTTTTATTATGCGCATCCGCAGAATGCGTTCTGGCGGATAATTGGAGATCTGTTTTGCGGCGGCGGGGAGGATCTTCGTCAGGCCGGTATCGAGAGAAAAAAGCAGGCGCTGATCGATAATCGAATCGCCCTTTGGGACGTGTGCAATACGTGCAATATCGACGGTTCGGCGGATGCGTCGATCAGAAACGTGGTATATAACGACATCGCCGGGCTGATAGGCAAGACAAATATAAAAGCTATATTCTTCAACGGCGCCAAGGCGGAAGAGCTGTTCGAGAGGTATAAGAAGGGAAAAGACGTTTCGATAGAGCTGCCATGCAGACGGCTGCGCTCTACGAGTCCGGCATGCGCCGTTCCGTATGAGAAGAAGAAAGCGGAATGGAAAGAAGCCGTTGAAATGATAATTGCGGAGCCGTAGATGGCTCCGCAAAGGTCGATTCATCACAGTGATCGGTTTTCGGAACGCGCAATAACACGGCGCGTTTTTTATTTTTTCTTGAACAGTCTTTTGAGCTTCCTTTTGGCTTTTTGCGTGAAATATATGATCCTGTATTCCCGGTACACACGTTTGCTCTTTCCGGCCAGGATCAGTTTAAGCACGTGTTCTCTTCTTTTGCCTCTGGCCGTAGGTTTTCTAAGAGCTTCGTTGCCGGAAACAGCCACTGAATAATCGGCCTCCTGCAGTTCCAGCTTGCCGCTCAATCTGTCAAGCAGGGCAAGGGCCTTATCCGTGTTGGCAGTGCAGACGGACAATCCTTTTTTGTGGTCCAGCGTGATATTGCCCTTGTAATAGCCCCAGAAATCTCCGACGGTGAAGTCTCCAACTCTTTTCTGCGTCGAGTATTTGCAGGAAGAGCATTCTTTTCTGGGAAGGTCGCCTCTCAAAAACTCGTACATATAATACTCGTCGTATCTGCCGAGAACGACGGTCTTCACTTCGCCGTTTTCTTTCAGGCAGTCATATTCGGAGCTCAATTTGTTCCAGTCCCACGCTTTGCTTCTGAACGAATAGCGGACAATTTTGCCGCCGTTCTTTTTTCCGAGATATTCGAGATATTTATGGAAAACGGTCACGTTGGGAGTTCCGTGGCAGATCAGATCAACGGTGATCAGGTTAGTTGTATCCGCGCTGCCCAGCACTGACCGGAGTGCGTCGATCTGGCAGGGAGTGCCGCTGAAAAGCACTTTCTTTCCGTCTTTCAGCAGCTTTTTTACTTCGGAATAGGCGAGGCCGGTGCTGCTCTGCACGTACTTGGAGCCGCGCAATTTATCGAGATCTTCGATATTGTCAACGCAAATATGGTGCACGTTCAGGTCGTTGTCGTATGCCGCGCCGAATACGCAGCCTCCTTCTTCCAGAACGAGCTCGGCCAACGCGCTGAACACTCCGCCGGAGCTGCTTTTCTTTAAGACCGAGGAATCTTTGTTGACCGCCGCAAAACATTTTTTGGGAGATTCCGCGATCAGTTCAGCTTTCGAAAAGCGGCAGGTGCGCAGGCATTGCCCGCAGGCAACGCATAAATTTGTATCGACAGACGGATATAAAAAGCCTAATTCGTCAGGCTTGAAATCGATGGCGTTTTTAGGGCAAACGTTCTTGCATGCCATGCAGCCGCAGCAGTTTTCGATCCCGGCGATCGTTTTAGCGTCAGTTTCCATAAATATCCTCCACTGTTTCATGAATAAACTTTAATGCGGCCTCGCGCTCTCCTTCGAGGATGCGATTTACGTTATCATATTTGATCTCCGGTAACGTGGCCTCGGGCGCTTCCTCGCCGCTTTCGCGGGATATGGCATCCTGCAATCCCAGCAGTTCGAGGATAGAATCCAGCCTCGTATTGCTTCGCATCCTCCAGTCGTCTGTGACAAGCGGAAATGCCTTGAACTGTTTTTCGAATATCATCGCAAAACAAACTCCGTGAAAACTGTTCGTAAGCACGCAGTCTGCATGACGGACGTATCCCAGCCATTCTCTCGGATCGAGTATCTTCTTCTCTTTCTCTCCGATCAGACGGCTTCTGACAATGACGACGACCTGCAGACCTTTTTGCGCCGCGAGCTTTTCGGCATATGCGGTGACGACGTCGGACTCTTCGCGCAGATACACGAGCACGTAATTCTTTTCGGGCGGCGGGATCTCTATTTTCGCCCACTTATCCGCCGTCAGCAGCAGGGAAGGATCCGGCAATACCGACACGTTTTTCCCGGACAGTTTTTCTGCCAGTTCGCGGCTGTTTTTTTCGCGGACCGAAATGCGGTCGAAACCTTGCAGCAACCTGGAAGTTTCGTCCAGGCGATCATCGTCAACGCTGTCTTTTCCGAAGCTGGCTGCGTATGCGTACTTCTTGGAAGGCGCGTTGGTGAATCCGCCGAAATAGCATGCGTCAACCAGCGGCAGATCGTAATTCCAGACCTGATCGCTTCCCACTACCAGCGCGTCCAGTTTGGCTGCCTTTCTGCCCAGGTCTTCCGGCGTCGCAACGGGGGAGTCGATGTTCAGAAACCGCTTCTGGAACCGCAGATATTTACCCATTTTTTTGTGATGATTGTGTTCCTGTTTGATCCAGCGGGCGACCTGCCGTATCTTCCACGGTCCGTTGCCGCGGGTAAAAGTATCCACGCCAGGGATCATCCTGTAGTTGCCCCAGGTGGGATGTTGGGCATTCAGAACGGAAACGTCGATCCCGCAGGAGTCGAACGTGGATTTCAGCGCGTACGCCTGCAGGACCGAGCCCGGATTGTTGATCCAGGAAAAGGTCAAGAGGCCCATTTTCTTTTTTGTTATGTTTTGCATATTATATCCTTCAAGCGCTTAACGGTGCCTGCAGGTCCCGGGACCTTTTCGTGCGGCAGTTTTAAGCGTTGCGGCAATTGTTTTCTTCGCGTATTATATATTAGCTTTGCGCGGCGTTCAAGAGCAAGTGACAAGGTATACTAAAACGATTTTTATTTTGGCGACGCTCGTATGGTCGACAACGCACGCAGCAGCTCATATTGATATTTTTTTCTGTATATGCGACAATTTCCGGTGATAAAAAAACGCAGTCAAGTTTTGAGACAGGTGCGATGAACGAAGGTATTGTTAATCTCATAGCTTTTTCAGTTATTGCCGCGGCCATAGTTATAGTCGCCGTCATTTTTATTGCCAAAAAACGCAAGGCCGCTAAGCTGCTTGAAGCTTATGAAACCGAGATCAGGCGGGTCGCTTTGAAACTGGAAACGGCTGTTGACTCGCTTGGGCAGACGTATATTTCCCATTCTATGGAACTTGCGCTTGTGGAACTGTTGCGGCCTGAATATGAGTTTCTTAAAGGGCTTTCAATACCCAAAAAACATCCGCTTTTTAACGTGGTGTCGCAGGCGGTCGGACGGTATGAAAACCTGCACGCGGAAGTGAAGAAAAAGAATTCGGAATTCGTTGCCGCCGAAAAGCAACGGTGCGATGATTTGCTGTCGGATATTGACGGCAAATCGCTGGATGATCAGCAGCGGACCGTGGTCGTCACGGATGAAGATCACAACCTTGTCCTCGCTGGCGCCGGAAGCGGCAAAACACTTACTATCGCAGGTAAGGTCAAGTACCTGGTCGACCAAAAAAAGATCGATCCGAAGGAGATCCTGCTCATTGCGTTTACACATAAATCGGCAGAGGAACTGACCTGCCGCATTTCCGATAAACTCGGGATAAAAGTCGAGGCAACCACTTTTCACAAGCTTGGACTTGATATCATCAAAAACGCCACGGGGGTTCGTCCCGACGTGTACGAAAAACTCGACGGATTCGTCACCGATTATTTTGAAAACAATATGGTCGACAACGCGGAAACGGTGAAAGCTCTGATCGAGTTTTTCGCCTATTACCTCCAGATACCCGCGGATCTCGAACAATATTCATCTCTCGGGGAGGCTTTTGAATATGAGCGTGGGATGGACTTCGAGACAGTGCGCTCGAAGTACGAACGGGCTCAGTTTATAAAGCATGAGACCGACCTGAAAAAAGCCGACAGAAATACGCTGCAGGGCGAGACGGTAAAAAGTCTTGAAGAAGTATCTATCGCAAATTTCCTGTTTCTGAACGGTATCAGGTACGAGTATGAAAGTCTGTATCCGTTCGAGAGCGACGATCCGCTCCGCAAAGCGTACCGGCCGGATTTTTATCTGCCTGATTATGATATCTATATAGAACATTTCGGTGTAGACAGGCAGGGGAGACTGCCCTGGCTCCCGCCTGTAGAAGCGGAAAAGTACTTGGACAGTATGCGCTGGAAACGGGAGTTCCATCGCGCCAACGGCACGAAACTGCTGGAAACATATTCATACTATACGTCTGAAGGCGTGCTGCTGGAAAAGCTTAGTTTTATGCTTCAGAACAGCGGCGTTAAATTCAGAGCACCGGACTACCGGCAAATATTCGAGACTATATACAGCAAAGCCAGCGACAGGTATTTCTCTGAATTCAAAAGCCTTTGCTCGTCCTTTATAACTCTGTTTAAATCCAACGGATACAAGACCGGGGATCTGGAAGCACTTAAGCAGAAAGGACTGAATACAAGATCTGCTTTTTTGATAAACAGGACCGCGCTTTTTATATCCATCATCGGTCCGATAATCGACGAGTACACAAACTACCTTGACGGAAACGGCCTGGTGGATTTTTCAGATATGATCATCCGGGCTACCGAGCTTGTGAACGACGGGTACAAGACGGTTCGCTATAAATACGTGATCATCGACGAATATCAGGACATATCCGTTGCGCGGTATAAACTTGTAAAAGCGATCCTCGATCAGACGGGAGCCCATCTGCTTTGCGTCGGAGACGACTGGCAGTCGATATACCGTTTTGCAGGCAGCGACATTTCACTGTTCACCGATTTCGACAAGTATTTTGGGTATACCTCCACGTTGAAGATCGAGCAGACTTACCGTAATTCTCAGGAGTTGATCGACGAGGCCGGCAGGTTCATCATGCGCAATCCGGCTCAGTTGAAAAAGTCGCTGCGTTCGGGAAAATCTATCGAATATCCGATTTCTTTCTGGTTTTATAAGGACAATCCGTTCCCGGTAATCAAACGGATGATGGACAAACTGATCAGCGGCTTTGGCGCCGAAGCGTCAATAATGCTTCTCGGCAGGACCAACAACGATATCGAACTCGTGAGGCGATCGGGACTGTTCGAAGCGTCGTCAACGAAGACCGGTACTGATTTTAAGTATATATACTCGCCACAGACGCCGGTGACATTCCTGACCGTGCACAAATCGAAGGGGCTCGAGGCGGACAACGTGATCCTTCTTAACTTTGAAAATTCAACTCTCGGGTTTCCCAACAAAATTGCCGACGATCCTGTCCTGGCCCTTGTCCTGAGCAGCAGCGATCCGTTCTCATATGCGGAAGAGAGGCGTCTTCTGTACGTGGCGATCACGCGAACTCGCAACCGGGTAATGGTATTGACGAATACAAACCGTCCTTCCGTATTTATTACAGATTTTAAACCCACGTCTAACGTGGCGTTTGTAGGACGGGATGATTTCACAGAACGGACGGTCAATTGCCCCAGGTGCAAGAAGGGCCGGTTGACGCTGAGGAAAAACGAAGAGACCGGAAAGCTGTTCGTGGGCTGCTCGAACTATCCAAGATGTAATTACACGGTTAAGGAAACGTCGGTTATGAGCACCAATATGCGCTGCCCTTCATGCGGTGGTTTTCTGGTGCAGCGAAAGGGAAAATACGGGAACTTTACGGGTTGTACGAACTATCCTAAGTGTAATTATACGCTGCAGCCGAATAAAAGCGGCGGGAAGCGGAGAATCGGGTTTTGAGTTCGGGAGAAAGTTCACAAAGTACCGACTTTGTGAACTTTCTCTATAGATTTCGGCATAGAAAACTCACAAACTACAGATTTCATGAGTTTTCTCTATAGAATTCGAACCGAAAAGTCACAAAGTACCGACTTTGTGAACTTTCTACCGGGCGTAACGGTGCTCATTCGCGGTCATTTCCACCAATGCGCTTCTCCACGCTCCCTGATGCCTCTCTGAGCCGTTAGAATGGCCTCCGAGGGCTTTTCGGGCTCCGGAAGCATTCCTTATATACAAGCGATCGTAATTGCCGCGGAAGAGCATTTTAAGCGCTCAGGGGGATATATAACGTTTTAACGGAAAACTTCTTGACAATGAAAAATTGACCGGCTTGAGGCCTCCGTTTGCTTGACTTGACACTGCCTCCGCGATTAAAATATAGGCAGTTATCAAAACTGGAAAAGGAGGCGCGCAATGATCAGAAATATTGCCTGTAACAGAGATTTCATTCTCGGCAGCGAGACTGCGAAGCGGCTTTATAAAGAGCACGCGGAAAAGCTTCCGATCATCGACTTCCATTGCCACCTGGATCCTGCGGAGATCGCATGCGACAGGCGCTTTTCGAGCGTTGGAGAATTGATGCTGGGCGGAGACCATTATAAGTGGCGGGCGATGCGCTCCTTCGGGATCGACGAGAAATATATCACCGGGGACGCGGACTTCCGGGACAAGTTCCGCAAGTTCGCGGAGATGTTGCCGCACGCCGCGGGCAATCCGCTGTACGCCTGGACGCACCTGGAACTTGCCCGGTATTTTGGGATCGACGAAGCGCTGACTGCCGGATCTGCGGACAGGATATACGACAAGTGCCGAGAGGTGTTGTCGCAGCCGGACCATTCCGCAAGAGGCTTGATACTCGGCTCCAACGTGGAAGTTATCTGCACCACCGATGACCCGGCTGACAGCCTTGAATATCACAAACAGATAAAGGACGATCCGTCTTTCAGCGTGAAAGTACTGCCAGCGTTCAGGCCGGACCGCGCCGTGAATATACGTGACCGTTCCGCCTGGTTAAAATGCATGGAAGACCTTTCTTCAGACAGCTATCCGGCGCTGCTTTCCGCGCTGGACGGGAGCATCGCGAGATTCGCCGCTCTGGGCTGCAGGCTGTCTGACCACGGCCTTCAGAGACTCACTTTCCGTGTTGGAGATCCGGAAGCCGTGTTCAAAAAAGCATTCTCAGGGGAGCAGATCACGCCGGAGGAAGAAGACGTATATATCACGTCGCTGATGACGGAACTTGGAGCCAGATACGCGGCTCTCGGCTGGGCAATGCAGCTCCATCTCGGACCTATGCGCAACAACAATACGGCAATGTTACGTCGCATCGGGCGCGACACCGGATTCGACGCCATCGGGGAACCGGTGGATACAGCGTTGTTGTCACGGTTCCTTGACGGTCTGGCCGAGAAGGGGCAATTGCCCAAAACGATCCTGTATTCGCTGGACGGCAACGACCTTTACCGCCTCTGCGCGCTGATGGGCTGCTTCCAGGAGGGCCCGGCAAGATCGAAGCTCCAGCTTGGTCCGGCGTGGTGGTTCAACGATCAGCGTGACGGAATGGAGGCGCAGCTCCGGGCGCTGGCGAACCTTGGAATTCTGGGCGGATCCGTGGGAATGCTCACCGATTCCCGCAGTTTCCTGTCGTACACGCGCCACGAATATTTCAGGCGGATCCTGTGCGGACTGATCGGCGGATGGATCGAGGGAGGAGAATATCCGGACGATCCGGAGACCGCCGGGAAGATCGTAGAGGACGTGTGCTATTACAACGCTAAAAACTACTTCGAGTTTTAATAATCTGAATTCAGAGAAACCGATAAACGCGAGGGGATCGAAATGGAAGAATACAAACTGCCGGGCGCATTGGATCTTACCGGAAAGACCGCCGTTGTGACGGCTGCCGGAGGAGTGCTTATGAGCGAATTCGCCAGGGCGCTTGCCGCCTGCGGGGCCAATACAGCGCTGGTGGGACCTCATATGGCAAGCCTGGAACCTGTTTCCGCGGCCATCGGCGAGCGCGCGTTCGCCGTGACCGCAGACTGCACCAGCAAGGAGAGCCTGATCGCCGCCAGGGATAAGATCAAGGAGCGGTTCGGCCCCTGCGACATACTGGTCAACGGCGCCGGGGGCAACGATCCTTCGGCGACTACCGACAACGAGACGATGACGGCGGGTCTGCCCGAGGGGACGAAGACCTTCTTCGAACTGGGGGACGCCGGATTCGCCAGAGTGTTCAACCTTAACGTGTTGTCCGTGTTCCTGACTACGCAGGTGTTTGCGGAGGATATGGTGGACCGGGGAGGAAACGTGATCAACGTATCGTCGATGAACGCTTTCCGGCCGTTGACCAAGATCCCGGCGTACAGCGCGGCCAAGGCAGGCGTTTCAAATATGACGCAGTGGCTGGCGGTGCACTTCGCGCCCTGCGGGATCAGGGTCAACGCCATTGCCCCCGGATTTTTCGTGACGAAGCAGAACAAGGGGCTGCTCTTCAACGCAGACGGAACGCCTACGGCCAGAACCGGCAAGATACTTGCCGCCACGCCTCAGAAGCGGTTCGGAAAACCTTCGGAACTTGTGGGCACGCTGCTCTGGCTCGTGAACGACGAGACAAGCGGTTTCGTGACCGGAACGGTGATACCTGTCGACGGCGGATTCGCCGCTTACTCGGGGGTCTGAGATGGTACTGAGGGGACGGCCTTTTATCGACGATGCCGCTCTTTACGAAGCGCTTGCATCGTTCCTCGACGAGCGGAAGCCCAAGAAACTGCTGGTGATCCCGCCTGACTACACGCGCCTTTATTCCGGCGCCGGAAAGATCACTGCGATGATCATCGACATCTTAGGAGACAGCTGCCGCGTGGACGTGATGCCGGCGCTGGGGACCCATATGCCTATGACGAAAGATGAGTGCGATTCGTTCTTTCTCGGCAGAGTCGATCACGAGAAACTCATCGTGCACAGATGGCGTGAGGACGTGGTCTCGCTGGGAAAAGTGCCTGCGACGTTCGTGAGAGAGGTATCCGAGGGACTGGTGGACAGCGACGTGGACGTGGAAGTAAACCGCCTGATTCCCGAGGGAGGTTACGATCTCATTCTTTCGGTGGGACAGGTGGTGCCTCACGAGGTCGTGGGTATGGCCAACTACTCTAAGAACATATTCGTCGGCTGCGGAGGTCCTTCGATGATCGGAACTTCCCATATGCTGGGCGCCTTCTACGGCATCGAGCGGATAATGGGCCGCGACTTTTCTCCGGTGAGGCGCGTGTTCGACTACGCGGAAGAGCATTTCCTTAGCGGTTTTCCCATAGTGTACGTATTCACGGTAACCACCGCGTCGGAGGACACGACGGAGATACGCAGCCTGTTCATCGGAAGAGACCGGAAACTTTTTGAAGCCGCCGTGGCCGACAGCCGCGAGTATAATATGATCAAGGTGGAAAAGCCGTTGAAAAAGGCTGTGGTGTATCTGAATCCTCGGGAGTTCAAATCCACGTGGCTGGGCAACAAAGCCGTTTACAGAACGCGGTTGGCAATGGCGGACGGAGGCGAACTTACCGTGCTGGCCCCGGGCGTAGACCGGTTCGGAGAGGATCCGGTCAATGACGGTATGATAAGGAAGTACGGCTATTGCGGTCGCGAGAACGTGCTGAGCCTCGTAAAGACAGAGCCGGATCTGGCAGCGTCCCTGTCTGCCGCCGCTCATCTGATACACGGATCGACGGACGGCAGGTTCTCGGTCACTTACTGCACCGAACTGCTTTCAAAAGAAGAGATCGAAGGCGTGGGCTACGGCTGGATGCCGTACGCGGAAGCGGCGAAAAAGTACCCGCCTGAGCTGCTGAAAGACGGATTCAATACGGTGGGAAACGAAGAGATCTATTTCATTTCGAACCCTGCGCTCGGGCTGTGGACCTGCGGCTGAGCGGCGGAAGAACTGAGGAAGGATTGAAGAAGAACCGAGGAAGAACTGCGGATGATCGGGAGAAAAGATATGCTTTCTGACATAGCAATGATAGGACTCGCCGTCATGGGCGAGAACCTCTCCGTAAATATCGAGAGCCGGGGCTACCGGGTCTCCGTTCTGGACGTGAGGGAAGGCGTCACCGAGGCGTTTATAAACGGCCGCGGCAAAGGCAGGAACTTCTACGGCGCGAGTTCCTTCGAGGATCTGGTGGCGTCGCTGGCCAGGCCCAGGGTGATAATGATGATGATCAGGGCCGGAGAACCGGTGGACGACGTCATCTCGAAGTTGTTGCCCCTGATCGAACCGGGGGACATAATCGTTGACGGCGGAAACAGCCACTTCGCGGATACGGCGAGGCGCTGCGCGCTGGTGGAGAGCCGCGGCTGCCTTTATATAGGGACCGGTGTTTCCGGCGGCGAAGAGGGCGCCCTTAAAGGGCCTTCTATGATGCCGGGAGGATCGCCTGCGGCCTGGGAGAGGGTAGGGCCTGTATTCAGGTCTATCTGCGCCAGGACAGACGCCGGAGAACCCTGCTGCGATTTCGTGGGAGAGGGAGGCGCCGGACATTTCGTTAAGATGGTGCACAACGGCATCGAATACGGCGATATGCAGCTGATCTGCGAAATTTACCAGATCATGAAGGACCAGCTTTCGATGACGAACGAACAGATGCGCTCCGTGTTCTCGGAGTGGAACCGGGGACGCCTCGAGAGCTATCTTATAAAGATCACAGCGGATATACTGGGGTTCAAGGATGAGAGCGGAGACTGCCTGATCGACAGGATACTTGACGCGGCGGGACAGAAGGGCACGGGGAAATGGGCTTCGATCGCGGCGCTCGACGAAGGCGTGCCGCTCACGCTGATATGCGAGGCCGTGTTTGCCAGATCCCTGTCCGCGGACAAGGAAGGCAGAGTGAAAGCAGAGGAACTGCTCTCCTGCGGCACGGAAAAAATTCCCGTGGAGATCACCGAACTCGAAAAAGCGCTTTACGCCGCTAAACTTATCTCCTATGCACAGGGGTATCTGCTGATGAGAGCCGCCGCTAAAACCTACGGATGGAATCTGAATTACGGAGGGATCGCCCTTATGTGGAGGGGAGGCTGCATCATCCGCAGCGCGTTCCTTGGCAAAATCCGCGATGCCTTCGACCGTGATCCGGAACTGGACAATCTGCTGCTCTCAACCTTTTTCAGAGACGAGATACTGGCCTGCGAAAAGTCGTTGAGGCGCGTGGTGGCCTCGGCGGCAATCTCCGGCGTCCCGGTGCCTGCCTTGAGCGCGGCGCTGGCTTATTTTGACGGGCTTCGCTGCGGCCGACTTCCGGCAAACCTGCTTCAGGCAATGAGAGACTATTTCGGAGCCCATACCTACGAGCGGATCGACGCGCCCCGCGGCGAGCACTTCCATACCGACTGGACAATGGCCGGAGGAGATACGGCGTCCACCTTCTATAACGTTTGATTATACGCTCGAATGAGCGAAACGAACGTAATACGTGACAATAAAGGCGACGGGACAATGAGAAAAAGGAGACGAGAAAGATGCTGAAACCTGCCGACAATAAAAAATGGGCCCTGCTGGTCCCCACCAGTATGGGTGTGAGGATCACCCCCGAAAACTCCCAGCCGGTATACTGCTCCGACCGGTTCGTGATGCAGGCCACCTCCGCTGAGACCAATGCCGCCAGCATTGCCTCCTATCTCGGCCTTCCGGTAAAGGTGCTCACCGCCTTCGTTGACGGATCGCCCATAGCGGATTTCATAAAGGCGAACCTGCGCTCGAGAGGAATGACGGTAGAGGCGAAGATCGTGGATCAGGGAGGTCCGTGGGGCTACAGGCACCAGTTCAATATTGCCGATTCCGGAAGCGGAGTCAGGGGACCGAGAGTATGCAACGACCGGGCCGGAGAAGTGGGAAGGACGCTGGACGCGGGGGATTTCGACCTTGACAGGATCTTCGGAGAGGAAGGAGTCGGTATACTCCATCTGTCGGGCCTGATCGCCGCGCTTTCCGAAAGCACCGGAAGGCTGTGCCTTGCTGCCGCGGAAAAGGCGAAGCAGTACGGGACTCTCGTATCGTTCGATCTCAATTACAGGGCGTCTTTCTGGAAGGGCAGGGAGGCCGAACTCAGGGAGCTTTTCTCTTCCATCGCTTCTAAGGCGGATATACTCATCGGCAATGAAGAGGACTACCAGCTTTGTCTCGGGATCAGTGGCCCTGAGGCAGGAGGCAGGGATATCCCGGCCAAGATCGGCGCGTACAAGGAGATGATCGGCCTTGCGCGGGAAAGCTATCCCGGAGCAAAGCTCTTCGCTGCCACGCTGAGAGAGGTGGAGGACGCCAACAACCATCTTTGGGGCGGAATAATGCTGGAGGGCAGCGAGTGGCGCGAGATATTGCCCCGGAGGATCACCGTGCTTGACCGCATCGGCGGAGGAGACGGGTTCGTGGGCGGCCTGCTTTACGGAATAAGCCGGGGATTTACAGGGGACAGGCTGTTGTCCTTTGCCTGGGCATCCGGAGCGCTTGCCACCACGTTTGCCACCGATTACGCTCAGCCCTGCGACGAGGAGCAGATCCTGGCCATAGCGGAGGGCAACGCCAGGGTGAAACGTTGAGCGCCCCGAGCGTCCCGACCAAACCGGACCGCTGTGTGAAAACTTGAAAAAACGCCTC
>JAEFAM010000027.1 GCA_016287565.1 Clostridia bacterium
ATCGCAGCATTCGCCGACAGCGGCTACGAGACCTGGGACGATTACGGATACGGAGTCAGATCCCAGGTAGACGAGATATTTGCAGACGGCAAGAGTATTTCCGGCGGTTCCGCGGGAGACTACCTGTCCGTGAACCAGTATATTATCGCCGGCAAATACGAGACGCTCACGTTCAAGGGCTGGGCCGGTTACGACCAGGTCATCACCGGAGTCGGATACGCCATCGACGGAGGGGAAAACGTTTTCGGCGGTGAGCTCATCCCGGCTGCGGCCGATTCCCACGCGGCGGCGTACGGCGGCGATAACGTGACTTATTATTCTATCGACGTGCCGGTGGCCGGAATAACGGAAAAGACGCGCCTGACGCTGCTGGCCCAGCTGGAAGACGGCACCGCAGTTGCCCTTAACAGATACGACGTGTTCGTGCAGGAAAAGAAGGAGCAGATAGTGCAGAAGGAAGTTGCCCTGACCCAGGGAGGCACCGGAAGGCCCATATGCTTCTCGGATTACGGCAGCGTCGCTTTCAAGATCCATATCCCGGAGCAGTGGCGCCTGGGCCAGTTCGTGGTCATCAATTCCCCTACGTGGGATATGACCGGAGCCGGACTGACCGCGGATATATACAAGTGGGACACCGATTACGATACCACTTTGAAGGGCAAGTCCCTCAGCACCTGCCTCATCGAGGACCACATCAACTGCACCAGCATGGTCATCACTTTCGGATACGTGCCCGAGGGCGATTATCTGGTCGAATTTACCGATTTCGAGCTTAAGATAGGCGGCTACGAGGCCAACGGACCCACGTCCGAACAGGCGTCCACGTTCAAGTATTTCGTTGACGAGCTCGAAGAAACTTCCGGCATACCTCAGCTGAAGATGGTGCTTTACGACAACACGGTGCCTCCGCAGATCACGGAAGCTCCCGCCACCGAAGTTCCCACCGAGGCTCCCACTGCCGCTCCCACTGACGTTCCCACCGACGTGCCGGACAAGGCCACTGACGCTCCCGTTGAAGACAAGACCCAGGAGCCCGCTGACAACGACGCCACTCCCGAGCCCGGAAATGACGACGATGCTCCCAAGAAGAGCGGCAACGTGGTGCTCCCCATAGTGCTGGGCGCAGTCGGGGTGGCCGTCATCGCCGCCGCGGCGGTATTGATCCTTAAGAAGAAAAAGGCAAAATAAGCTCTGAAACGAATTTGGATAATTAACGGTCAATGAACAGAAAGATAACTTTAATGGACGGTGCCGTGGGCACCTCTTTGTGGAACATAGCGGAGGCCGCGGGCGTCAAGAAAGAACCTGTCTGGAAGTACAATATCGAGCACCCCGAGTTCATCGAGGAACTGGCGAAAAGGTACGTGGAAGCAGGCAGCGAGATCATACTGGCCAACACCTTCGGTGCTAACGGCCCGGCAGTAGAGCGGGTGTCGAATTATACTTCCCGCGAAGTCGTTGCCGCAGGCGTGAAGGTCGCCAAAAGGGCGCTTGAAGGGACCGGCGTCAAGCTCTGTATGTCGATGGGGCCGTTGACCCAGCTGCTGGAGCCCTACGGAGACCTGGAAGAGGAAGAGTGCGCTGCGATATACGAGGAGATGCTGGACGCGGGCGTAGGGGCCGGAGCGGACATCGTGATCGTACAGACCTTTATGGACCTGGAGATGATGCGCGTTGCCACTGAGGCTTCTAAAAAGTACGGCGTTCCCGTGTTCTGCTCCCTGACCTTCGAGAAGCACGGAAAGACCATGTTCGGCAATTCCGTTCAGGACGCCATAGATACGCTGGGGCCTCTGGGGATAGACGCCATAGGGCTCAACTGCTCTCTGGGCCCGGATCTGGCGCTTCCCATAATCAGGGAATTCTCGGAGAAGACAGACATCCCGCTGCTGTTCAAGCCCAACGCCGGAAAGCCCATTATGAACGACGAAGGTATCGTCACCTCCGCATATACCGCCGCAAAATTCGCGGAGGAGGTCAGGCCTGCGCTGGATTTCGTCAGCTATATCGGGGGCTGCTGCGGCTCCAATCCCGAATTTATAAAAGAGATCAAGAAAATGCTCTGATCTTTATTGTCCGGGACCGCGCCGAGCAGGGAGGCGGAGAAAACGTAAAAATGCCGGAAAATGCGGCAGACCGGTGTTGACCGGCCAGGCCCCACGGTATTATAATTAATCGGTTTTTAACAAAATTCAAACAGCTTTTGCCGGAGAGCCTTCCTGACGAAGTCAGAAAACGTGAGGCCGCTTCCGGAAGAGGGAGGATGAAAATGAAAAAGATTCTTGCTGTCCTGATCGCATCCGTTATGGCGATCACAATGTTCGGAGCTCTGACCGTCAGCGCCGACCAGCCCACCAACTACCTTACCACCAAGTGGAGCAACAGCCTCTTCGGCGGCAACCTCGAAGAGACGGAGGAAGACGGCGCCGTGGTGACTACCTACACGTTCTCTTCCAAACAGCCCTGGATCTCTTCCAACATCAGCGTATACGGCGATATCAAGAAACTGGCCGAAGGCAAAGATTACGTCGAAGTCGTGTTCTCCGTCGAGATCCGCGGCGTTTTCAGCGGTGAAAACAATGCGACTTACTGCGAGAGCCTGCTTCGCGCCGTGAACCCCCGCACCAACTACATCTCCTATCCCGCAGCCGACGCAGGAAACTGGAACGGAGAGGGAGCCACGTGGCAGGAACTGTTCGACGAAGGCGCCGATGACGAGAAACTGTTCGCGGTCGACACCGGCGGCAACTGCATGTTCAACTTTACTCCCCAGACTATAGAGATCCTGGGCGACGAATGGACGCTGTACGAGACCGATCCCGTTTACCTGCCCTCCGGCGTATTCAACGATGACCTTTACAGCGACTGGCTCTGGTGCTTCCATCAGATCGACTTCGGCACCGGACTGGAAGCCATCCAGATAAGGAACGCCGCGATCTATGACGAGAACGAAAACAGGAAGACTCCGGCTCCCACCGCCGAGCCTACCGAGAAGCCCACCGAGGACGCTCCCGAGGCCACCACCGTTCCGGCAACGGACGCGCCTGTCGTCACCGACGCTCCGGCGACCGAGGCTTCTCAGCCCCAGACCACTCCCGGCACTGGGGACAATACTCAGGAGAAGTCCGGCGTCAATCCGGGCCTCATCATCGGCATCATCTGCGCCGTGGTGGTAATTGCCGCCGTCGTCGCGTTCATACTGATCAAGAAAAAGAAGAAATAAGGCAGGCTGCGTGACAGACTGAGATCGACCGGGCGGAGCCCTCGCGAAGGGCCGCCCGGTTCTTTTTTGCCTGCTTTTTTGTCCGTTGCTGTTTCTTTTCGTTAACTTTTGTATTATAATCGTTACTGTCGTTGTGAGTAGTTTAAATATCGCGCCCGAAAGCGCGAAATATCGTTTAAACAGAACGGAGTCTCGTTATGAAGATCAAAAAGACGTTTGCCGTGACAGCCATATTGCTGCTGCTTGCAACGGCGCTGAATTTGACAGGCTGCAAGAACGTGCCTGCGGCGCAGAATCTTATGGCAGGTATAGAGTCCAACGTTCCTTCCGCAGGGCCCGCAGATCTGCAGGACAATATTGCGGCCTCGGATTTTGCCATT
Source organism: Clostridia bacterium (assembly GCA_016287565.1). GTDB lineage: Bacteria > Bacillota > Clostridia > UBA1212 > UBA1255 > UBA1255. The sequence goes on from JAEFAM010000027.1 coordinate 3,604, forward strand.
CGCCTTTTTAAAGCCTGCAGCGTTGACGGCCAGAACACGCTGGTGTCGCCTTTGTCCGTGCTTTCAGCCCTTGCCATGACGCTGAACGGTGCGAAAGGGGATACCCGCAGCGAGATGGAGGCAGTCCTGGGCATGGCGGCCCCGGAGCTGAACAGCTTCTTCAAGTATTATATGAGCGTCCTTCCCAACTCGGAAAAATACAAGCTTTCACTTGCCAATTCCATCTGGTTCACCTCGGACGACAGGTTCACCGTGAACAACGATTTCCTGCAGACCAACGCGGACTATTACGGTGCCGACGTGATGCGCACCGTCTTCAACGATGCGGCGCTTAAAAACATCAACAACTGGGTTAAAGAAAAGACCGACGGCATGATCCCCTCGATACTTGACAATATCCGGGAAGATGAGCTTATGTATCTCATCAACGCTCTGGCTTTCGACGCCGAGTGGGAAGAAGTTTATGAAAAATACGACCTGGAGCCCGGCTCTTTCCAGGCCGCGGACGGAAGCTGGCAGCAGGTGGATTATCTGAAATCCAAAGAGAAGCTGTACCTGGAAGACGAAAACGTAAAGGGTTTCATCAAATATTTCAGCGGCAGGAAGTACGCCTTCGTTGCCCTGCTGCCGAAAGAAGGACGCACGGCAGCCGAATGCGTTGACGCGCTCGACGGGCAGAAACTGAACAAGCTGCTCACCGGAGCGGAGGAGACCACCGTAAAGACGAAACTGCCCAGATTCGAGACGGAATACAGCACCGTGCTGAACGGGGCGCTGGAATCTATGGGCATGGTCAAGGCTTTCGACGGCGATCTGGCGGATTTCACCGGTCTCGGCACTTCCACCGGGGGCAATATCTACATAAGCAGGGTCATCCACAAGACCTTCATTTCCGTAAGTGAAAACGGCGCCAGGGCCGGGGCGGCCACCGTGGTGGCAATGGCTGAAAACGGCATCGAGATCGATGACACAAAGACCGTCTACCTCGAAAGGCCGTTCATATACATGCTCATCGACACCGAGACCAGCGTGCCGTTCTTTATCGGCACGTTTATGACTCCTGAAAAATAACTTTTTACCCAGCGGCTTTTCGCGAAAAATCTGACACAACTGGAGGTTCAGATCATGAAACGCTCGATCAAACTCATCCTTCTCTCTCTGCTCCTTCCGGCGCTTCCGCTGATGATCACGTCATGCAAAAACGCCGGCGGCAATACTCCCGCCGGCACTTCCGGAGATGACCAGAACAGCTTCGTCGCTCCCGACATATACAACCCGGGGCCTGCGGAGATCGCCGTGCGCGAGGATATCACGGAGGCAACGGATATCGTAACGGAGACCTGGATCGCTACGGACATCACATTTAAGTCGGATGTGTCCTACGCCAAATCCAAGCAGCTGTACGTGGAATTTTACGGCGATTTCGTGAACAGGGAGACCGGGACCAGATTGACCATCCCCGGCTTCTGGAACGGAGAAGATGAGTTCGTGCTGCGCTTTGCCCCCACGGAATACGGCATATGGGATTATACGACCAGATGCGGCGTCGACGACTCCCTTGACGGAAAGACCGGCACGGTGGCGGCGAACCAGTACAAGGGCGACCTGGAGATATACAGGCGGGGCTTCGTGACCACCAACGGCACCAAGCATTTCGTTTACGCGGACGGCACGCCTTTCTTCTACGTGGGAGATACCCACTGGGGAATGTACACGGAAGAGATGAACCGTGGAGGCACGCACGCGGCAGACACGGGAGCGGAATCCCACTTCAAATATATCGTTGACAAGCGCATTGAGCAGGGCTTTACGGTGTATCAGTCGGAACCCATCGACACGGCCGCCAATCTTACGGACGGAAAGCTTGACGCCTCCGACGTGAGAGCTTTCATCAAGAACGACGCGTATTATCAATATATCGCCGAAAAGGGCATGGTGCACGCCAACGCCGAATTCTTCTTCGCCGGCCAGATGACCAAGGCGCTGATGAATAATACGGAATATCTGGAAGCCATCTCGCGCTACTGGGTGGCAAGGTACGCGGCTTATCCGGTGATGTGGACGCTGGCCCAGGAGATAGACAGCGCGTTCTACGCCGCCAGGGGAGATCAGACGATATACACTCCCGAGACCAATCCCTGGGTGCTGATAGCGGAGTATATACATAAATACGACGCATATTCACATCCACTCACAGGCCATCAGGAAAATACCGAATACACCACCGTCACCGGCGCAGGCACCAAAAAGGACAACAAGAACGGAGGCCGTTCCGTGTTCCTGTCTGAGGAAGTTTCCGAGCGGACAGGCCACAACTGGTGGGCTGCCCAGTGGAGCCCTTCTCTTACAGGCCCCGTGAATCAGAAGATCGTCAGGGACTACTGGGAGAGCAATAAAGTCGCCATCAACTACGAGCCCCGCTATTGCTATCTGTGGACGAAGAATTTCGGTGCCAGAGCCCAGTCTTGGATAGCCATGCTTTCAGGCTTTTCCGGCGTGGGATACGGCGCCGTCGACATGTGGCTCTACAAGAGTTCCTACGACGTCAACACCGAATCCAAAGACGGCGTCGACGTGATAACGAAGGCGGACAAGGCAGTCTACTGGGGCGAGGCGGTGGAGTTCGAATCGGCGTACCAGCAGGGCTATATGCGCGCCTTTTTGGAGCAGTACAAATGGTGGGATCTGGTGCCGGATTTCGACACCCAGGCGCACTTCGTGCCCGACGAATCCCAGCCTTTGTACGTCTGCTCTACCATCGGAAGCGACCTGTATCTGGTCTACTTCTACTCCCAGGACAGGGCGACCGGCACCGTTACGGGGCTTATCCCGGGGGCAACGTACGAGGCGAAATGGTTCGATCCCAGAGCGAACACGTATATCGATATAGAGACGTTTAAGGCGCCGGACGCTGACGGCGACGGCAATTCTTCCTGGACGGCTCCGTCGAGGCCGGAAGAAACAGAGAATCCGGATTTCGTGCTGGTGGTCAGGCGCGTCGGTTGAGAAGCGGCAATGGAAAGTTTCCTTACAGCCATATGAACGCAATATAGAAAAGGCCCGTCGGTCTTAAAGCCGCCGGGCCTTTTTTGATGTGGAACGAATTGATGCCCCGATCCCGTCAGCCGTCGAAATTGGCGCTGAAGGGGACGGCGATATTGCCGCTGCCGGAGCAGAGGTTTGCGTTGTCGGTGGAAGTGTAGCGAAGGGCGGAAGCGTAGCGGACGCCCCGGGCATTGTCCGCCGCGATCTTCACAGTGGAGCCTTCGATGACGACATCCGCGCTCTGCCATTGTCCGTCGAGCTTGATCTCGAAGCCCTGGGGAGCCTTGCCGTCCAGCGTCTTGAGGCCGCCGCCGGCGTAGTCGTACTCGATGACGATCTCTTTAGAATTGTAGGAGATCTTGGAGGGTATCGGGAAACCGGCGGTCTCCATATCGCCTATGCCGTAAATAAGCGCCGCAGCCATCTGTGCTCCGCGCTGACCCAGCTCGAATTTGTAATAGGGATGAGCGCCGTCCGCGTCGCCCTCTCTCCAGCCCACGTCGTAAGAGGGGATGACCTCGTAGCCGCTGATGCAGCCGTCGATCTTCATTGCCGCCTGGGCGAAGCGCATATCGGGAACGTAATCCCACACTCCGTCAAGATTTATCCCTCCGCTCTCGTATCCGTACGAAGTGAGCTGCACGTTCAGGAACAGCAGGTCGCTGCCGAACTTCTGACGGTAGTCTTCCACGGTTATCTTCATGGCGTCGCAATAGTCTTTGGTGACCATTGAATCCGCTTCGCCCTGGTAGAATATCATACCGGTGATGCCCACGTTTGTGACGGGTGACATGAACGCGTTGTAAATGCCGGAAGGAGGGATGGTGACGGAGCCCAGAATCATGGCGTTGCCCTTAAGCGATTTCGGGAACCTGGCCACCGCGTCGGGGGAGGCCAGCAGGCAGAGGGAAGCGCCTCCGCAGCCCGCCATGATCATACCCACGGGCACTTCGGGATTCAGCTTGTAGAGCTCTTTGGCGAAGAAGTAGCCCAGCATGGAGAAGCTGGTGGTGCCTGAGCCTCCGTACACTCTGCGTCGCTCTGCGATCTGCCATTTGGACGAACGCATAACGTCCTTCTGAGGCGACGCCATCATCTCTTCGCCTGTCTTGGACATCAGGTTCCAGTTGATCTGCTGAAAGATCCGTATGTCGTCTTCGGCGGTGGCTTCGTCAAGATAATCGCCGTAGAGGGCCAGGATGTCCTTGGTGGAATCGGCTACGGTGCCGTAGAAGGTCAGGTCGGAATTGCTCTGGCCGGACACGATCCATATATCGCCCACCAGCACGTCGTCGAAGGACTTTTCCGTTCCGGGAGCGCCGCGGACCACCAGGCTGCAGCCTTTCTCTTTGCTGGCCGGGAGAGTGCCCTGAAGCGCGAAACAGAATTCGCCGTTTTCAATGACGCCGGAGCCCTCAAGGCCTTTGAATTCCGCCGCCACCACTTTACCGTTCTGATCCTCCGGAGCGGTGCCCCAGATCACGATCCTGCGGTCCCTGGGCACTATCATGTTGCTGCCGAAATACCTGGCAACTGTGAAAGTTTCAGCGGTGCCTTCCATAAGCGTATAATCCTCCACGGTCCCGGAAACGTTCTCCGCCTTCACGCCGGCCTCGCGCCCCGAACTCCAGACCTTGTATTTAGCCGCCGGAGCGATTCCGGCGCAGGCGGTCAATACCGCCAGCAGTATCACCGCGGTCAACAGCGCGGCTCTCCTGACCCGTTTCATTTCGCGTCTCCGCAGCTCTTCAGCTGTCAGGCCCATTTGTCCCTTGACTTGGGCGTCCGGATTCCCGGAAGCAGTCCGGCGAAAGTATTGACGAACCATTCTCCGGTCGAGGGTTTCGTTCTCACGCGCACTTCTCTGGGGCTGTCGGCGCCGCCGGAGCGTACCCAGAAAGTCAGATATCCTTCATTCTCGCAGTCTCTGGTGTGAGCCAGTTCCAGCACGTCGATCTTGCCTTCCTCTCCCTGGTAATCGTTTTCGGGAGTGGCGCCTTTAAAGTAGGAGCGGGGGATGTAATCCACGCCGTCCATGAATCTGTCGCGGATGAACTGCTTGTCACGCTCGGAAAGGTCCTCGGGGCCCATAAGGTAGTCAAGCATGGCGTAGCAGGTCTCTTTATCCTTGTTGTAAGCGCAGAGAGCGGCGATGGTCAGGGCCACCGTGTTCTCGGGCTTCTTAAGGTCGTACTTTTTGAGATCGTCTACGGAAGCGGGCAGGGGAGAGAGCTCCACGTGGTAGGTCTTTCCTGCGCTGGCGGCGTCGTTCACGGCCTTGGTAACGGCCTTGTTGGCTTCGCCTTTGAGTTTCGAAATGAGACTTTTGAATATGCTTTTGAGATCCATTTTCATTCTCCTTTTCTTTGTCCGGGAGCGTTGATTACCGGCCCCCGGCATATTCGCGCTTTTATGCGATTTCCGGCCGTAATTGTACACCACTTTCACGTTGCCGTCAATCGATCGCGGCCCTGCGGCGGCGGGGCGCGGAACAGGACCGGAAGCGGGGCGTAATCGACCGTTCCATAAAAAAATGGACAAACCGGCGGGAAATATGTAAAATAAAAAAAGAGATCACGACAGCAGAGAAACGGTTCATGCTGTAGAGTTCAGAAAAGAGGTGCTCCTATGAATACCAATCCTTTCTTCCCCGAGATCAAGGGCAACTTCGGATTCGGCTGCATGAGACTGCCCATGAAGGACGGCGCCGTCGACTACGACGAATTCAAAAAGATGACCGACGCCTTCATCGGCGCGGGGTTCAACTATTTCGACACCGCCCACGGTTATATAGGCGGCCAGTCGGAAACGGCCATCCGGGACTGCGTCTCGGGCAGGTACGACCGCAGCAGATTCCTTCTGACCAACAAACTGAGCGACCCCTATTTCAACACCCAGGAGGACATCAGGCCCTTCTTCGAGAGCCAGCTGAACCTCTGCGGCGTGGAATATTTCGACTTCTATCTGATGCACGCTCAGGACAAGAACAATTATAAGAAATACAAGAGGCTCAAGGCCTACGAGACCGCATACGGCTTCAAGGAAGAGGGGCTGATCCGCCATTTCGGATTGTCGTTCCACGACAAGGCTGAAGTGCTGGATATGATGCTTACGGAGCACCCGGAGATCGAGATCGTACAGATCCAGTTCAATTACGCGGATTACGAAGACGCTTCCGTAGAGAGCCGTAAAGTGTACGAAGTGTGCGAAAAGCACGGAAAGCCGGTCATCGTTATGGAGCCGGTCAAGGGCGGCAGCCTGGTGAACCTTCCTCCCGCGGCGGACAAGATCCTCCGCAGCCTGAACGGCGGTTCCAACGCCAGCTACGCGCTCCGGTTCGCCGCCAGCTTCCCCAAAATGGCAATGGTGATTTCCGGCATGAGCAATATGGCCCAAATGGAGGACAACATCTCCGCCATGCGCGATTTCAGGCCCCTCAACGAGGAAGAAATGAACGCCATGGGCAACGTCTGCGGCATTTTCAAGAGCCAGAACCTGATCCCCTGCACCTCCTGCCGCTATTGCGTAGAAGAAAACGAATGCCCAGCGAACATATTGATCCCCGATCTGTTCGCCTCACTCAACGCGTACGATACGTTTCACAACTGGAACACCAAATTCTACTACAACGCCGTATTGACCGCGAACAACGGCAAAGCCTCCGACTGCATCAAATGCGGCTGCTGCGAGGCGGTGTGCCCTCAGCACCTGGAGATCCGGGATCTCCTCACCAAGGTGGCGGAAGTGTTCGACAAGCCCAGAACGAAATGACCGCCGGCCTCTTAAAGAGTACCGGCGGCGTCACGGCGGCTGTATAGCTGCTCTATTTGCCTGTTTTGATCATCTGATAAAATGCGTAGGCTGCCAGGGCTCCGTCTCGGGCAGCCCGTATATTTCTTTGCCCAGCGCGATGGACTTCATCAGGAAGACCATGTTCCTTGCCAGGACGCGCATGGTCTGAAGCCCTTCCAGATCCTGCGCCGCTTCTCCTTTTTCTCTGCCATGCACGCAGTTCCAGTACTGGCTGGAGGCAACCGGCATGCCGCTGATGGTGAAATATTTGTTAAGTTCGTCGAAGGTGGCGGAACAGCCCCCACGGCGTGCGACCACCACGCTTGCGCCCACTTTCATCGTCTTGTCGAAACCGGTCGACGTGAACAGCCGGTCGAGGCAGGCAATGAGCGTGGCGTTGGCGGAGGCGTAATAGACGGGGGAGGCCAGGACCAGCCCGTCTGCTTCCTCGAATTTGGGAGCGATCTCGTTGACAACGTCGTTGAAGGCGCATTTGCCGGTGGCGCCGCAGGAACCGCAGGCCACGCAGCCTCTTACCGCCTTGTTTCCCACCTGTACGATCTCGGTCTCTACTCCGCTCGCTTCAAATATCTTTACCATTTCGTTGAGCGCCGTCGACGTGTTGCCGTCAGCGCGGGGGCTTCCGTTAAGTATGAGCACTTTCATTGTTTAAATCTCCTTTCTTTATTGACGTCCGTTCATATCGGCGTTCTTCTCTGCGCCGCACATACAATACAGGAAATCGTTTGCGTTATCAAGTATGGCAGCGTATTTTTCAGGCTTTTTTCTTTTGTGACGCCGTAGTATCTGGCGCAGGTTATCATATGATCGTCTGTTATCTCCCGGGCGGAACGTTCTCGAAGACAGTCCGGTTTTCGAACGATCCTGTTGAATTATACATTGAAACCGATAATTTGTCACCTTTTTCGTGGACAAACACGGCTCTTTGTGCTATAGTTTAACCGGAAAACCCCGGTCCGGAGGCTGAATCGATATGAAACTTACCGAAGCTCTGAAAACAGAAAAAAATCACGTGCCCGAAGGTATCTTTGCGCCCCATTATTTCAGATACAGAGGGTACAAGGAAAACATCGGCGCCGATCCCGCCACGCTTCGGGGAAACGGCGTGTACCGTCTGTTCACCGATCCGGAGCCCGTAATATTCGTCAACGACCTCATTGCCGGCAACACGCTCTGCCTCTATACCACCGCCGATGAAAACGCCGTGAACCACGCGGCCAATATGGTCCGCTGCATCGGTCTCAGGGACTTCCAGCTGAACGTGGACCATTATTGCCCCGATTACCGTTACGTATTGAAAAAGGGCATCCGGGGCCTCATGGGAGAGATCGATCTTTCTCTGGAGCGGTACGCCGGAGAGCCCGAAAAAGTCCAAGTCTTAAAAGCCATGTGCCGCACGCTCGAAGGCTTCCTGAACATGGTCAGGAATTACGTAAAAGCTGCGGAAAAGGCGTTCGACGATCCCGGATACGACCTGGAGCGCCTCAGCTTCATAATAGGCAACCTTAACGAGATCATCGACGGAGCGCCGGTGTCCTTCGGAGCCGCGCTTCAGCTGGTCTGGCTCATACACACGGCTTTCATGATGGAAGGCCGGTACGCCATGGCCCTGGGACGGATCGACCAGTACCTCTACCCATATTACAAGCGGGAGATCGACGCCGGGACGCTCACCGACGACTTCGCCACCGAGCTCCTGGAAAACGTATTCATAAAGATACCCACAGGTGACGTGGTCAATATCGCCGTGGGAGGCATGGACCAAACCGGAAAGGGCGAGACCAACGGCCTCAGCTATTGCGTACTTCACGCGGTGGGCAACTGCAACGTGCCCGGCCCGAACCTTTCCGCCAGAGTCACTCCCGATATGCCCGACGAGTTCCTGGACGACTGCCTTAAGACCATAGGCACCGGTCTAGGCTATCCCGCATTGATGAACGACGAAGTTAATATAGCGGCCCTTAAAAAGTACGGATATGCCGACGAGGACGTGTACGATTATTCCATGGTGGGATGCATAGAGAATTTCATCACCGGAAAACAGCCTCCATGGTCAGACGGCCGGTTCGACGCTCCCAGGTTCTTCGATTACGTGTTCAACAACGGCATCAGCGCCTATAACCACTCCGCCGGGCTGGACCTGGGAGACGTGGATGATATCCGGACGATGGACGGATTCATGGACAATTTCCAGAAGCAGCTGGAAGCGGGCGTTGCCGAATATTGCGCGGCGTTCAACGCTCACAACGATGGCGTGAACCAGGCCCGGATGCCAGAGCCGTTCCTTTCATGCTTCTGCCACGACTGCATCGGCAGGGGACTTGACGTCAACAACGGCGGCAGCAGGTATCCTTCCGTGCACGGAGCGGCTCTCATGGGCGTGGGCACCGTTGCCGACTCACTCGCCGCCATAGAAAAAGTGGTATTTATTGACCGGGCCGCCACCCTCCCGGAGATCAGGGATGCCATCCGCGCCGATTTCGAAGGGTACGAAGAACTGCGGAAAAAGCTCGTTGACGCGCCTAAATACGGCAACAACGACGATTTCGTTGACAAATATGCCGTCTGGTTCCTGGATTTCCTGTCTTCCGAGTTCGGCAAGTACAAGACCCGGGACGGCGGAGGCATGTACGTGGCAATGGCGGCCAACGTCTCCAACATCTATGCGGGAGAGGTGATTGCCGCCACCCCCGACGGAAGAAAACAGGGAGAGCCATTGTCCGACGCCGCCTCTCCCACCTACGGCAAGGACAAAAAAGGCGTCACTTTCACTCTCAGCAGCGTTGCCAAGCCGGAATACACCAAAGCTGCCTGCGGCACCGTGGTCAATCAGAAATTCTCGCCTTCCGTCTTTTCGGATGAGAGGCGCAAGCAGCTGCTGGCCCTGATCCGGACCTATTTCAAGATGGGCGGCCAGGAGATCCAGATCAACGCCACATCTCCGGAAGTCTTGAGGGACGCCATGGCGCATCCGGAAAACTACATGGACCTGGTGGTGCGCGTGTCAGGTTTCTCCGCCTTCTACGTGGGGCTCCAGAGAAGCGTGCAGCTGGATATATTGAACAGGACCCAGCATGAGTAAGTTGAACATTTCGGACGTACAGCATTTTTCTCTGGGAGACGGTCCCGGGATACGTACTACCGTATTCTTTAAGGGCTGCGGCATGCATTGCCCCTGGTGCCATAATCCGGAGACCTGGTCATCGGATCCACAGACGCTGAACTACAGGAATCTGAAAGAGCCCAAACGGTGCGGCAGGCTCGTGGCGCATGAAGAACTGTTTATAGAGCTGGTGGCGGATAAAAAGTATTATGAAGAGAGCGGCGGAGGCGTGACTTTCAGCGGCGGCGAAGTGATGCTGCAGGCGGAGGCCGCGGCGGAGCTGGCGAAGCTGATAAAGGAAGCCGGTATCTCTTTATATATCGACACTGCGGGCAGCGTGGGATACGGCGCATTCAGGTGGTTAAACCCTTTCGCCGACGCATATCTGTACGATATTAAGACTGCGGATCCCGTGAAATACTCCGAGGTGACCGGAGGGGATATGGAGCTGATCCTGGACAATTTCAGGGCGCTTCGGCGGGAAGGCAAAACGGTCCGCGTCAGGATACCGCTTATCCCCGGCTTCAACACGGAAAAAGGCGACGTGGAAGCGCTTTGCGAGTTGCTCAAAGCGGAAGGCGTAGAGGAAGTCGACCTGCTGCCGTTCCACCGGATGGGCGGCGGAAAATACGAGGCGCTGGGGCTGGTTTACCCCTATGCTGACGTGGAGCCGATGAAGGGCGAAACAGTAGAGACGATAGTGGCGGAGTTCCGCAAATATTTTAAAGTTAAGATCGAAGGATAGATCCGAAAACAGACCGGGAAACCGGACAAGGAGAAGTGAAGATACCGTGAGAAAATTGATGAAAGCCAAAGCCGCCGTGTACATGGGCGCCGAAAAAGATTTTGACGTAAAAGAGTTTGCCGTGACGGAGACGCCTTCCGGGTACGGCAGATCGGAACTGATCGCCAGCGGCATTTGCGGCACGGACGTACACATCCAGACCGGAAGGCTCGATTGTCCCGCGCCAGCCATAATTGGACACGAGTTCGTGGGAAAATTGACCGACGCCGATCCCGCTGAGGCCGCGAAGTTCGGGCTGAAAGTCGGTGACAACGTGATAGCCGATATCGCGGTGGCCTGCGGCAATTGCCCCCTCTGCCTCAGCGGCGACAGCGCCAACTGCGTGAATCTCCGGGACACCAACAGCGGCGACATCTCCAAAGCGCCTTTTATGTACGGCGGCTATTCGGAGGTCAACTACACTCCCTTGACGAACCTTATCAAGATACCCGACTCGGTGGACCCCGTGGCCGCGGCGGTGTTCGCATGCCCGGGCCCCACGGTGATCCACGGCGTCACCATCGCGGAAAGAGCCAATATAGATATGTCCAAAGTGCGCGTTGCCGTGGTGCAGGGGCTGGGACCCGTAGGCATGTTCGCCGTGGCGTATCTGAAAAGGCTGGGTATACCTAAAGTGTTTGCCATTTCCACCGGAAAAAATCCCATGCGGGACGCTTTCGCCCTCGAACTGGGAGCCGAAAAAGTGTTCAAACTCTCCGTCGACGGAGCCGAAAAAGTCACTGCGGAACTGCAGGCGGAAAACGGCGGTATCGGCGTGGATCTCTGCATAGAAGCCTCCGGCGCTCCAGGCGCGTTCCCTCAGGGAATGGATATCCTCAGGAACAGAGGCGTGTATATCGTGCCGGGCCAGTATTCCAACTCCGGCGGGGTCGAGATACAGCCGCAGCTCATCACATTTAAAGCCCTTCAGATATTCGGCTCTTCCCAGTACGATTTCAGCGACGTGCGCAAGTATCTGGAATTCCTCCGGGTCAATCCGGATCTGTATCCCGTGATACTTAGAATGGCCAGAAAATACGGCGTGGGGCAGGTCAACAACGCCTTCCGCGACGCTAAAAAGGGCCTGAACGTGAAATCGCTGCTGGTGAAAGACGGCAAAGGGGACTGAGAGAATGGACCGCGTTGTTACCGGAACGGCCGACGTCATTATCTTCGGCGGACAGAGCAATATGCAGGGGCAGACGGAACGGCTGTCGGAGAACGCCGTCGTGGAAGGCGCTTTCGAATACCGGTTCCTTGACGACGCCCTGGTGCCGCTTAAAAACCCCGTGGGAGAGGATATACGTTTCGACGGCTCACGGGGCTGGCCTATCATGAAGGACGAGGAAGCGCCGGAATGGCTGAGGGACAACGTTCTGGGTTCCGCCTGTTACGGCCACACTAATATGGTGCCGGCATTCTGCAGGGCGTACATAAAAGAGACGGAGACGCAGGTGGTTGCCGTACACGCGGCCCGAGGCAGCACCGTCGTGGGTCAATGGCTTCCCGGCACGCCCGGGTTCGATTTGTTGACCCGTAAATGTTCGGCGGCGATCCGGAAAACGGCGGCGGAAGGGCTGAACGTTGGCAGGATATTTTTCCTGTGGCTCCAGGGGGAGAGCGACGCCATCGATGGACGCACGGAAAAAGATTACGAAGACAGCCTCGTGAAGCTTGACGAGGCCCTGAAAAACGCCCTGGGGATAGAGAAATTCTGCATCATCCGGGTGGGCTATTTTACGAACGACGCCAGGGACGAAGCGGTGATGAGCGCCCAGGACAAGGTCTGCCTTGACCGCCCGGAGGATTTTATCATGCTTACCCGTCTGGCTTCCGAGGTAAGCAAAGCGGCGGACAAGGAACGTTACGGCGATTATATGCATCCTTTCATCGGAGGACATTTCAGCGCATACGGTCTGGAGCAGATAGGCTCGGAGGCGGGAAAAGCGCTGGGCAGGTTCGCGGCCGGCGCGAAGGAATGACAGGGTAAAGCGGCAAATGGAGAAGAAAAGACTCAGAATCAGTATAATATTGGAAGTGGCGATACTTTTCCTCATCGGTGTGCTTACCACCGGTGTGATCACCAATATCTCCGAGCGGAATCTTTCCAACACCAGCGTTACGGAGCAGGTGGAGCAGCGCGCCTCCGAACTGTCGGAGGAGGTCAAACAGGCGGTTTACGAATATCCCTCTCACGACTGGCTCATCAAATATTGGTATGATCACGCAGCTGAACTTGACATAGAATACGACGCTGACTACTCGAAAGATAACGAGACTGAAAAGAAATGCCGGGAGTTCTCTGCCAGGTATCCCGAATATCAGCTCAAATACGTTACCGCCGAAAAAGTGGAGACGATGACCGCGGAGTATCAGAAGCTATACGCCGAAATAACCTATTCCTGGCTCATCACCCACGTCGATCAGATCAAACGGGCGCACAATATCGATTTCCTGTTCTGCGTCGTTTCGAATGAGCCCTACGACACCCAGTTTTTCCTGTTCAGCGGGGCTGAAGAAGGGGCAATACGCGGCACCAATTACGAAGAGATATACCCGCTGGGCCATTCCGTTGCCGTATCCGAAAGCCAGCAATCCGCCATGCGGAACGCTCTCGAAAATACGAGCCATCTGGCGGACGCGGGCATCTACGTTGACTATTACACCCATCTGTGCTCCTTCGACGGCAACGCGGTGTTCCTGGGCATGACCTACAGCCTGGCTGACCTTCGCAGCAACGTGGAGCGTGAGACGCTGATCGGCACCATCTTCGCCATAATCAATCAGATCATATTGTCCGCGGTGTGCCTGGGACTCATCTACTTCTTCGTGCTGAGGCCCCTTAAAGGCATACAGAAAAACATACGTATCTACCGCCAGACAAAGGACGGAGAGACGGTGCGCAAGAACCTTGACGAATACCGGCTGCACAACGAGATGGGCGACCTTTCCGAGGACGTTTCCAACCTGGCCGCCGAGATCGACGATTACCTTGCCCGGATACAGACGATCACTTCCGAAAAAGAGCGCATCACCACCGAGTTGTCTCTGGCCACCCGTATCCAGGCGCACATGCTTCCTGACAAATTCCCGGCTTTCCCGGATCGCAGCGAGTTCAATATCTACGCTACGATGGATCCCGCCAAGGCGGTGGGAGGCGATTTCTACGATTTCGCGCTGATTGATGACGATCACCTTTATATGGCGATCGCGGACGTTTCGGGCAAGGGAGTTCCCGCGGCGCTGTTCATGATGGCTTCCAAGATCATTCTGGAGAACAACGCCATGTCGGGCAAGACTCCTGCGCAGGTATTGACCGCCACCAACGAGACGATCTGCGCCAACAACCACGAGGAGATGTTCGTCACGGCCTGGCTGGGAATACTGGAGATATCCACCGGAAAATTGACCGCCGCCAGCGCGGGACACGAATATCCCGTCATCAAGCAGCCGAACGGAGATTTTGAGATATTTAAAGACAGGCACGGCTTCGTGCTGGGCGGAATGGCCGGAATAAAGTACAAAGATTACGAGATCCGGCTGGAGCCCGGCGCCAAGCTCTTCGTGTACACAGACGGAGTGCCCGAGGCGACGGACCCGGACAACGCCATGTTCGGTACCGAGCGGATGGTGGCTGCGCTGAACTCCGACAACGGCGCCGATCCCGAGCAGCTCCTTAAAGACGTTCGAAAGGCCGTAGACCTGTTCGCAAAAGAGGCGGAGCAGTTCGACGACCTTACGATGATGTGCATGGAGTATAAGGGGATTAAAGCTCCGTGACGGCCCCGATAAACACGGGTATCTGCGTTTCCGTATCGAATATGGCGAAAACGAAGGGCCTGTTAAACCGTATCTCTTCCGGAGCCGGGAGTCCGCCGGTCTGTAATCCTGCGTAGCTCGCCGCTCCGGCCCTCGTACCGCGTTCGTCAACTTCTATCACGGTCTTCTGCTCTACGCCGTATATAAACAGATTGCCGTTCGGAGAAGTGCCCAGACCGGAAAAGTCCGCGTCGGACTGATCGAAGGCCTTTTTCATTCCCATTGACATGAGCTGATCTTTCAGCGAGGCGGAATAGTTAAATTTGAATTTGGGAAGGTACGCCTTTATCGACGAAAGCCATTCTTTACCGAAGACTGCTTCTCTCAGCCTCTCTCCGGTGAGCCCGGAGATATAATCGAAAACGTCGATACCTTCGTCGGGAAGCAGCGCCGCGAAAGCGTACTGACGGCCACTGGTCCGGTCGGACGTGTTATAGGATTTGTAATATTTTAAAATACCGTGGGCCTCCGTATCCCTTATATAGTTCTCGTATTGATATAACATAAAATCCACTGATCTGGTACTGCCGGAATAGTTGTAAAAAGTGTCTTTCGTCACGTCTTTAAAATCGTAGATATTTACCCATTCCGCGTCGAATGAGAGGCTGTTGATGAGCAGCATTGCGGCGTCCGCACCGGGGAGGCTTCCGATCAGTTTCTTTATCTTTCCGCCTGTGTTTTTATTCACCCAGTTGTTCATGTCACTGACGGCGCGAGAATCGAAATGCGTTCTGTAGACCTGGGAATCGAAATAAGTCACGCATTTTTTCAGATAGCTGTCATCCGCTTTGAAACCGGAACGGTCGTTGATCCAGATGGAGTTCGCTATCTCCATTTTCGAGGGAACTTTGGCCGGCTCCTCTTCCGAATAGATCATCAGGTATCTGCATAGCTTTTCTATATCCATTCCGTTGCCCAGCACCTGTTCCATCTCGGTCAACGTGTCTCCTTTGGCGCCCAGGGCGGCGGAGGACAAAGTCAGCCAGGCGGAGACGGGGGACAACAAGATCGAACCGGCATTGCCCTTCGTTTTCTGCTGTCCGGCGGTGGCCTTAAAGAGTTCGACGGCAAAAATATTGCCCGCCAGCGAAAATTCTTCGTCAGGCGCGCTCGCAGCCGTCGTTTCTTTTTTTACTCCCGCGGTAAGGTCTTTGGCGCTGATAATCGTACAGCCCGTCAGGTTTATGCTTATAACTGCAGTGAGCAGCGTCAACAGCATTACGGTAAGAATGTTTTTTCTGTAGCGGAACATGTCCTAATCACCTCAATTATATAGACGCAAAAAACTGGGCGATATTTCATCGTTAAGTACGGAGAAGCTAAATTCGTGCTGACACACGAGCGATATTCCGCTTCGCGGAGCTAAATTCATCCTTCGGATGAGCTAAATTTGTCCTTGCGGACAAGCTAAATTCGTGCTGACGCACGAGCTAAATACCGCTTAGCTGCGTGCGATAGCACGCAATTTCGCTGCTCGCACCGGCGAACGGTTCAGCTTATCCCTCTGTGCTTCAGCGGCAGTCGGCTGATGACGTTCTTTGCCACGCCCTGCACCGTCAGTTCCGCCACTTCGATCTTTGCCCCCGGATACTTCGCTTCGTTGGCGAAAGCCAGGATGGCCTTGTCGCTTTGCGGGTCGATGCCTTCAAAGACCTTCAGCGTGTTCTCGCTGTTCTCGTCCAGCGCTACCACTATGTCTCCCGGCTCGCATTCGGACTGCTTCTTGATCAGCACGTAGTCACCGTCGTTGATACCCGCATCCACCATAGAGTCTCCCATTGCCCGGACCATGTAGAAATCGCCGGTGCCGAAAATCGCCTCGGGGAGGCTCACGTACATTTCCACTTCTTCCTCTTCGTTCTCGGGGTCGCCGCAGCGCACGCTTCCGACGACAGGCGCAGAGAAATAGCCCTGGGGCGTTTTGCTGATCTTGGGGATGTTGGAAATGTTCTTCCGGCCGCCGTAGGAGAGCATCTTTTTCTCGTCCATCTCCTCTAGGTAGCTGTGCACCGTGGATTTGGAGATACCGATGCCCTCGGCGATCTCACGGATAGTGGGGGAGGCGTGGTTGTTGCGGTAGTAATTACCGGCAAACTCGCTGATCCTGTTCATTATTTCCGGATTTTTAGAACGCATAAAGACCTCCAAAAAAGGGTAAAAGGACAATTTGTCCGACATCCGTATTGTACGCTTTTCGCACGGCGATGTCAATCTTTTCCGGCGTTTTCTTTCTTTTGACCTGCCCGTTCCGCCGCTTCGTCGATGGCAACGCGGTGTATGCTGACGGCCTTGCTGAGGAGCCCTCTTTTGATAAGTTTGCCCAGATCCACCGGCGCGTATCCGCACACGTCGGAGGCAACGTTCAGATGGGAGGGAGTAGACGCGCCGCCGTGAGAGTGGCCGTGGATATTGACGCATATTTTTTCCAGCCCGTAAACGGGTTCGTGGGAAAGCAGCAATTTCTCCGCGACGAACAGCGGCCCCGTGTATATCTCGTCGAAATACGGAACGAATTTCTGAGCCGTTTCGTCGTGATTGCCCAGGAGCAGCACCTTGTACCCCTTGATATTTGACATATAAGACGGATCGCCCACGTCTCCCAGATGGATGAGCGTGTCGTTTTTATGGACCAACCGGGCTATCGCCGCGACCTGCTCTTCGGGAGAGGGCCAGTTTTTGTCCATCAGTTTGCAATCCGCGTCACCGAAATGTGTGTCGGAAATGATATATACCGAGCCCCGATGGGACCATTTTCTGAATATTGGATACAGCGTTCCGATCAATTCCGGCACCTCCTTTCGCTGCTGCCTCCCATTGTATCATATTTTTCGTCTCCGAGGAACAATTTTCCTTCATGCTGCGTCAAAATTTCCTTTCCACCGCGGCCAATATTATGGTAAAATACGGCCGGATAATTACGTAAACGAGGCGGCTCCGGGACGGTTTCCGGGCCGCTGCGGCGCGGGAGGTTGGACAATGACAGAACTGTATTTCGGCAAGGGCAATATTTCGGTGGATCCGGAGCTTGGTCTCATCACGAAAATAACGTTTTCGGGCGATCAGGTTTCCAAAGGGAGGTCCGTGCTGTTCAGAGCCGGATTGAGGGACCCGGAAGGGAAGCAGGTGGTGCTTGACGCGGCTTCCGGCAAATACGTGGATAAAGGCATTAACGACGGCGATTCTTTCGAGGCGGGATACGTTTTCGAGTGCGGCGTGGAAGTCGTTGTCCGGGCAGCCGTGACCGACGGCGGGATCTTATGGAGAGGGGAAATAGCGAACACGGGAGAATTGACGGCGGAATGGATCGAATTGCCCGTGGCGTCGCTGAAACCTCTTAAGGGAGAAGGCGGAGACGCATATATGCTGTTCCCGTTTAACGAGGGCGCCGTCTGCGAAAGCACGGCGCTCAGGCAGACCACCTGGTTCCGCTCCTATGATATCCGTTATCCTTCCATCGGCTGCTACCCCGTGTTCCCTAATATGATGTGCTCCCAGTTCCAGGCGTACGTTTCAGACGGATTCGGCCTGTATATGGGCGCTCACGATCCCGGCCGCGGCCTTAAGGTGATAGATTTTTACGACGCTCCCGACTGGACGCCGGAAACAGGTCCTGACGGATCGGACGGGGAAGAGACCGGCCACGCGCCGCTCAATGCGGTGATCAGAATATATTGCGGCGCCGAGACAGGCGAAGATTACAGGATGGATTTCCCGATGGTGTGGAGATTCTTCGAAGGAGGCTGGGAAGACGCCGCGGAGATATACAGAGAGTGGTTCGAAAAGAATCTGCCTCCCAGAGCCGTGAAATCCGCCGAAAATCCGATGCTGCCCGAATGGTATTTCAAGTCGCCGCTGATCGTCTCCTATCCCGTTCGCGGCATCCACGATATGGACGAAATGAAGCCCAACGCGCTGTTCCCGTATTGCCGGGCGCTGCCGCTGCTGGACGATATTCGCGCGAAGGCCGGTACGGATCTTCTGGTATTGCTGATGCACTGGGAAGGCACGGCTCCCTGGGCGCCTCCGTACGTCTGGCCTCCGTACGGCGGGATCGAGGAGTTCAACAGGTTCCGCGACGCGCTCCACAGCGCCGGGGACAAGCTGGGAGTGTAGTGCTCCGGATTCGGCTACACGATGAAGAGCAATCTGGTCGACGGCTATTCCAACGAAGAAACGTTTGAGAAAGAAGGGCTGGAGGAGGCAATGTGCGTTGGCCCCGACGGGGTCCTGAAAGCCAGTGAGATCTGCCCCGGACAGCGCGCCGGATACGACATCTGCCCTGCTTCCCCGAAAGGCAGGAAGATCGTTGACGAGGCGTACGCGCCGCTGCTGAAGTCAGGCATAGACTATGCGCAGATACTTGACCAGAACCACGGAGGCGGTCAATACCTCTGCTACTCCCGCCGTCACGGCCATCCTCCAGTGCCCGGAAGCTGGATGACCAGGTCGATGCAGGATCTTTTATCCGGCTGGAAAGACACGGCCGGAACGATGCTGCTGGGCTGCGAATCCGCGGCTGCAGAGCCCTTTATAGGCAACCTGCTTTTCAGCGACAACCGCTTCGAACTGAACTGGCATATCGGCCGTCCGGTGCCTCTCTTTACGTACGTGTATCACGAATATCTGAGGAATTTCATGGGCAATCAGGTGTCGTCGCCTTTCTATCAGGACGAGGACACGCTGTTCCTGAGAATGGCTTATTCGTTCGCTGCGGGAGACTGCATGACGGTGGTGCTGACGCCGGACGGAAGGGTGATGGATCACTGGGGAGGCAGAGATTTCGACACGCTGCCGGATCTGGGAGAGGTGTTGTCCTTCGCGCGGGCGCTCACCGGATTCGCCTCGGGAGAGATGGGCGAGATAATTGCCCGGGGCAGGATGGTCAAAGGGAAGAAAGTGGTTTGTCCCTCCCGTTCATACCGAACCTGCAACGGCGCTGCTGAGGTGCCGGACGTGTTCTCAAGCGCGTTTTCGATAAACGGCAGAACTGTCCAGATATTTGTGAACCACACGAAGAAGGACGTGCGGATCGACGCAGAAGGGTGTATAATCGACGTGCCCGCCAGAAACGCGGCGGCGATCGAACTGTGACGGAATGACCGTAACTGAGATAATAATAACGTTCAACGAAGGAGACGAAGAAAATGCATTACCAGCACAAAACGAAATACACATGCTCCCAGCTCATCGATTTCGATATCGACGGCGACGTCATAACGAATATCAGTTTTTACGGCGGCTGCAACGGAAACCTTAAAGCCATTTCCAAGCTGGTCAACGGCTGGACCGTGGAGAAGATCGAGTCCTTCTTAAGAGGCAACACCTGCGGCATGCGCCCCACGTCCTGCGCGGACCAGTTGGCCATCGCCGTGAGAGAAGCGTACGATAAGACTCAGGCCGCGGACAAATAAGAGCGGTCCCGGGACCTCCGGTATTGACAAATATCGGCCGCCGGAATACAATAGAGTTTGTTCGGAAACGAACGGAATTTATCTTTTTTCTTAAAGAGGAGAATGATCGACATGAAAAAAGTAATAGCTGTGGTTCTTGCGCTGGCTTCCTTATTCGTACTTTTCGGCTGCAAGAAGGCCGAGGCGGATATCAACGCAAAATCTGAAGGAGTTATGACTTATGCCGAGTACGACGCTGCCGCTCTTAACGACAAAGTCGTCATCGAAGCATACGTTCAGGCTAAGCAGTCCTGGTGGGATAACAAAGCTGTCCTCTATCTTGCTGACGGAGACGGCGGATATCTCGCTTACAACGCCACCTGCACCGAGGAAGAGTACAACACCTTCACCGTAGGTACCAAGGTCAAGATCGAAGGATACAAGGCCGAATATCAGGGCGAGATCGAAGTTGCCGAAGGCGCTACCGTTAAGATCGTCGAAGGCGCTCCCAAGTACGTTGCCAAAGCGACCGACGTTACCGCTCTGCTGGCCAACGAAGCCGAGCTCATCAAAAAGATGAACCAGTTCGTAGCTTTCAAAGGCATGACCGTTGAGGCTTCCACCGACGCCGAGGGCAACGAAGTTGCGTTCCTTTACAAGTGGAACGGCTCCGGCAGCGAAGGCGACGACCTTTACTTCAACGTTTCCGTTGACGGCAAGACCTACACCTTCACCGTCGAGTCCTATCTCTGCGGCAAGGACACCGACGTTTACAAAGCCGTCCAGGCTCTCAAAGTCGGCGACAAGATCGATCTTGAAGGTTTCCTGTACTGGTACAACGGCGTGAATCCTCACATCACTTCCGTCAAGGCCGCGTGATCCTGAGAGAACCGCGATCGACTGAGATCGAATAAAAAAAGCAGGCTGATGAAAAAAAGTCAGCCTGCTTTTTTTTGTTCCTTTGGAAAATGATGCGTGCCCGTCAGGGCAAGCATCATTGCCGAAGGCAACATCATGTGCGAAGCACACATCATTGTCCCTCCGGGATTCCATCGCTCCCGCGATCTGGCGCAGGCATGGACCGTAAGATCCGCGCCTACGTCAGGCCTTGGGATTTCCCGAATGATCCATTGCCGCGCCTATGAAGCCCAGGAAAAGGGGATGGGGCTTGTTGGGCCTTGACTTGAATTCGGGATGGAACTGGACCCCTACGTAGAAGGGCCTCTCGGTGAGCTCCACGGTCTCCACCAGCTGGCCGTCGGGGGATATGCCGCTCAGTGTGAGACCGTGCTTTTTGAACGCTTCACGGTAGTCGTTGTTGAACTCGTAGCGGTGGCGGTGGCGCTCGCTGATCAGCGTCTTGCCGTAGCAGGAAGCCATCGTCGTGCCGGCCTGTATCACGCAGGGGTATGCGCCCAGGCGCAGCGTGCCGCCCTTGTCGATGTCGTTGCTTTGACCGGGCATGAAATCTATCACTTTGTCAGAACATTGTTCGTCGAACTCGCCGGAGTTGGCGTTTTTGATCCCCAGCACGTTTCTCGCGTATTCGATCACCGCGATCTGCATGCCGAGGCAGACGCCGAAATAGGGGAGCTCTTTAGTCCTGGCGTATTCCGCCGCCAGTATCATGCCTTCGATACCTCTGGAGCCGAAGCCTCCGGGAACTATAATGCCGTCAAGGCCTCCAAGGATCTCGTCCACGTTGTCACGGCGGATCTCTTCTGAATCTATCCAGTGGATCTTTATGTGCGTGTTGTACTGGTATCCGGCATGGCGCAGCGCTTCGGCCACCGACAGGTACGCGTCGTGGAGCCCCACGTATTTGCCCACCAGCCCGATGTGCACGGTGTAGGGCCTGGCCTTGATCCTTGCCACCATCTCCGCCCATTCCTTCAGGTCTGGCTCTTTGGCCTTGATGCCCAGCTCCCTGCAGACCACCGTAGAGAAATTGGACTTTTCCAGCATCAGAGGCGCCTCGTACAGGTTGGGCAGCGTGATGTTCTCGATGACGCAGTCTTCCTTGACGTTGCAGAACAGCGATATCTTTTTGAAAATGGCAGGCTCCAGCGGCTCGTCGCAGCGGAGCACTATAATGTTGGGGTTCACGCCCATGCCCTGGAGCTCCTTGACGGAATGCTGGGTGGGTTTTGTTTTATGCTCTTCGGAGCCGTGCAGGTAGGGGACCAGAGTGACGTGTATGAACAGGCTGTTCTCACGCCCGACCTCCAGAGATATCTGCCTCACCGCCTCTATGAAAGGCTGAGACTCGATGTCGCCGATGGTGCCGCCGATCTCGGTTATGACCACGTCCGCTCCCGAATGGCGCCCCACGTTGTATATGAAATCCTTGATCTCGTTGGTGATGTGAGGTATGACCTGCACCGTGGAACCCAGGTACTCGCCGCGCCGCTCCTTGTTAAGGACGTTCCAGTAGACTTTGCCCGTGGTCAGGTTGGAATACTTGTTAAGGTCCTCGTCAATGAACCTTTCGTAGTGCCCCAGGTCAAGGTCGGTCTCCGCTCCGTCTTCCGTGACGTACACTTCACCGTGCTGGAACGGGCTCATTGTCCCCGGGTCAACGTTTATATACGGGTCCAGCTTCTGGGCCGCCACCTTGATCCCCCTGGATTTAAGCAGCCTTCCCAGCGAAGCGGCGGTAATGCCTTTTCCCAGCCCCGAGACAACGCCTCCTGTAACGAAAATGTACTTTGTCATTGTGATTTCCCCTTTCCTTCGAACACCGCTCCCCAGCGGCGTTCATGCTTTATTTTTCTTTTGTCGTCTATTTCCCGCTGTCTCCGTAGTTCGACAGCACCCTGGCGGAAGGATCGTTGACGTCGCACCCTTTCCAGGTCCTGTTGGGCATCCAGAAATCCGCGACCATTTCCGACTGGCCGGGATAATATTTCTCGAATATCTCCCTGTAGAGGAGAGATTCTTTCGTAAACGGCCTGGCGTGGTCGTACTTCGCCCGTGCGGCCTCGAACTCTTCGTCAGTGTACTGCTTTTCCGCGTACTCCTTCAGGTAATCCACCATTGAATGGCCCACGGCGTCGGAAAACGCAGCTTTTTCGCGCCACAGTATCCCGTCGGGCAGGTATCCCAGGCCCTCGAAAGCGTGGCGAAGGAGGTATTTGCCCTTGCCGTAGTGGTTGACCTTCAGCTCCGGATCGAGGCTCATAACGTATTTCACGAAGTCCAGATCCCCGAACGGAACACGGGCCTCTAAAGAGTTGACCGAGATGCATCTGTCTGCCCTGAGGACGTCGTACATATGTATCTCTCTGATCCGCTTCTCCGCCTCTTCCTGAAACGCCCGGACGTCCGGCGCGAAATCGGTGTATTTGTAACCGAACAGTTCGTCGGATATCTCTCCCGTAAGTATGACACGCACGTCCGTGGCCTCGTGTATGGCCTTGCATACCAGATACATTCCCATGCTGGCCCGGATCGTGGTGATGTCGTAGGTGCCCAGGAGCTCGACGACCTTCTCCAGGTTTCCGGTGACGTCAGAAGGGGTCATGTACACTTCGGTATGGTCAGATCCGATATATTCCGCCACCTGTTTTGCATACCTGAGGTCAATGGCGTCCTCGCTCATACCGATGGCGAAGGTTTTGATGGGGTGGCTGCACTCTCTGGCGGCGATGGCGCACACAAGCGACGAATCCAGGCCGCCTGAAAGCAGGAAACCCACTTTCGAATCTGAATCCAGCCGTTTTACCACGCCCCTGATCAGTTTCTCCCTGATCTTCTCGCAGGCTGTCTCCAGACCGTCGCCGCAAACGCTTTC
>JAEFAM010000028.1 GCA_016287565.1 Clostridia bacterium
CCCCCGTTGCGCACCACGTTGCGAGGGGGAACTGTATTGTGGTACAATTGGAACCGCGGAGGATGAAGGATATGAAACGAATTGGAATAAACGTAAGACGAGCGTTGACGATGGCGTTGACCGGGTGCCTGCTTGCGGGCGCGCTGTCTGCCTGCGCGGGCGTTAGCGGAGGAGGAAAGGCCGGGCCGACGGCAGAACCCACGCCGGAGCCCGAGAAGATCGTTGACCCGGGAAGCGTTGACCTCGGCGTTGACGCTCCTATCAGGACCGTGCTGGAGGAGGCGGGTATAAAAGTGTCGAGAAAGTATTTTAAGAAGGGCAACGTTATTGCCGTGCTTGTAAATAAACATTACGGGTTCTGGAGCCTGGCGAAGTGCGAAGTTGACAACGCGGACGCGAATTTTACGGCCGTTAAAGTGGGAGACAGGTTCTACACCACCGCGTTTTTCATGGCCAACGCTCTTTGCATGCGGCTCAGCCAGGACGAAAACGGCGCCGAACTCAAGATCGAAGACAAATTGACGCTGTACTTCCCCGTCGGAGAGAACAAAATGTTCGTCAACGGAGCGGAATACCCATCTTACCCGGCCCAGAAGAGCGGCGCCAACATATTCATCGACTGCGGCACGGTTGCCGCCTACCTCGGTTACGAAACGAGCTACGACGCGGATTCGGGCATCTACCTGATTTACCCGCCGGAAATAGAAATTGACGCGGCGGAACAGTTCGCGCTCTACAAAGACAGGATCGAATTATACGAAACGGTGGTCTACAACACGGCTGACGTGGAATGCAACACCACCGGAGCGGGATTGTACGAACCCGTGCCATATGAGGAGAGACAGGTTGGCGTTGCCTACACCACCTGGTTCAGAGCCGACACCAAATGGGGCGAGGGCAAGACCTGGGACGTACCGCTGGTCGGCACGTACAAATCCGATGACGAAGCGGTGATATATCAGCACGGCGTGTGGCTGGCCAACGCGGGAGTGGATTTCGTTTTCGTTGACTGGTCCAACGACGTGGCCTACGACCCAGAAACCATGAGAAACAGCCGCGCGGATTTCCGTATGATCGAGGAAGCCACCGAAAAGCTTTTCCAGATCTGGGCGACCATTCCCGGCGCGCCGAAGATATGCATTTTCACCGGTCCCGGGCACGTCCAGCAACAGCAGGACACCATCGCCAACGGCGTGATGCAGAAAAAGAACGACCAGATATACGACACGTTCATCGCCAACGAAGAGTACAACAAGATGTATTACTATTACGAGGGCAAGCCGCTGCTTATCTGCTACGGTGCAACGCCGTCTTTCGCCCGTTCCGCCGACGAGTTCCCGGACGACCGCTTTACGGTGCGCTGGATGACTGGATACGTGGGACAACAGGGCATCCTACGTGACTCGGAGACGCTGGTCTCGACTTTCCACTGGAGCTGGGAGGAGCGGGGCGCTCAGACGTTCACGGTCAAAGACGGCCGTCCGGAGGCAATGACGGTGGTGGCGTCCTGGAGGAGGCAGAGCAAGCCGGGCGCGGCCGGATACATTCCCGAAGGCCTTCGCAATAACGGCGACACATTTAAGATGCAGTGGGCCAGGGCGGACCTGATCGGGCCAAAATTCGCGCTGATCGTATCGTTTAACGAATGGCATCTGGGAGAGCAGGTCTCCTTTGAGAACAGCAAGGATATCGAACCTTCCTCGAAACTGGGGTCGCTGTATCTCGACATTCTGAGAGAGCAGATCAGAAAATTCAAGGGATTGACGTGACAGGATAGCCGCCGAAAATATCGTGACAGGATAGCCGCCGAAATCGACGCGACCGGGGACGGCAGGAACGCCGCACCGACATAATTGGCACGACAACGAAAAAAATATTGCCCGCGGATCGCTTCATTTTCGAAGCTGCCCGCGGGCAATTTTGCGCCGGCAGTGCGCCGGTCAACCGGTCAATTACATTCGATCATATCGTCCAACCTGTCAGTCGGCAGGCTTCTCCGTCTTGACGGCGGTGGGTCTGGGCGTAGGAGTCTCGATGGGTCCCGCAGTGGGAAGCGTGTTGTCGATGGCCTTCACAGCGCTCTTGCTGACGGTGATCACCGGACGGATACCCACGGTGGCGTCGGTAGCCGTGTAGCCGCCTTCAGCCAGATCACCGTTGCGGTCAACGCCCTGGAAGAACGTATTGATGCCGGGGCTCCTCAGCCACCAGGTGCCGAATCTCGTTTTGTACTCCGCAGCCACGCCGCGCTTCGCCGCGAAAGGAGTTGTCGCCGCCTGCATGGAAAGGGCGCTTCCGAAATATCCGTCAAGCTCCGAAGAAGCGAGCAGATAGACCTTGTCCTCCGTCTCGTCTCCGCCGGTGGTGTCGAAATTGGAATTGGCCGCAGTGACGTTCTTCACGGTCTTGATGGCAGCCATCTCGTCTTCTTTGAACGCTCTGTCGTAAAAGTTCCAGCTTTCGGAGAATTTCTCCTCGCCTCTGGCGTACTCGCCGATGCCGTTGAGCCAGGCTCTTAAAGTGGACTCGCTCCAGGTGATGTCGCTGTACGTGTCGAGGAAGGGTTTCGCGTCAAGTATCTCTCTGGAGATCAGCAGGTAGCTGTCTCCCAGGTCTTTCAGAACGATCCACTGGATCTCCTGGACGAGGTAATATTTGTTGCCCTCTTTTGCGTAGTAAGTGGTGACGGTCTCGCCGTCTTTCGTGACTTCTTCCACGTAATAACCGCTCTGCAGATCGTACTTCGCCACGGTTACGGCGGTAACGCCGTCTGCGTCTTTGGTCTCGGTCAGTTCCTCGACCCAGAGGCCGGTCACGTCGTCGATCTTGATATTTTTGAAGAGTGTCGTCACCGCGTTGGGAGCCACGGTATTGGGATACGACCCGAACGCCACCAGCATATCTTCCGTGGCGGTGGGTTTGGTCTGAACTTTGGGATCCGCGTGGCCGGGCGTCCAGTTGGATTCGCCCTCCTCTATTTCAGCGCATCCGCAGAACAGCATCATCGCGGCAATTGCCAGCGCGGCAAATATTAACCACTTTCTTTTTTTCATCCTTTTACCCTCCTGCATCAGACGGTGACTGCGCTTCTACGAGCGCGTCGATCACGTTCAGCACATAAAGCATCGATTGTTAGTATACTCTTCGACCCCCGTCGTGTCAACTTGAAGTCTTTCGTTTTTGACGGCGGGACAATTATCACTCGCCCGCCAGCGCGAATATCACTGACCGAAGGTCAATATCACTCGGCGCAGCCGAATATCACTCGTCCAGAGGACGAATCTCACTGCGCGCAGCGCAATATCACTCAAACGGCTTCAGTATCCCAAGAGCTGTCAACCTGTCGTTGTACTCCCTCACCCGCTCCGGCAAGTAGTCCTCCACCCTGTGTCCATCGAATCCGATTGACACCCTCACGCCGGATCTCCGCACTATTTCCTGCTGCTCGGGGCTGTCAAAGAAATCCACCATATACTGGTGAATGCGGTAATTGTGAATGGAGTCGTAGCTCACGTTCATCTCCCAGAA
Organism: Clostridia bacterium; assembly: GCA_016287565.1. Classification (GTDB taxonomy): domain Bacteria; phylum Bacillota; class Clostridia; order UBA1212; family UBA1255; genus UBA1255. The sequence continues at coordinate 3,529 of JAEFAM010000028.1, forward strand.
GATATTTTCCTCCGCCATGCGCGAGAAGTACGCCAGCGGATCCTCTCCCAGCGCCCTGATGAACCGGAACATATCGGTGTGGGCAATGCCCGCGACCGGCGTTGCCAGGCGTTTGCGGTACGTGAAAATGTCTCCCTTTGTCACGGAGATCGGGTGGTCGACGTTTTCGATCAGGCAATAGTCGAAATACGAAATATCCGCGTCGTCCGGCAGCGAATGCGAACGGAACGAAACTCCGTCGTGCAGAGTGCACAACTCGATGCCGCGCTTGACCTCGATCTGCCCCGCGTATTTCTCCTTTATCAGATTTATGTGGTCGAAATAGCGCTTCAGGGTGCGTTCGTACGTCTTGTGCAGCTTCTGCTCCTCGTCGGACAGGAACACGTCGTACCTGGCGTAACCTATGCCATAGTTGTGGTCGCTGATGCCGAATACTTCGATGCCGCCTGCGATGGCTGCCTCGACAATGGACTCCGGGGTGTCCTTGCCGCAGAAGGAATAATAGGTGTGGGAATGCAGATCCTGTATCATTTTGCCTCTCCTTGACTGTGTTTTCAGCTTCGTATTGCGCCGTGGCCTGCGGTTTGCGGCCCGGCGGCCGGAAAACTCGGATTCAGATGTTTCTAAATCAGATGTTTATAATTTCCACCGAATCGATCGCCGCTTCTTCCAGCGTTTCGTAGTCGTACCGCTTCTCCTCCTCCAGCACCTCGTTGAGGTTCGGGCGGGTCTTGGGATGCTTGGGCGTGAATACCGTGCAGCAGTCCTCGTAAGGTTCGATGCTGGTGTCGAAAGTGCCTATTTTTCTGGCAATATCCACCGTTTCCATCTTATCCATACCGATGAGCGGCCTGTAGATCGGCATATTCGCCACCGCGTTGTCCGTGCAGTAGATGGCCTGGACGGTCTGGCTTGCCACCTGGCCTACGCTTTCGCCGGTGATCAGGGCGCTGCAGCCGTTTTTCCGGGCGATCCGTTCGGAGATGCGCATCATTGACCGTCTTAAAAGTATCGTGGAAAGATCTTCCCGGCAGTTCTGCATTATTGCCAGCTGGACGTCGGTAAAAGGCACGACGATCAGTTTCATAGGGCCGGTGAAGCGGGACACTATTTTGGCCAGTTCGATCACTTTTTCCTTGGCGCGCTCGCTGGTGTAGGGATAACTGTAGAAGTGGGTGGCGCAGATGGCAACTCCCCTTTTGCCTATCATATAACCGGCAACGGGGCTGTCGATCCCGCCTGAGAGCAGCAGGCAGGCCTTGCCGTTGGAGCCGATGGGCATTCCTCCGGGGGCGTCAACTATTTCCGTGTACACGTACGACCGTTCGCGCACCTCGATGTAGACCGTAAAGTCAGGATGCTTTACGTCAACTTTCAGCTGGGGAAATGCGTCAAGTATCCTGCCTCCCGCTTCGTCGGATATCTGCGGCGAATTCATCGGAAAGCTTTTCATGCCGCGTTTCGTTTCGACTTTGAACGTCTTCGCCCCTGCTTCCACCCGTTCCCGGGCAACCCTTACTGCCAGGTCGAAAAATTTTTCGGCGTCCGTGTCAGTCACGTAAGCCGGGCTCACCGACACCAGTCCGAATACGCCGGACAATCTCTCTACCGCTTTTTCAATGTCGAAATCATCGGACTCCGGTTCGACGAAATATCTTGACTGCGACCAGTGTATCTGCGCCGGTCCCAGGTCGGAAATTGCTTTTCGCATATTGGTGGCAAGCCGGTGCTCGAAAGTGGATCTGTTCAGCCCCTTGAGCGCGATCTCTCCGATCCTGCCCAGAACGATTTTTTCCATAACTGTCTCCTGCCTCTCCTGCCTTTATAGGCAGCGCCGGAAACGGGGGACAGACCCCGGTTTCCGACGGAAGAAACGGGGGTCTGTCCCCCGTTTCCTGTGTTTTTTTAATTATTGGCCGGCGCTGTTTTTTCGCGCGCGGCTGTGGATCGCGTACAGTTTTTTAATTTCTGTTACGAGAATTTTTGACGCGTAAACGCATTGCTCCTCGGTGTTGTCCGGGGAAAAACTGATCCGGATGGCGCCGTCGATGGAGCTCTTGCCGACGCCCATGGCGGTGAGCACGGAACTCCTGTTTTTCTTGTGGGAGGAGCAGGCCGATCCAACTGAAACGTATATTCCGTAATTTTCCAGCGTATGGAGGATGACTTCGGCCCGAAGGCCCGGGAAGGAAACGTTAAGGACGTAGGGCGAACTGCCTTCCTCGGGGGTATTGACGCTGCAGGCGCGGATGCTTCCGGTCAGCGCTTCTTTGAAAATATTCCGCATCTTTACCGCTTTAAGATAATTTGCCTCGATGTTTTCGCAGACCAGCCCGGCGGCAGCGGCCATTCCGCAGATAGCGGGAAGATTTTCGGTGCCGGAACGTTCTCCGCCTTCCTGGCCTCCTCCGTACAGAAGCGGCCTGAGTTTCACGTCTTTGCCCGCGTACAGGAATCCGATGCCTCTCGGCCCGTGGATCTTGTGGGCGCTCACGGATATCAGATCCACGCCCATCTTTTTCACGTCCACAGGGAGTTTGCCGAAACTCTGGACGCAGTCGCAGTGGATCAGCGCCCCGGGCCGGAGCTTCCTGACGAGCTTAACGATCTCCTCTATCGGCTGAATGGCTCCGGTCTCGTTGTTGACGTGCATCACGGAGACCAGCGCCGTATCATCCGGCCTGATCAGCTCTGTCAATTTATCCAGATTGACGCGTCCGTCGCTGTCAACCGGTATCGCTTCAATCTCGTACCCGGCATCCCGCATCGACAAGGCGCTTTCGTTGACAGAAGGATGTTCCACGGCGGATACGAGCACATGCCTGCCCAACCTGGGATTGGCCGGAAGGATGCTCCTGAAGACCCAGTTGTTGGCCTCGGTAGCGCCCGAAGTGAAATACAGTTTTCCGAACCCGGTCCCCCCGATCAGTTCCAGCAGTTTGTTCCGGGCGGCCGTCAATTCTTTTTCCGCCTGAAAACCCATCCTGTGAAGCGAAGAAGGATTGCCGTACAGCCTGTCGCACACGTCGTTCATCACCCGTGTGATCTCATCCCGCTGGCGTGTGGTGGCGCTGTTGTCGAAATAAAAAGTTGACTCTTCCCGGGAGCGTTTCTGATATTTTTCGTAAAGGTCGAACCGCTTGACACGCGTCCGCTCGATGGAATTGTCCAGCCGCCACTTCTCTATGTCGCCGTGATTGCCCTTAAGAAGCACCTCGGGCACCTTGCGGTCCCCTATGACCTCGGGCCTGGTATACTGGGCATACTCCAGCAAAATATCCGAATGGGATTCGTTTTCGTAAGCTTCGCTGGAAGCCAGTACTCCGGGCACCAGCCGGGCAATGCAGTCCGCCACTGCCATAGCGGGTATCTCTCCGCCCGTCAGCACGAAATCTCCCATTGAGATCTCCTCGTCAACGATGTCATCGATGACGCGCTCGTCGATCCCCTCGTAATGGCCGCAAATGATCACCAGCCTGTCCATATCGGCGAGCCGCCTGGCGGTCTTCTGGTCGAAAGGCGTCCCCTGCGGAGACATGTAAATCGTATAAGGTTTACGCCCGTCCTCTGCCAGATGATCCCGCAGCACCGCCTCGTACGCGGACTTGACAGGCTGATATGACATAACGAGCCCCGGGCCTCCGCCGTAGGGGTAATCGTCAACTTTTCCCTGCTTGTTTTCGGTGTAATCTCTGATCTGGTGACAATCTATTTCCAAAAGACCCGCTTTTATCCCCCGCGCCACGATGCTCTCTCCGAAGACCGCGCGGAACATATCAGGAAACAGGGTCAATATATCAATCCGCTTCATAATGAATCAAGACAAATAAACTTCTTTAAGGCCCGGAAGAAGTTTAACGAAAACCAGTCCGTTTTCAACGTCCACGCGCCTCACCACCTGAGCGATGGAAGGCAGATAAAGGACTTGTCCGTCCGGCGTCTTTACGCCGTAAATGTCGTTGCTGCCCGTAGGCTGTACTTCGAAGATTATTCCCAAAAGGCTCACGCCATCGGCGTCAGTCCGGTACGTTCCGGAAGTTTCCGCCTCCCCGGCCGCTTCGTCCGTCAGTTCATAAACGGAAGAGCCTATGAGATCGCCTATGTAGTAAGTATCCTCCGGAAGCTCCACCGCCTCGTCCCGCCTTACGAAGATCTGGGCGCCTCTGAAAAGTTCGGCAGTGTTCCTGTCGTTGACGCCGTCCAGCATCAGGATGACGGTATTGCCGTTCAGGGAAGCGTACGAGACCTTGTACCTCCCGGAAAGCTTCTTGAACTGACCCGCCGAGGAAGGCAGTTTTACGTCGACTTCCTCGGTACTTTCGAATCTTTCCGGCCAGTCGGTCAAAGGCTTCACTTTAAGCGCGCCGTGGACTCCGTGGACACTGACGATCTCTCCGATGAGCAGGTTTTTAAGCATAAGCGATGGCTCCTCCTGCGTTCGCGCATTCCGGTCAAGGCACGTACGCACGTCGATCCGGGATCCCGGGACAACACGTACTGTCCCCAAATCCTTTGCCGGCTGCCCGTGTCAACTGTTCACGATGTCCGGCCGGCTGTCGGCGAAGCGACGGGCCTCGACGAAAATGGCTGTAAATTAAATCAGGTTGTCAATCTTGAGAGATATTACTCTTTATCGACAATATCAACATATACAGGTTTGGGGTTGTTCCGGAACGCGGCCTTCACAACGGTCCTGAGCGCCTTGGCGACTCTGCCCTCGCGGCCGATAACGCGTCCCATATCGTCGGGAGCAACACTCAACCTTAAAACAGTATTATTTTCATTTTCCGCAACTTCAACTGAAACCTGATCAGGATCATCCACCATCTGGCGGACAATGTTAATTAAAAAATCTTCCATATCTAATTTCTACTCCTCAACCAAAGGAAATAATGATAAAGCGTCATGCGTTTATTGTACACGCATTCCGCACAGCCTTACACGCAGCTTGACCAAGCATTACGCGTTCTCCTGGACCTTCTTAAGCAAAGCCTTGACCGTATCGGTGGGCTGAGCGCCCTTCCTGATCCACTCGTTGGCTTTTTCGAGGTCGATCTTCACCTCTTCAGGATCCACCAGCGGATTATAGGTACCGATCTCCTCCACGAACCTGCCGTCTCTGGCATAGTGGGACTCGGCGACTACCACTCTGTAAAACGGAGCCTTCTTGGCGCCGATTCTTCTAAGTCTGATCTTAAGCATTATTTTTCACCTCCATACGTAAAAATTAATTTATTCACAAAAAGTGTCGATCTGCAATTGACCCGCACTATATTGCGTTCACTTTTAACCGCCCCCTCCCGGGAAATTGTCCGGGAAATCGGTGGGGAATCCGCCGGGCATCCCGCGGCCGAAGCCCTTCTTCCCCATGCCGCCTTTCGTCATCTTCTTCATCATCGCACGCATGTCCTCGAACTGGCGCATAAGCTTGTTGACGTCCTGGACCGTGGTGCCGCTGCCGGCGGCGATCCTTTTCCTGCGGCTGGCGTTCAGCAAATCGGGGTTGCGCTTTTCCTTGGGCGTCATGGAGCAGATGATGGCCTCTATCTTCGAAAGCTGCTTCTCGTCGATCTGGGATTCGTTGATCTGGGACGCTCCGGGGATCAGTTTCAGCAGGCCCCTGAGGCCGCCCATCTTCCTGATCTGCCTGAGCTGGTCGAGGAAATCGTCGAGCGTGAACGTCTGGGCACGGATCTTCTTCTCCAGCTCCACCGCCTGCTTCTCGTCGTACATCTCCTGCGCTTTTTCAATGAGCGTCAATACGTCGCCCATGCCCAGGATCCTGTCTGCCATGCGCTTCGGATAAAAAACTTCGAATTCGCTGAGTTTTTCCCCGGAAGACGCGAATTTGATGGGCTTTCCGGTGATGGAACGCACGGACAACGCGGCGCCGCCTCTCGTATCGCTGTCCAGCTTGGACAATATCACGCCGGTTATGTCCAGATCGTCGTTGAACGCCTTCGCCACGTTGGCCGCTTCCTGGCCGGTCATGGCGTCGACTACCAGCAGGATCTCGGAAGGATTCAGCGCTTTTTTCAGCTGCTTCAGTTCCTCCATCATATCCTCGTCTATCTGAAGACGGCCGGCGGTATCCACGATCACCGTATCGTTCAGGCTCCTGAGCGCCTTTTTGACTGCGTTCACCGCTATCTCCACCGGTTTGCCGCTGTCCTCGGTATACACCGGAACGTCTATCTGCTTTCCCAGCACTTCCAGCTGTTTGATAGCCGCGGGACGGTACACGTCGCAGGCCGCCATCAGCGGTTTTCTGCCGTTTTTGCGAAGATTCAGGGCAAGCTTCGCGCTGGCGGTCGTCTTGCCGGCGCCCTGCAGGCCGCACATAAGGATCACGTTGGGGGGCTGCTTCGAGAAATCCAGTTTGTAGTCGTCGGCGCCCAGCAGTTCCACCAGCTCGTCGTCAACGATCTTAACGATCTGCTGCCCGGGAGACAGGCTCTCCATTACGACCTGTCCCACCGCCTTCTCGGAAACGCGGCTCACAAAATCCTTGACGACTTTATAGTTGACGTCAGCTTCCAGCAGCGCCAGACGTATCTCACGCATAAGGTCCTTGACGTCCTTCTCGGTGACTCTCGTCTGTCCGCGAAGGCGCTTCATCGTCGCCTGTAATTTTGCAGCTAAACTTTCAAATGCCATTTATCTTCTCCGTGTCAACTAAATGCGGTCCGGTGTAAAGCCGCGTCAAAGCTCCGAAATGATCCCGGTCACTTTTTCGTATACGCTGTCAAGCAGATCTGCTTCATACCCGGAAAGGCCGCTTCGGTCGATCTCCGATATCCCGGTCTGCACTTCTTCCAGCTTTTCCCGAAGTTCCCGGAACCGCCCGAACATTCCCAGCTTCTCCTCCAGTTCCAGCAGCTGCTGTTTCCCTTTAGTGATGAAACTGTGGGCGCCCTGGCGGGACATTCCAAGCGCCTCCCCGATCTCGGCGAGGCTCATATCGTTGCTGTAATACATGTTCATGACTTCCAGCGTGCTCTCGTTGAGCAGAGATCCGTAGAAATCCATAAGCATGCTCATCTCGTAAATCTCGGATTTTGATTTAGATCTCACGTTCGTCTCCCCTTCCTGCGCCGCTGTCAGATCAATTGCACTTATTAGGTGTCAACCTAAAGCACTTGACAATGATACCATATGCTGCGGTCCTCTGTCAATCTCTTTTTCATAAAAAAAGCCGCGGAATTTTTATGTTTTTCTGCGGCTGCTGCGATATATCTCCAAGCTTCAAACTTCGATAAATTCAGTTCGATCGTGTCCGACCGGTTGCGGCGTTGCCCCGGTACGGTCAACTGCTCATTTCCTGTGCCTGTAGACCGGCACGTGGTTTCTGAAAAGCTTGCCCAGCTTCAGCGGGAAGACGATGACCCATCCTCCCACGGCACCCACCGTTGCCTGAAGTATCTGATAAGGCAGTTTAACGATGGATTCCGCCATAGTGCTGTATACCCAGGCCCTTCCGAAAGTATAGCCAACCACCATGATCACGGCTCCGGTCAGCACTCCGATGGCGCCAGCCAGCGCCTTCTTGTTATTAAAAGTCTTGTGCGCTATCAGCGATATCACCGCCGCCTGTACTCCGTGCACCACCAGCGACACGAACATCGCTTTGGGATAAAAGAAGAAATCGCCCAGAAACGCTCCGAGGCCTCCGATCAGCGCCGCGGCAACGGGATCCAGCATCAGTGCGGAAGTACATATCACCACGTCGTTTAAATACAGATGTCCCCCGGGAACGGTGATCCCTTTGGCGCTCATCAATATGTTGAGCCCCATGAATATGGCGCTTATGCATATCCACAGCGTTTTGTTCTGTATATTTTTGAAAGAGACCATGGCAAATACCTCCTTGACATCGGTATAGCGTGCAGTTTATACTAATTTTGGCATTATAAAAATAACCAGTTTCGAACTTTTTTATAATACCAGATCACACGCGCCGCGAGGCCTCGATCTACCCGCCCAGGAGGTGCCTGACAATGAACAGACAGCCCGGTTCCGAACCGCTCTACCTGAAGCTGTACAAAAAACTCGTGTCGGATATTTCCGAGGGTCTCTACCGGTCCGGCGAAAAGCTGCCTTCCAAGAGGGTCATCTCGGACAACACCGGCCTGAGCCTCGTGACGGTGGAACATGCCCTGGAACTGCTGGCCGACGAAGGCTACGTAGTCTCAAAAGAACGCAGCGGCTGTTACGTTTCATTCTCGCCCGGTCAATACGGTCTCCCTTCTTCCCAGCCGCTTCCTGACCGGTCCCGCACCGGTATCCTCAACGCTCCCGAACGGATCGAACCTGCCTTTTCCCCTATGAAAGCCGAAGACCTGCCGAGCCGGTCGTTCCCCTTCACCGCCTGGGCCAAAACGGTAAGGCAGATATTGACGGAGCGGGAACGCAAGATATTCGAAAAGTCCCACAACAGAGGCCACGCCGAATTGAGAAACGCATTGTCCGAATTCCTTGCCCGCAGCCGCCAGATCAAATGTTCTCCGGAAGACATAATCATCGGCGCCGGTTCCGAATACCTGTACGTCCGCCTGATACAGCTGCTGGGAAGAGACAGGATATACGCCGTCGAGTCGCCGTCCTACGAAATGATCTCTAAAGTATATACCGCCGAAAACGTAGATTTCGAGATGCTGAAGATCGGAAGCGGCGGCATCTTGAGCCGCGAGCTGGCGTCAACGAAGGCCTCGGTGCTGCACGTGACTCCCTACAGAAGCTTCCCTTCAGGCGCCACAGCCCAGGTAGGCAAGCGCATGGAGTACATAAAATGGGCCGCTGCAGAAGGCAGATATATCATCGAAGACGACGTAGAATCTGAATTCTCCGTGCTGTCAAAAAAATACGATCCGCTGTTCACGCTCTCGTCGTCGGACAACGTGATCTATATGAACAGTTTCTCCGTTACCTTGTCCCCTGCCCTCAGAATAGCATATATGGTCTTGCCTGAAAAACTTTCCGAAGAATACCGGGCCAGGCTGGATTTTTATTCCTGCCCCGTACCTACTTTTGAACAGCTGGTGCTCGCCCGGTTCATACGTTCCGGGGAATTCGAACGTTACATAAACAGAGTGCGGCGCGAAAAGCGCAGCGCATTGCGCCAAAGCGAAAGATCCAGCCGCGGCAGTCGATAACCGTACGGCCTGAACACGGTCCGAAACCGGCATAGACCACCCCACGGAAAAGGGCTCGAACGCTGTCCGCGCGACAGCTAGGTCAACGGTCCGGTCAACGGCGCAGTCGAAAGCTCAGACCACCGTAAATCCCAGTTCCTCCACCGCGCTCCTGAGCACGGCTTCGTCCACGTCCTTCTCGAGCGTCAATGCGCATTCCTTCTTCTCCAGATCCGGAGCGGCCTCCGCCACACCCTCTAAAGACTCCAGCGCCTTCTTCACTCTGGCGGCGCAATGCACGCATTTCATACCTTCGATATTTATTATCTTTGTCATAGGATCATCGCTCCTTTTCGTATCCAGACCGCTCATCCATTCCCTGAGCGTTGCCGCCGTTTCCGGCAGCGTCTCTATCCTGTCGTCGTGCATAAATTCCAGCATCAGGCCGCGGCTGTCGACACCGGAGGGCCAGGGCTCCCGCGAAAGGATGCCAAGATAAGCTTCCCACTCCTTTTTTCCATCCCGCAGGGGAAATCTGGAGCTCGCGTTCCAGTTAAAAACGTGGACGCTGAGAACGTGAGGGTTCATTGCCCGGGCAGAATCGATATTGTACCCGAAAGGCCTGAACTGGTTGGGCTGCCAATAAAGATAGACGTTGCCGTTTCCCGTCCCGTCTATGAACCTGAGCGCGCTCCCGTAATCTTCCGTCACCGTGTAATTATGGCATTCCAGGGCGACCTTCAGCCCGTTCCTCCCGGTGTACTCCCCGATCATATCCGCCTCGGCGCATATGGCTCCGAATTCATCAGGCGTATATTTATCCGGCGACCTGGTTCCGCCCCATACTCTGACAATGCCCGCTTCCAGCGCCAGCGCGCTCTCGCATACTTTCTTAAACTCGTCCGGCACCGACCCTGCCGCAGCCGCTTCGCCTGTTATCCTGTAATAGGAGCCGTAAGACGGCACGAACAGGCCAGCTTCCCTTGTCAGTCTTCCCGTTTCGGCAGCGGCCCGGACGTCTCCCGGCGGCACGTGTACGTCACCGCCCCATTCGACGGCCTTGAGGCCAGCCTTTGCCGCGGCCCCCACGATCTCTTTCACGCCGTATTTTCTGAAAGAAATGGAAACAAGTCCCGGATACAGTCTTCCCATCTGAGTCCCCGCGCCTCCGTCAAGCCATCGAAGCCAGCATGTCCCCGGTCACTTCGTACCTCGGAGCTGCGCCGTTCTTAAGGGCAATAAACTCCTCCGCCATATACTCCGCCATCCTCCTGACCTCGCTGCCCGAGCTGCCGGCAATATGCGGCGTCAATATCACGTTGGGCAGAGAGTAGAATAAATGGCCTTTTTCCGGGGGTTCCGGCCAGGTGACGTCAAGTATCGCGAATATGTCCTTCCTGGCCTCCAGGACCTTCACAAGGCCCTTCTCGTCGACCTGGGCGCCGCGACCCGTGTTGATGAACGTAGAATACTCCGGCAACATGGCGAAAAGGCTCCCCGTCAGCATGCCTTTGGTAGATTCTATGTTAGCCGAATGGTTGGATACGGTCCTGCAGGTGGAGAACAGCACTTCCAGCGTATCCACCTTAACCGCTCCCAGTTCCGCGGCTTTTTCAGCTGTTATAAAAGGATCGTACACGTATACGTCCAGCCTGTGTTCTTTTAATTTTCTGATCAGCCCGCTGCCTATGGCTCCCGCGCCGATGATCCCCACGGGACAGCCGTAATTTCCCGGAAAACGGCCGAATACCGAGGCACCGCCCCTGTAGTCTCCGCCGCTTGCCAGAAGAGACGAGTGGAAAAAGCCTTTGTTTGCCAACAGTATCTGGGAACAGGCGTACTCGATGACCGGCACAGCGTTGGCCTTCCAGGCGCTGAACACGCGCACTCCGGCTTTAAGAAATGCGGGAGCGAAATGCTTGACGGATCCGGCGGCGTAGAATACGGCTTTCAGGTTGGGAAAAAACTTTCTTACGTCCTCTTCCGCGATCACCGGCATGCCCCAGGTGGAAAAAACATATTCCACGCCCGAGAAATCTTTAACGCCTAAATCGGCAGAAGAAAACACGGTATCGGACGCGAGCCCCGCCTCTTCTTTAAGCAGCGCCGCCACGTTCCGGTGGTACACCCGTCCGATCTGGAAACCGTCTCCCAAAAAAATAGATCTCATAACAATATGTCCGGGCCGCTAAAAACACGGCCATAATAAACAAATACTCAGTATTTAAGAAAGTCCGATCTGTGCTCGAAAGCGTTGATCCTGAATCCCCTGTTCTTAAGCATCCTGCTCTTGAGGATCACCATATTGGGGTCGGTCTTGAGAATGCCGGCAATATGCTCTACGCTTTCTCCCTGCCTGGCCAGTTCCAGAAATTCGTCGTCGTCAATTATAAGGGCGGCGGCGAAGCGGTTGGCCTCCAGCTCGGTCCTGTCGGTAAGATCTCCGACTTCGGAATCCTGTATGAAACTGTATTTGGCCCGTTCCTGATGAAGCTGATCGTGCCCCAGCTCGTGGGCGCATACCAGTTTCCTCATATCCTTGTTAAGCCTGTCGCTGAGTACGATATACCTGTTTCTCTTAATGTAAACGTACATGCCCTTGAGCGTCCCGATATCGTCGGTCTGCACCGTTATGCCGAGGCACTGGCAAAGCTCGAACGGATCAGTGGTATAATATTTTTTGGAAAGAGCGATCGCTTTCTGCTCTATGTAATCGACAGTCAAAAAACCACCTCCGGCGGATCTTCTCGCCGGTTATTTTATCATTTCCTAAAAGGGATGGCAAGCGGCGCGGAACGTCCATTCGCGCCGCGCCGCCCCTGCCCCTTCACGTATCTCAGTTCTTTCCGTATTTAGCCTTGTTCTTCTCTCTGGAATCCCAGTAGAGCTCGTTAAGCTTGCGAATGACCTTATCCTTATCGTCTTCGCTCAGAGATCCTCCCGCGAACATGGCGCCGGCGCTGGCCAGCAGCCTGGCCACGTCCTGCGCGGCGGAAGAGCCGCCTCTTTCGGAAGCTTCCTGCACGTACCTGTCCTCGTCCGTAAACAGCGAATCCACCGGAACGTTGAAAACGTCCGCGAACTTGGAAACTATCTCGGTCTGCTTGGGGTAGCATCTTCCCTGCTCGTAATTTATGATAGTCCTTTTGGAAACGTCGACCAGCTCGGCCAGCTCTTCCTGGGTATATCCTCTTTCAAGCCTGAGTTTCTTGATCTTTTCTCCGAAAATCATAGCGCACCTCCGTCATGCAATGGAAAAGTGAAACAAATTTCACCGCTATTATGCACCGTATTTCACCCGCTGTCAAGCACTTTTTTCGCATTTTGCAAATTTTTTTCGCAAAACTTTTTCGCTAAACTTTTTTCACCTGATTTTATCGAAAAATATTGACGCGACCGGAAAACCGAAATTGCGCCCGATCAGTATTGCCGGAACTCCAGCACGGCGCTCTTGCCGTCGAAACCCGCCTCGGCCCCTGGGAAAAACGCCCTCGCGTTGTCCAGAAACTCCGAAGGATCCGATATCCGCTGGGAAAAATGCGTAAGCCAGAGCCTCTCGGCCTTGGCCTGTTTCGCGGTAAGGCCCGCCTGCGAGAAAGTCATATGCCCGTATTCCCAGGCCGTTTCCGCCTGGTCGTCCGTTCCGTAAGTGGATTCGCATATAAGCAGATCCGCATCCTTCGCGCCTTCTGCCAGCGTGCGGCAGTACCTCGTGTCTCCCGAAAAAGCCACCTTGATGCCGCGGCGCCGCTCTCCCATCACTTCTTCCGGCCTGACGCATACGATGCCGCCGTCTTTTTCCGAGAACTCCACGTTCTCACCGTTCTGGAGCTTCTTCCAAAGCACTTTAGGCACCCCCAGCGCTTCGGCCTTTTCCGGGAAAAACCTGCCCCGGCGCCCCAGCTCGAAAGAGTATCCGCAGCTGACCACCCTGTGATCCGTAGGAAAAGCCCTGAGCCTGGCCATATCGGGCCAGTCGGGCAATATATCGTGCAATACCAGTCCCTCTGCAGGCGTTTCCACCGGAATTATCTCGAAAGTGGTCTTCCCCGCCAGCGCCAGAAGCATGGCAAACTCCTGCCGGACCGATCCGCCGTCCCTGACCGGGCCCGTGATATAAAGAGGCCTTGTCCGCTCGCCCAGATTCAGGCTCTGAATAAGGCCGGGGATGCCGAACACGTGGTCTCCGTGATAATGAGTGATCGCGATAACGTCCACGCGCATGAGATTGACGCCGAGCTTCCTCGCCGCCGTCTGCGTTCCCTCTCCGCAATCGATCAATACCGATCTGCCGTCCAGCGTAAGCACGCAGGAGGTCAGCGCCCTTTCAGGCAGGGGCACCGCACCGGCATTGCCAAGCATCGTTACTTCAACCATCTTTATCACCGCCGTCGCAGACTTTGAGGACCATCCCGAGAGCCTCTTCTTTATTATAGCCCATAAGTCTCAGATATTCGCCGTATTTTACGGCTTCGCCCAGTTTGGGCCCCGGGGCAATGCCCCTGTCCATCAGATCCTGGCCGGTCACCGCGGGCCTCGCGATCCGGCTCAGGTAAACGTCGAAAGCCGCGGCGCATTTCTCCGTCAATGCCTTCCCCTGCGCCTCCGCCAGCACCTCCGCCAGTTTCAGCGCGTCTTCGGGGCGATCGGCTCCGTCGAATATCGTCAAAAGCTCCTCTTCGCCTGCGAAGCCCCTGCCGCAATCACCGAAATTGACCAGTTTCAGCGCCGTTTCCGCCGTATTTTCCGCGTATCTGATCAGCTTTTTATTGCCGCTGATCCGCCTCAGCCACGCAGCCCTGCCGAAGTCGCTGAAATACGCGGACGTTGCCGCCGAAACGAACCCCATTGCGTCGGAGCTGCTCCCGGACACCTTTTTAGCCGCCTTAACTGCCGCGGTCACCGGGCGCACGTCTGGCTCCAGCGCGCCGTTCCCCAGGAAAGCGGCCTCTATTTCAGGGAACCATTCCCCCAGCCTGTCCATCATACGCAGCCAGAAGAAATAATCGAAAGGCCTGCCTGCTTTCAAAAACGCCTTTTCGGTCTCGCCGTACACGCGCTCCGGAGAAAGGGCCGTCACGTCCATCCGGGAGCACAGCCGAAGCGTCTCATCCGCCACGGTGAATCCGAACCGGGCCGCGAACTGGGCCGCTCTGAACACCCTGAGAGGATCCTCCGCAAAAGAACCGTCGTCCACGTGCCTCAGCACTCCGCCTGCCAGGTCCTTCCTGCCTCCGAAGAAGTCAAGCACCTCCCCGGACAGCACGTCCTGCATTATGGCGTTGACGGTGAAATCGCGCCTCCTGGCGGCGTTTTTCGGCCCGATGAACGGATCTACGAACACTTCGAAATCCTTGTGCCCTCTGCCGGTGGCGTGCTCCATGCGCGGCATCGCGATGTCGATATCGTAACGCCTTAAGCTGAAGACTCCGAAACTGATGCCCATCTTTTTGACTTCGCCCAGCTCTCCCAGCAGCTTCTCCAGTTCTTCAGGCGCGATCCCGTGCACTTCGATATCCACGTCTTTAGAGACGGCCTCTTCGCCGCACGCAGCGCTCATAAGAATATCACGCACAAAACCGCCCACATAGTAGGCGCGTCCACCGCGTTCGGCTACCTTGCGGGCGATCTCCCTCGCCATATTTATGTTTTCGTTCTCTCTCTGAATATCGATCAATTTATCCACCTGGATCCGGAGCAGTCTCCCTAAGACCGGACGACCGCGCCGCTTATCGAATGACCGCCCGTATACCGGACAATTATCTTCCGATATAATCCAGCGGCTGTTTTGTTTCTCCGTTCAGTATCACCTCAAAGTGGAGGTGCGGCCCCGTTGCCCTTCCGGTCATGCCGGAATACGCGATCTTTTCGCCTTTCTGAACTTCTTCACCGACTTTAACAAGTATTTTAGACAGATGCGCGTATCTGGTCATATATCCGTTGCCGTGATCGATCAGCACGCAGTATCCGTATGATCCTTTTTCTCCCGCTTCGATCACCGTGCCGGATGCGGCGGCCCAAACCGACGAACCTGTATCGCACACTATATCAAGGCCAGAGTGGAATTTAGACTCGCCCGTAAAAGGATCGCGGCGCCAACCATAAGAGGAAGAAACGTGGTCGCCATTGACGGGATAATAGTCGGGATAATGGTCGCGGTAATATTTAATATCGGCCTTTTCGCTGTCGAGATGGTCGATAAGTTCCGAAGTCTGCGCTGTCTCTCCCAGCACTTCTATGATGGCCGTCTTCGCTGCGTCAATATCTCTCGTGGCCTGATACAGATTTCCCGACCTGGACACGACTGAATCAAACAGATCCAGCTCAGACAGCGTGTCAATGAGCTCCTGCAGCTTTGCCTCTTCCGCCTCCGTCAACGACGTGAGATCGTCCTCGTGCTTCGCAATCAGCTCTTTGATGTACGCCTTGCTCTCTTCGACCTCGGTCTCTTTAACGTCCAGTTCCTCGCGTTGCTCTTTAGTGAGCTGCTCGTACTTGTTTATCACGGAGTTCAGCAGGCTGATCTTGTCGTTCAATGATCTCTGTATCGACTCGTTCTGCCCGTTGAGGCTTTTATTGCTGAGCATCAGTTCTTCATTGGTGCGCTTCATCTGGCAGAATCCGAGAGCTGCGACCAGGCAAAGTCCTACCGCCAGCGCGGCTCCCAGCGATTCGAATACTGCAGTGCCGAAAACGTCCTTAAGGCCGGTCCGGAATCTGCGTGCGGAAACTGCTTTTCTCCTCACGTAGACTTTTCTGGCCGTGCGGCGGCTGACCCGTCCCTCGGCAACGCTGAGCCAGAGGCGGTCAACAACTTTTTTTGATTCTGCTTTATCCGATGCGTAAAACCGCATGTGATCGTTTCTCTCGTTTCCGTACGGCGGACCGTGCCGTAGCAGGTCCTGCGCGCCATGCTGCTTTTTTCACTTTTTCCCGCGCCGCAGCCCGCCGCTTCCCGCTGAGGCAGAAGGCGCCGACAAAAAGTCATTGGTCATTTTACCACGTTTTCCGTCAAAAAGCAACCCCTGTGTTTAAGCTTCTTTTTCGCGCCGGGCCGAAGAAAGCGAAAAAACATGCCAACGCGGATATGGCGGAACTGGCAGACGCGCACGGTTCAGCTCCAGTCACCTCGGTGAAAAAAGCTGCCGCGAAGTAAGCCCCGCTCCCGGATCTCGCTGACCGGGTCAAAAACAGCGAAAAACATGCCAATGCGGATATGGCGGAATTGGCAGACGCGCACGGTTCAGGTCCGTGTGAGAGTTCTCTCATACAGGTTCAAGTCCTGCTATCCGCACTCCAAAACAGCCTCGAGATCAACGTCCCGGGGCTGTTTTCGTTCTTGGTTTCGGTTTAATTCATTCGGTTCTCAAACGGCCGTTTCACGCACTTTCTTCTCCGTCAGCATTGTAAGCATTGACCGCCTCGAGCTCATCCAGATCATCGTAATCACCGGCCTCAATCCGCTCCAGCAGGTATTCATAATACTGCTCCCGCTTCTCCGCCAGATCCGGATCGCCGGAATAATCGTCCACGAAGATCCCCTGTTCCACCAGCCGCCCGTCATCGTCGTAAAGATCGATGTGACCGTAGAACTTCGTCTTCAGCCCGATACACACGCTCAGCCTGCCGTTCTTTTCCCGGATAATGATCTCATCCACCAGCAGCCGCAGCGCGGAGTTGCTCACTGCCTTGTTTTCGATGATCTCGTCGATCAGGGCAATGCCGCTTTTCATCTCCGCCCGTCGCCGCTTCACCGTCTCGCCGATGTTTTTGAGCGCGTCAATTTCCTTCTGCATCCTGGCAATATCCGCCTCGCAATCCGCCAGCATTTTCGTGTAGATCTCCGCGTGCTCCCGGTCGCGGATCCGCTCCAGCAATATCTCTTTCTGATCGTTGATCCTGAGCGAAAGCCGGGACTTGAGTTCTCCCAGGCGTTTGTCGTAATTGTCCTTGGAGCTGAGCCAGCGCTTGATCTCGCTCTCGACGCTCTCGTAGCACCGCTCCAGCTTGCGCCTTGCCGACTTCAGTTCGCCGTAGATCAGCTTGTCCAGCTGCTCCTCACCGATGCGGTGGGATGTGCAGGTGTCCTTGCCGTAGCGGTGGTAGCCGTTGCAGACGTACTCATAGCGCACCGGTTTGTCCTTGTCGCGCCTGGTCACGCAGGTAAAAGTTGCCCCGCAATCGCCGCACTTGATCAGCCCGGTGTAGCGGTGAAAGGGCTTGCCGCTGGCCGCACGCACACGCTTCTTTGTCTTTTCCAGAAGCAGCAATTGCACCCGTTCCCAGTCGCTCCGGTCAATTATCGCCGGCACCGCTCCCTCGTGTCTGAACTGCTCTTCTGCCGGTATGTCCCGCCGCACGTGATTGATCCGGTTGGTGTACGACTTGTGGCAGACCAGCGTGCCGGTATAGAACTCATTCTCCAGTATCCGCCTTATCTTCGTGTTCTCCCACCGGAAGCGCCGCGCCAGTTCAGGCTTGTTGCTGCCTACGTTCTTGCCGTACAGTTTCTCCTGGAAATGGCCCGGAGATTTCACGTTTTCATCGTTCAGCATCCGCGCGATCGACTTCAGTCCGTAACCCTCCAGATACAGTTGAAAGATGCGCCGCACGATCTCCGCCGCTTCCTCTACGACCACTACCCGGCTCGTATTTTTGTCCTTGTAATAGCCCATCGGCGGGATGATCACCATGCCGTCCCGCTGCTTTTGCTTGAATCCGGCGCGGATCTTTTTGGACAAATCGCGGCAGTACATGTCGTTGAAAATGCCTTTGACGCCGATCATCAGCTCGTCGTCTTCGTTGTCGGTGTCAATATTTTCCGTCACGGACAGCACGCGCACACCATTGCTTCGCAGGTAGTCAATGAACATCGCGGTCTGCGTTTTGTGCCTTCCCAGCCCCGACAGGTCCTTGACCACCACCGCCTCGATCGTCTTTTTCTCGACTTCGTCCTGCAACTGCTCGATGCCTTCCCGGTTGAAATGCATGCCCGAGACGTTGTCGTCAAACGATTCACCAACCACCGTGTGGCCGTGCTCTTTTGCGAACGCCTCAAGTATTCTGCGCTGGTTCGTGAGCGAGTTCAGTTCTCTGTCCTCGTCCCGCGACAGCCTGTAGTAAAGCCATACTTTCATGTTATCCTCCTTCAGCCTGAATATGTCACCGCCGGACCGTCCTCACGTTCCCTTGCGGCAACACCGACAATATCACAACAAATTCACAAGTCCAGCGAGAATCCCACGAATTACGAAATATTTTTAGGATCTGCCGGTTTGCCGTCTGTCGACGCTGCATCACTGCCGTTCCCGCTGTTGTCTATTTGCTCCTGCTTTGTGAGGTAATCTTTGACCGCCGCCAGGAGGAAATCCGCGGTCGAGTGTCTGCCTTCCGCCTCGTAAAATTCAACTGATTCAATTACCGGTTGTTTCTGTTTTGCCATTCGATTGCTCCCTTCCGTCATATATCTATAGCTATACTTTCTTTCAGTATACTGTTATTTAAATTGAGTATTTAATGTGGGGCCACAGTGAACCGGGGGTCGGTTCATTTTGACCCATGGGTGGATGTAGTGACAGCGCCTTTCCGGCAGAGTTTGTTACATCATCAGCTGAGGCCCGCTGTTCTGCCAGGACTGCCAGCGCCGGTACTGCTCCTGCTCTTCGAGATATCTCTCCCGGTATCTCCCGGCGGCAACAATTACAGCGGCAATCAAAAGCCCCATTGCAGCCTCGGCATTCCGTGCGCGCTCTTCCTGCTCGATCTCCTCTTTGGTCTTTTTCCGCCGGTCCCGGAAGATATCTGCCATCATAAAAATGAGTTGGTTGCCTATGGTCATATTGGCGTTTCGCCGGTGCGGCGGCGTCTGGAAATCGAGATAATCGTCCGCCGCAGGAGACGCACAGCCGCCCATGGCGAAGTAGATATCCATGTTGCACTTTAAGCATCTGTCGTCGAAGAGCTTGTTGTCCCGGCACTTGTAGCCCTCCGGCGTAGTGAAAGTGACGTATTTATGACCGTCGGTCCAGTTGACGCTGTAGCCGTGACGCTCCAGCGCTTCGATGAACGTCTCCCGGTCCGGGCTTTTAAACAGCGCCCAGACGATCATGCTTCTGAGCTGCTGCTTCCACTTTGGCATCTTTCCGTACTCGCATTTCTCCTCCGTCACGGACAATCCGTACTCCCGGCACAGGTCGTTGGCAAACCGCTTTGCCGCCAGCATCTCGTCACGGCTCTGGTGATATTTGCGGCCGGTCTCCATGTTGACCGAGTTGAGAATGATGTGGTTGTGGAGGTGAGCTTTGTTGACGTGGGTGGCGACGACCGCCTGGAAGCCTTCGAAGTGCCCGGCGAACTTCATGCCGAGTTCGTGCGCTTCCTCCGGCGAGATATCGTCGTCCGGCGAGAACGACTGTATGATGTGGTAGTACTGCCTGCCGTCCTCTTTACCGAATCTCGCCTTGACGAATTTGAATTCTTCGAGCGCCGTCTCGGGCATACAGTTCACGCCGTCAATGAGTTTCCGCTCAGTCGCCTCGTCCCGCATGACGTAACTGAAGATATTGTTCATCGGACATCCCGAGGCAATGAATTTAACAACTGCCATATTTCCTTCACTCCTTCCGCTGTTTTTGTGAGATCCACCGCCCGGACCTGACCGGAGTTCACGGCCCTGGCGATCTGGTTCAGATTGTTCCCGATCCGTCTCAGTTCCTCCGCCGCGGCGTCGATACCGGGTACGACCACGATCTCTTTCCCGAGTGCGCAGTCCCGCAGATACCTGCTGACGGTACGGTATGAGCCCAGCGCCTTCCGTTCGATCAGATCACGCTCCGCCGGCGTGACTCTGAACTTCAGGATCGCGGTCCTGGGTTCGGTCAATTCTTTTCGGTTTGCTTTCATGTCTTCTCCTTTCTGCAGAGCGGGTCTGCTGAGAAAAATATAGGGGCGCGGGCTTAGCTCGCATCCGCATTTGGGGCGGGCGGCAACGCCGTTTGTGCCACAAATGCGAAACTCGCAATATCGCAGGAACCGTAAACAGGGGCAATAAGACCGCGCCTGTTGAACTGCTTCCGCGCACTGATGCTGCGGCAATGTTAGACTTCAGTTTGTGCTCCGGTTGACAGGTTGACAGTTGATTTGACAGCGAGAATTACCTGTCACCTACACATCAGCACTGTCAACGGTGACAGCTAAAACGATAAAGTTCTCGCTGTGTATTTCACCTGTCACCCTGTCATCACTGTCACCGAGATACTGAATCTGCTATCGATCGTACGCCGCTAATTCGCGGTTCAGAATGGCTTGTAATCGATTTAGCCGAGCGTAGTGGTATAGTTTGACCTCCCGGGTTGTGTGCGCCTTAAACGCCCGTCTTGTGGCAGTTACCGTTTGGGTTATGTCATTTGTGTTGTTCCTCCTTCTTTTGTCCGTTTGCAACCGCACAAACAAAAAGCGCCGTACGTTGCCTGACAGTGATAAATACCAAAAACATCACTCGTTTGAGCGCATGTTAATCAATATGGTATGTTCTGTCGGGTTTCGTACGGCGCTTGGTAGCCTCTCAACACCTTACCGGGTGTCGCTCTCCGCTTGCTCGATTGGAAACCATCCCCGGAGTTACAGCTCCGAAGATCACTATTATGTTATGCGCAGGAGATTTCTCTCTGAACGCGCGATGTATTATACATCAGTTAGAATGGGTTGTCAAGCGGTTTGTGAAAAATATTTCATGTAAAAGGTGAAACCAACTTCATATGATAAACAACACAAAACCGCTTGTGAATTATGAGTGGGTCCGGGCTTCCGCCCGCCAAATGCATTGGAAGCGGCGGCCGCAACAGCGGTCGTGGCTAGCCAAATGCGACGCTCGCATGCGTTCGATAAATATCTTGAAGGAATCTTAATTATATGTCATTCATTCAAAAATAAGTATGTTACCTTTTGTGGCAAAAATTAATTATCCTGTATGATATAATTTAGCCGCTGAAGGCAGATGAAGCGCTGATAATACCTTCTTGTGAGTTTCGATAGGACAGGAGACAGTATGAACCGCACCGCAGAACGTATTGCTGCTTTGAGATTGAAAAAAGGATTGACGCAGGAGGATCTTGCAGATCTGCTTTTTGTTTCACGGTCGCTGGTATCGATGTGGGAACTCGGTGTCAGAATGCCGGACTACTCGAATGTTGTAAAACTCGCAAAGATTTTTAATATTAGGGAGGTTGACCTTGTCGGCGAAGAACAATATGTATATTCTTTAGAGTATGAAATGAAGCAAGTTTTAGAAGAAATCGGCGAATTTGCGAACCAAACACAAACCGCTAACACCAAAGCGGATTACGATAAAGCGATAAAAGATTTTCTTGATAGACTAAACGAAACTGACAGAAATCTTTTTATGAGTCGCTATTTTTGGATGAAAACACACAAAGCAATCGCTTCTGACTTTGATATGAGCGAAGCAGCCGTAAAAGTCAGAATATCACGAATAAGGAAAAAGCTAAAAAAACAAATCCGAGGTGTATAAAATGACAACGAAAGATTTTTTGGATGCATTGTCAAGAGTAGGCAATGATCCAAGTTTTGAAACTATCAACAATGACAGAAAGAGAACTGAAGGTCACTCTAAAAAGCCTTTTATAGCACTTGTCGCAGTTCTCGTAGCTGTTATAGGGACTGCCGTTATCTTCTACGGCCTTTCGGCTAAAAAGGCACATAATCCCTCGCCGAAAAGTAACGGTGACGTTTTGATTAATAACAAATCCAATGGTGTTTCTGAAGCGCCGGTATTAAATCCGACGGACAATCATTCAAGCGTTCAGACTCCTGAACCGAGCAAAGTCGAGGCGGGATGGTTTGACAATTCTTATTTGAGCATCCGGCAGTTATCATACTCTGGCATTGATTCAACTATTGTCACACTGAATTCCGATAATCACGGCGTCAGACATATTTCCGCCGAAGTTAAGGGAGAACATGCAGATTGCCCGGGTTGTTATTACAACGCAGAGACGGGAGAAGTCATTTGTTTGTATCATGAGTTTCTCGCTGTATCCGGCATTAAAATAGAAAAAGGATACGGCTTGCGCTTCTATGCAGACCATACCCGGGATGATCTGGTTGCTGTGCGGCTCTATGACGAAAGAAGTGTTCTTACTAAAGGACTTTGGATATATAACAGAAAGACCGGCACTGCTGCGGAGACAGGGCTTCCTGAGAGATGCAGTAGTTATGAGGAGCTGTATGTTTACGAAAACTGTCTCTGGAACGGGAAACTGGCTGTAGGCCTAAATTCTGCCGAAGGCATACACTGTACATACATTTTAGATACAGATACCAGAAAGGCAGTTGTTGTCCCAGGGACCGAAAACAACGAATGGAGCTCGGCGTCATTTATCGGCGATAATATATTGCTTCTGACCTCGGATGAATACTCGTTCCTGAATATTGACACCGGCGTACGGGTCAAAGTGATAGGAGAATACAATTACTTTACTGACGGCAAAGTGTTCTCGGTTAAGAACTGGGGCTGGGCAAATCATAACGACGTCGAAGTAGCTGTTTATGATGCAGCTACCGGTGCGGTGCTTGACAACGAAACGGTGCTTGTCAAAACTGTGCTGGATGACGGAACAAACGTCTTTCTGGCTAAAAAATCCACAAATGGCGAAGAAACAGTCATTGTTGACAACTATGATCAAAATGCATATACTTGGAACGGTGATTATTCATATTTTTATGCATTTTCCTCAGCCGGAAGGAAATTGGTCTGCTATTCCTCAAAAGACGGCAAATGGTTTGCAAATCAAGCCATAGGGATATCTGCCGAATCGGTAACTGTTGACGGAAAAGAATACTCGGTTGATGCATCTTACGCACTTGCCGTATCCGACAGCAATAACGACGTAACGATCTACTATTCAAGGGTTTTTGATGAAACACTGGTTTTGCCCGATTACGAAGATGAAAAGGTAGACTCTCCGTATTGGGACAATTACAGGGAAATTAAGGCCGCAAACTTTGACGGAAAAGACCATTTCTCTATGTGGATCGACAGAAATACCGTCGGTATCAATGTTAAAGATATGACCTGGCTTCGGGACGAAATCTTAAGCATCCGTGACGGCAACAGAATCGATAGAGTTCCCGATCAGGCTGACAACGACCATTTGAAATTGGAGATACGCTGCGGTTCGGCAGACATATTGTTTATAGAATATGAAGATGCCTGCTATGCGTATCTTGGCTACAATATGTTGGCTCCGGTGGGAGGACATGGATATGCCGAAGAGATGTACGAAATTCCTCGGGCGCTTATTGAATCGGTGGTAGGCTATTATAACGAGACATACAACTCCGGAAAATGGTATTAAACGATTTGTAGAAGGCAAGGCAATAAAGGGAGGTATTACTATGAAACGGAAACTAACGCTAATTGTTGGATACATTGTTGTTGAGGAAAGCGGAGTGGCCAAGAATAGATTTATAATATATGACCCGTGGCCAGAAAATGAAC
>JAEFAM010000029.1 GCA_016287565.1 Clostridia bacterium
TTATCTTAACTGTAATATTAGCCTTTCGGAATTCTTCGGCTCTGTTCGATTTGATTCCAAGCATCCGATATGCAAGATCAGTCCACTGAGCCTTATTGTTGTTATACTCTCTGTTGAACAACGAACATAGTTCTTTATCGGTTTTGCCATTGTATGCATTGATTTTTGATTTTATGTAGTCGGAAAATGTTTTGCCCGACAATTCAGAAACATCTTTGATGACAGATTCGCATTCTTCAGCACCATTGATAATGTACTCATTGAGCACAAAGGTCATATAAGAGTTCTTATAGCAAAATGCTCTTCTTTTTGCGGGTGTGTGTGGAGGATAAAACTGCGGAACGATACTGCTTTCTGCCGTAGCTCCTTTTGTGCAGGCACCAAGATAAAAAGTGTCGGATTCTGACAGTTCCTCAGCTTTCCCGTCGAGTATTTTTTGGGAAATGACTTTATAGTCGTTTTCGATAATTGCTAGGTCAGTGTCAGAAGGAGTAAACAGCGAAACAAAGTTAATTCTGTACTGCAAGTTGTCTTTCAGTTCACGGTTTCTCCAGTAATAGATCAGAAGGAGTAACTTGCATTTCTTCCAAAGATGTGACTCATACAAGGTGCCTTCTATTGGGCCGTTGTAGTTGATCATCGTGAGAACAAGACGTTCGCCCGCACGATATTCGCCTTTCTTTGTCAATTCATACGGAGTCGCTTTTAATTCCACCCCGGCTTCAGCAAAGTCCGGTTCTGACGCGGAGTTGGCTTTATATCCAAAGTATTTTTCTTCGAGGAGATTTCCTAATCCACCTTTCCTGTGTGCATTGCCATATTCGATGGACTCTTCTGCAACGGAATCGGCAAGGAAAGAACTATCAGACAGGACATCAAGGAAAGTGTGACCAATCAGCTTCTTTGCGTACTGTTCAATGCTTTTGGCATTTGTCTTGTCATATGGCAAAATGCTCATCGTTGCTCTCCTTCCTTGTAATAAGCCTAGATATTATATTATACATCTGTTCGCCGCGTTTTTCAATGCAAACGGTCAATGTTTCATAAAAGGTTTACATTTGGGGACGAAAAATGCCCTGCAACCGCATTCTACAGGGCATTTTACATCTTTATGCGATTATATGCCACTAATACAACGGAATTTATTTCTTCCTCAATTAGTCCCGCAGGGACGACATCATTATCTCAGTATTGCTTTACATTTACAGCGGTCAACCGGTATATGGGCAGAGACTGGCTTATAAATTTGGCTTCGTATTCCGTCAATATGTTGTCCTCCGGCACCGTCTCGTGCACGGTCACTTCGAAACCGCACTCTTTCAGCCTTTCGCAGGAATAATCGAACAGCAGCCGGTCGTCGGTCTTCTGGCGGATAACGCCCCCGGGCTTCAGCATTTTTTTGTACTTTTCGAGGAAGGCGGGATGGGTGAGGCGGTTCTTGGCGTGCTTGGGCCTGGGCCAGGGGTCAGAAAAATTCAGGAAGATCGCGTCGAGCTCGTTTTCGGCGAAATATCGATCCACCTGCCTGGCATCGCCGCATATGAAGCGGACGTTGCCGTTGTCGGCGGACCCGTCATCTTTATATATCTTTTCCATCGCCATCAATATGACGGTGGGGACTATCTCCATTGCCGCGAACAGATCTCCGGGATGAGCCTCCGACATGCCGCTTATGAACGCGCCCTTGCCGCAGCCTATCTCCAGGCAGAGACGGTCCCTGGGCTTTCCGGTATCGGGAGATGGAAAAGCTTCCAGCCACCGTCCCCGGAGCGTTTCGGGCTCCGCAGCCAGAAGGGGGCTCACGCGGCTGTAACGTTCGTCGAAATGCTTTTTGCTGCGCGGTCTCATCTGCTGCCGTCCTTTCCTGCATCTCCGGAATCTCCGGACGTCTTGGCCAGTTCTTCCTCTTCCAGTATCCTGTATGCCACTTTTCCGACAAGCGTCTTGGGCATGTCGTCACGGAATTCGATATCGTAGGGCATGGCGTACCTGGCAATGTTCAGGCGGCAGTAATCCATTATCTTCTGCTTCGTTTCATTGTCGGGACCGATGCCTGCCTTGAGCTTTACGAACGCTTTGACCTTCTGAATTTTTATAGGATCGGGGACGCCGATTACGCAGCTCATCTGGACCAGCGGATGGGCGTCAAGTATGTTCTCCAATTGTCCGGGGTATACGTTGTACCCAGAAGTGACAATCATTCGCTTGGCCCTGCCGCGGAAATATATGAAGCCCTGCTCGTCCATAGTGCCCAGGTCGCCGGTGTATACCCAGATAAGGCCGTCTGCGTGGCGCCTGAGCGTCTCGGCGGTCTCCGAGGGATCGTCCATATATTCCTTCATAACAGTGGGACCCGCCAGCAGTATCTCTCCCTCTTCACCGTAGTCGAGCTCGATATCAGTGCCCGGCTTCACTATTTTTATATAAGTATCAGGAAAGGGGAGCCCGATGCTGCCTTCTTTGTATATATGAGGCGGAGTGAGGCAGCAGGCAGTCACGGTCTCTGTGGTACCGTAACCTTCCCGTACGGTAACGGAAGAGCCGTGCTCCTGCAGGAACCGGTCGAGTTTCTTTTTAAGTTCAACGGACAACGAGTCGCCGCCCGAGAACACGCCCTTTAAGGCGCTCATATCCGAGCCCTTCATTCCCGGCTCCCTGAGCAGCGCTTCGTACAGCGTGGGCACTCCGGCAATGAAGTTGCACCGCCGCTTCGTGATCAGCATGCCGTAGCTCTTTGGAGTGAAGCGGGGGACTAGCACGCATTCGCCTCCCTGGGTAAGCATCGTGTGGATGCACACGCCCAGGCCGAAGCCGTGGAAAAGAGGCATTGCCGCGAGCATCCTGTCCTTTCTGCGGAACATGGGATTGGCCGCCCTCACCTGGTCCGAAAGTGCGTTGAAATTTTTATTGGTGAGCACGATGCCTTTAGTCGTGCCCGTGGTGCCTCCTGAATACAGGATCACCGCCGGATCGTCCGGGCCGCGCCGCACGTCCGCCGCGCCATCGTCCGCCGCGCCGCCTGCAGCCGCGCCGCGTTTTATGAAATCTTTCCATGATATGACCGAACCGTCCTTAGGGATCACGGGATCTTTTCTTCCGGCGGTCAGGGCGTATCCGGCCTTCTTAAGCGGGTCAAGTTCGTCGCTTATCCTGGCGACGATCAGGTGCCTCAGGTCCGTGAATGAACGGACGGCCTCGAATTTGGAAAGAAATCTGTCCAGCGTCACCGCCGCTTTGCTGTGAGAAGCATTCAGATAGAACTGGATCTCTTTTTCGGCGGAAAGGGGATGGACCATGTTCGCCACGGCGCCGAGCTTGTTGACGGCGTACAGCATATATATGGCCTGGGGGCAGTTGGGCAGCGCAATTGTCACCCGGTCGCCGGGAACGATGCCTATGGAGGCGAGGGCAGAGCAGCAGCGGTCGATATTGACCAGCATTTTTTTATAGGTCGTACGGCGCCCCATGAAATCGAAGGCGATATCCTCCGGGCCTTCTGCGGCGGTCCTTGATACCATTTCATACATAGTGCCCTCGAAATAATCGAGAGACAGGGGGATCTCGCCGAGGAAGGGCGCCCAGGGCCGCTTCGCCGTGATCGCTGTTTTGTTTTCTCCGGCCGCGTCTGCGGCAGCGTTTGTTCTTTCCATCGTCAACTTCTTTTCAATAAAACGTTAGTTATTTTTGCCTTCGCATTATATACCCTGCGGCGGAATTTTGCAAAAACCGTCCGGGCGGGCGACTGCGCGAAGTGAAACCTGAGGCCGGCCTGTGCCGGACTATATTAGAAACGGGCCGTTCCGGCGGCGTCCGAGACAGGTACGGAAGCCGGGAAACGCGAAAAAAAGCGAAAAAAATATCTCATTTTTTTCGTGAAACCTCTTGAAATTCCTGTGGCAAAAAATGTAAAATACCCACGTATAGTTTTTGATTAAAAACAATTACAAATAAAGCAGAATGGAAGGAGACGCAAAAATGCAAAGCAAGTTCTTAAAGAGAACGTTATCGATACTGCTGGCGGTCGCTATGATCGTTGGTCTTGCTAGCGGTACCATTCTCACCAGTTCAAGGGCTTATGCCGCAGACGGAAAGAAAAACGTCAGCTTCACGAAAGTGAACAACAACGGCAGCGGCCTGTACTTTGCAACCAAGGAAGCGGCAAACACTTTTGCGGAAAATTACATCGTTGACGGAAACGTCCGTGTTTCCATCGTACTCGATGAGCTGTCCGTTATGGACAAAGGTTTTTCCACTTATAACATTGCCGCCAACACCGCCGCAGTCAACTACAGCAAAGGACTGCGCGCGAAGCAGGATGCTCTCGCAGCCAAGATTTCCAACGAAGTTTTAGGCGGCGCAGAGCTCGATGTTGTCTGGAACATCACCATCTCCGGGAATATCATCTCGGCGAACGTTCCTTTCGACAAGATCGAGGCGATCAGAAACGTGGCAGGCGTTAAGAAAGTCGTCATCGAGACGAAATACTCGCCTGTGGCCGATGAAGTTAAAATGGCTACATCCACTTCTATGACCGGTACTCCCGCCCTTTGGGCTGAGGGTTACACCGGCGCCGGAAGCATCGTTGCCATCGTTGACACCGGCCTTGACGTCGAGCACGAGATGTTCGACGCGGAAGCGTTCGAGTACGCTCTTGAAGAGACGGGCAAGGAAGTTGACCTTCTCACCGTCGACGATATCGAAGCTGTTATCGATCAGCTCCATATCGCAGGCGAAGGCAGGATCTCCGGACTCACCGCCGAGGATCTGTACATCTCTTCCAAGATCCCCTTCGGCGCAAACTACGTTGACAACGATCTCGACGTCACTCATAAGAATGACGGCCAGGGCGAGCACGGTTCTCACGTTACCGGTATTTCCGCCGGCAACCGCTACATTCCCGACGGCGAAGGCGGATTCGTTGAATCCGTTGAAGCTGTAGGTACCGTAGGCCAGGCTCCCGACGCTCAGATCATGGTCATGAAAGTGTTCGGCAAGAACGGCGGCGCTTACGATTCCGACTACGTTGTAGCTATCGAAGATGCCATCCTTCTCGGCGCGGACGCCGTCAACCTTTCTCTGGGCAGCGCTGCCGCAGGTACGGCCGCGGACGAGCTCTATGCCGACATTTTCAATTCCTACGCCGATTCCGACACCGTAGTCGCCATCGCCAGCGGCAACAACTCCTACTGGGCAGAGCAAACATACTACGGTGATCTGTACTGGGATGACGTGAACTACGACACCGCCGGCAGCCCCGGTTCCTATGCCGTAGCTCTTACCGTCGCTTCAGTCGACAACGGCGGATACAGCTACATGGCTGTCGATATCGACGGCGAAAGGTACGGCTACATGCTGAACGAGTCTGCGGGATACGGTAACGATCCGATGTCCACCATCGCGGGCGAGCAGGAATACGTACTTATAGCCGGTTACGGCACCGATGCCGATTTCCGGGCTGTTGCCGAAGAACTCGAAGGCAAGGTCGCCGTGGTTTCCCGCGGCGGAAACATCAACTTCGCTGTTAAGATCAACCGCGCTGCACAGTACGGTGCCATCGGCTGCATCGTTTATAACAACCAGGCCGGCAACTTCGGTATGGTCCTCTCCGGACTCGAGACCACCATTCCCGCCGCGGCCATTACCCAGACTGCAGGCAGCTTCCTTATGGAGATGGGCGAACAGCATACTTCCGGCCGCGTAACTTACTACACCGGTTACTTCACGATCGGCGCTTCCGGCCAGGGCGAAGCCGCTATGAGCTCCTTCAGCTCCTGGGGCGTTCCCGGAGACCTTACTCTGAAACCTGAGATCTCCGCTCCCGGCGGAAACATCTTCTCCGTCAACGGCGACCACGGCAACGTGACCGGCCACGACAACTACGAGAGCATGTCCGGTACCTCGATGGCTACTCCTCAGATCACCGGTATTGCCGCCGTTATGGGCCAGTACATCCGTGAGACCGGCCTTGCCGAGAAGCTGGATATCAGCCCGAGAAAGCTTATCAACAGCCTTCTTATGTCTACTGCCGCTCCTCAGAAAGATCCCCTTACCGCATCCTACTATCCTGTGATGCAGCAGGGCGCGGGTCTTGTCGACGTCAACTCTGCCGCTGCGGCCAAGTCCTACATCACCGTGGACGAAGTCGCTGAAACGGCTCCTCTGTCTGCCGCCGCTTCTATTGCCGACGGAAAAGTCAAAGTCGAGCTCGGCGCGTTTACCGACGACGCAGCATACGCTGTATTCTCTATCCACAACTACTCTGACGAAACGGTTTCTTACTATCTCGGAGCCGAGTTCTTCACGCAGAACTTTGAAGAGTTTTTCCGTGTCACCGGCACCGCTCCCATCTATCCCATACTTACGTGGTACGTAGATGACGAAGAGATCGCAGTGGCTGACAATATGCTCTACGATTTCAACGGCGACGGAGTTGCCAACACCCTCGACGCTCAGCGCCTGCTGGACTACACCATCGACTACGAGCTGGATCTCAACGGTCTCGATTATTTTGCCGACTTTGACGGCGACGAAGATATCGATACATACGACGCACGTCTCGCTTTCGAGCTTCTGGGCGGAGCCGCTCTCGAAGTCGAGGCAGGCCAGACCGTGCAGGTCGTCCTCGAGATCTCCAACCTCGAAGAAGAACTTGGCGTCTTTGAAGAGATCAACGGCAACTACCTCGAAGGTTACATTTTCGCTTACGAAGGCGATTCCGAAGACGGAGCCATGGGCGTTCGCCACTCCATCCCCGTGTTTGGATTCTACGGCGACTGGTCCGCATCTTCCATGTTCGATAAGACCGGATACACCGATGTCCTTAATGACGAAGTTGTATATCCTCCTTATATGTACAATGCGGACGGTTCCGAGGCTCTTTACAGAGAGTCCTTCCTTATCAAGTATCCCGACTCCAGCAGCATTTACCTGCTGGGCGGCAACCCGATGATGGAAGAAGATTATCTGAAAGACCGCAACGCCGTCAACGCCGACACGATGATCAAATCCGCTTATTACAGCCTTATCCGCAACGCGGGAGCTGTCCGCTTCTACATTGAGAATAAGTACGGAAAGATCGTTTACGAAGACGAGCTTGGCGCCGAATATGCAGCATACTACAATCCCAACAACGGACGCTGGTTCAATACTTCCAGCACCAACGGACTGAACTTCATGCCCAACATCTTCAAGCAGGGCGAATCCTTCACGCTGAATATCCAGGCTGTCCCTGAGTATTACATCGATGAAGAGGGCAACGTCCTCTGGGATGAAGTCAGCAAGGAAGGCACCACCTACTCTCTGCCCGTGGTTTACGATAACGAAGCTCCGTTCATCGTAGGGGCAGAGTGCGACGAGGATGAAGACGATGGGTTAGTTCTCGTTCTGTCGGCTCATGATGACCAGTACATCGCTGCGGTCGCTCTATATACCGAAGACGGCGAATACCTTGGCGCTTACGGTTCCATTCCCGAGATCCGCAAGGGCGAGCAGGTCGACTACCCCTTCTAT
Source organism: Clostridia bacterium (assembly GCA_016287565.1). GTDB lineage: Bacteria > Bacillota > Clostridia > UBA1212 > UBA1255 > UBA1255. Next base: position 7,510 of record JAEFAM010000029.1, read on the forward strand.
CTTGACGAAATATTCGACGGCGGAGAGGTCGCGCCTCACCTCCTCGTCGAGGTATACGACTACGCCGCCAACCTTTCCACTTACAAGATCAACCTCAATCCCGAGGAACTCGAGGATCCCGAGCTTTCAGTAGTCGTGGAGCCCGAGGAGGCAGTCATCATTAACGGATCTTCCGTTAAACTTTCCGCTTCCGTATATCCTTGGGGCTACGAGGATGAGACGGTCTTCTGGTACTCTCTTGACGAAGACGTAGTTGCCGTTGATGAGAACGGTGTTGTCACCAGCGTTTATACCGGTGATGAACCTGTCGTTACGGCTCGCGTCGCTGCCTGCGCAGCTATGGATGAAACTGCCATCGGTTATGCCGATATCACCGTCAAGACGATCCACAAGGATCTCAACGGACTCGTCTGGGACGAGGAAGGCGCGATCTGGGTATCCGAATTCGATATCCTCGACTTACCTGAGTACGAAAAACTGACCGCTGAAGGCGACGTTCCTGCTCTGGTCTGCAATATGGCTTACGGTTCTGACGGCGTCCTCTATGCTTCGTCCTACGATCCTGATACGGATGACGGCGTATGGTATTCCGTGGATCCCGAGACCTGGACGTTCACCGAACTCGGCAGCGCATTCGTGACCGACTTCTGCATGGCTCCTTCCACGAGCAATGCTCAGAGAACTCTGGTTTACGGTTCTTATGGTCCGTACATTATGATTCTCAATGCCGCGACCGGTGCGTACACCACTTATGTTGACCTTTCCCGTTACCTTAACGGCGCTTACGTTGCCGGTATCGCCTTCGAAGGACAGCTGAGCGTACAGGGCAGGATGCGCGACTACGTGCTCATCGTTGACACCGACGGTTATCTCTATGAGATGGCGTTCTATACGAGAGGCAGTTCAGTCACCAACACCGCGCCTGTTAAAGTAGCCAAGATCGGAGAAAGCGTCGACGTTTACTACTGGCAGTCACTCTATTATGATGCTGAAGAGGACAACGTATACTGGAGCCGCTTCAATAAGTCTGACGATTACGTTGAACTCGTTATGGTCAATGAATTCAGCTCCGAGGATATGACTGCTGCCTCTATCGGACGCTTCAACGATGGTGTATGGCCTGTGGGCGGTCTCTTCGAGCTTATCGAAGCCGAAATTGAAACTCCCGGCGACACCGGCGACGAGACCGGTTCCATCATCGGCAGATATGCCGGAATCACCTCCGGTGTGCCTACCAAGTCCGCCGAGGAATTCAAGCGCGGCCTGAGCCTTACCAACGCTGCAAGCGGATCCAGGCCTGCCGACGAGATCAAGAAGACGGTCACCGAAGTTACCGTCGAGATCCGCGCCGACAAGCTTTCCAAGAACGGCAAGATCTACGTGGATATCCCCGATACCGCAGAACTTGTTTCCGCTGTCGGACATACCCAGTACTCTTCTTCCGCTCTGATCGACGAGAATGAGAAAGTTACCCTTAACCCTGTGATCGGGACCGCTTCTGCTCCTATTGCCGCACCGGCGAGCGGAGAGACCGGAGAAGTTTCCGATGACGTTACCTACACCACTTACGCGTTCGCGTTCGTTGACCTTGAAGGTATCGACGTTGACGAGCCTATACTGACCCTGAAGTTCGCTATGGGCAGCACCGGCACTCTGTTCATTACCACAGAAGACATCAACGAAGACGACCGTCAGCAGGTCATAGAGACCGTCATCCTCGGTGCCGCTTCCACCTATCACGCCGTACATGAGTACGATGCTGAGTGGACCTGGTACACCGATGACAACGGCGGGCTCCACGCTGACGTGGTGCTGACCTGCTCCTTCGGCGATTCCAAACTCACGTTCGAAGACGTGGATATCAGAGAAGAAGTGGGTGAGGACACCGTTGCTTTCGTTGCTTACGTAGAGGTCGATGGCATTGAGTACAGCGACACTTACGAGGACGTTGTCGGCATCGCCAGGATCAACGGCAGAAGCGCTAACTTCGGCGAAGAGCTGGGAGTCAACTTCATGCTTAAGATCGCTGAAGAGCTGCTTGACGAAGACGCGTACGTTGTCGTGACGTTCAACGGAGTAGATTACGAGTACCTTCTTTCCGAGTGCGTATCCGGCGAGCGTTATAAGATCACCAAGAGCTTTGACCTCAAAGAATACCGCGACGATATGGTGCTCCGCGTCAAAAACGGAGAGGGCAACCTCATCACTCTGTACGATAAAGAAGGCAACAACGTCACCGATACCGGTTACGTATTCAGCATGGCCGCTTATCTCGAACTGGCTAAGGAATCCACCAATCCTAAGATGGTGGCTCTTGCCGAAGCGTTCGAAGACTACGGCACCGCCGCTATGATCAAGTTCGATTACAAGGCGGACGGCCTGGCTGTCAGCGACGCTGTCGCCGAAGTAACGCTGGAAGACCTTGAGGATTACGCTCCCGTTTACGGTGAGAACAACAACCTCGAGACTCTCGTCAGCGAAACTGCTGCCGTGACCTACTCTGCTAAACTGGTACTTAACAAGTACTTCACCTTCGCTAAAGGCACCGACGTTTCCGCTTACAAGTTCTACGTAGACGGCAAGGAAGTCGAGCCTGTCAAAGTCAGCTCCGTGAAGTACAACGTTAAGGTCACCGGCATCGAGATCAAGGATTACGACCATGCCTACAAGTTCGTCGTCACCGACGGTACCAACAGCTTCGAGGTCGATTACAGCATCCTGAGCTACAGCTACAAGGCTCTCGAGTCCGACAAGGCTACCCAGCCTATGATCGCTCTCGCTCAGTCTACATATCTCGTATATCTGGCTGCTGAGGATTACTTCGCTTGATAACGGATCTTTTCCTCCGGCGCAAAAAAAAATTGCGCCGGAGGAAAAAAAGATGTTGACTTTCATTAATTGATGTTATAAAATATCATTGCGATTTGGGTTTTTTAATTCAAAAAGCCAAGGAGTTTTATGACTTCAGTTTCCGGAAAGGAGAAAAGTTATGAAAAAGACGTATGAAGAGGTCGAGATCGAAGTCATCGCTATGAACAGCTCTGATGTTGTCATTACCAGCGCAGGTACGGGCGAAGAGTTCTCCATTGATCTTGACGAAGAATAATTGAATCCTTAACCTATATGGTTTTTATTAGCCGGGCCGCATGGTCCGGCTATATCTCTATTACGGCCTTATTGTGCATATTCGGCTTGACAACAAGTCTTCCGTTAGAATAGAATACGCTTCGGAAAAATCCGATGAATGATATGTGAAAAGAGGTATTGACGTTATGAAAACTATCAAGGACAAGTATCTTCTCGTGGCGGCAGATTTTGCCGGTTATCCTCTGAAGGAAGCCGTAGTGGCCCATCTTAAAGAGAAGGGCTGGAAGATCACGGACGTGGGCGTGAAAGCCGATAGCGATCCGGATACGGATACCGATCTAATGTTCCACCGCATCGGCCTTCGCGCAGGAGCGATGATCGCGGAAGGAGAGTTCGAAAGGGCGCTGCTGTTCTGCGGCACCGGAATGGGCATACATATTGCCGCGTCCAAATGTCCCCACGTGCACGCAGGCGTGGTGGAGAGCGTTCCCGCGGCTTTAAGAGCCATCACCGGAAACGGCGTCAACGTTCTTGCCATGGGTGCTTTCTACGTTGCTCCTCAGATGGGCTGCGACATTGCCGACGCGTACCTGGGCGCTTCTCTGGGCTCCGGATACGAATGGTGGCACAATTTCTACGAATTCCACAAGCTTGCCATAGACGAACTGGAAGCTTTCGATTACGAGACTTATAAGAAGAACGGCTTCAAGCTGGATCATCTCGGAGATTATCCGCTTAAGCTGGAGACAAAACCGGAAGATATCTGACAAGGCCGGGAGACGGTTCTGAAAGGTGTTTCGATATGGGCATCAAGTTAATGAGTTTCAACACTCAGCACTGCCTTAACTATTTCACGCGCAGGATCGATTTTAAGGCCTTTGCAGGCGTTGTATGCGATCTTGGGGTAGACATAGTCGGACTGCAGGAAATGCGCTCAGAAGGGGCTCTGAGAGGCGAATACGAGGCCCAGACGGACATACTGGCGTCGTTGACCGGCATGGAAGGATATTTTGCCGAGGCGATACGTTTCGGAGGCGAAAATCCCTACGGCAACGCTTTGTTGTCCCGTTATCCCATAATCGACGCCCGGACCGTCATTATTCCGGATCCGGCCCCCAGAAAGTACAGCGGCTATTACGAGACACGGTGCGTGCTGAAGGCGCTTATAGACGTTCCGGGCGCAGGGCCTCTCACCGTGCTGGTAAGCCATTTCGGCCTGAATCCGGATGAACAGGAAAACGCCGTCGGGACCGTTCTGGACCTTTTGGAAGACCGCCGGTGCGTCTTTATGGGCGACCTCAACGTAAAACCTTCGGACCCGGTGCTTGATCCGATCAGAAGGCGCATGAACGACGCCGCGGACTGTTTTTCCGAATGGGACAGCGGCCTTTCGTTCCCCTCGGACAGGCCCGACAGAAAGATCGATTATATTTTTGCCAGCCCCGACGTCAGGATCATCGGCGCCGAGATACCGGCGGCCGCGATTTCCGACCACAGGCCGCATCTGGCGGAAATCGAGTTTTAAGGTCGTAACGACCTGACGTCATAAACGCTGCAACGTCGTAACAGGATCATTTAAACAGGTGGAAAGCGGCAATAATATTAACGAGCTTAAAGAGAAAAAAGAACGGCGCGCAGGAGGGATAACCACTTTCGAGCTCGTTCTTTTTCCTATGCTCGGAGCGCTGGCATTCTGCTCGAAACTTTTAATGGAAGGGCTCCCGAACATCCACCTTTTAGGCATGTTCGTAATGCTCTTCGCGCTGGTATTCCGGGTCAAAGGCCTGATACCTCTGTATATTTTCGTGTTCCTCACAGGCCTTTACGCAGGATTCAACGTCTGGTGGATCCCATATCTCTATATCTGGACCATACTGTGGGGAGTGACGATGCTGCTCCCGAAAAATATGCCCAAAGCCGCGCAAATGATCGTATATCCGCTGGTCTGCTCGCTCCACGGGCTTCTGTACGGCACGCTGTACGCTCCGGCCCAGGCGCTGCTGTTCGGACTCAATTTCGAAGGAATGATCGCCTGGATCATTGCCGGACTGTACTGGGATATGATACACGCGCTGGGCAATCTGTGCGCCGGGCTTCTGATATATCCGCTGAAACAGGCGTTGACCAGGTTGATGGGGAGACGGAGCGCCTGAGGGTATTGCCGCGGTCTGCCGTCAACGCTGCGTTTTAAGGCGGCTGCAGGCGATACGGAGCGCCTGTTGCTTGTATTTAATACTCGTATATGATAAAATTAAATGAGGGCTTCAGGACGGCTGCCTGAGCCCGGATCAGCGCCCGGAAAAAGGCGCAGCTGCAATTCAGGAGCAAGGTATGGGACTTATCAAAGACGCCAGATCAATAGCGAAAAGGGACCCTGCGGCGCGCAACGCGCTGGAGGTCTTCTTCCTTTATCCCGGATACCACGCCCTGATATATCACAGGATCGCCCGGGGATTTTACAGGATAAAGCTTAAATTCATTGCCCGGTGGATATCCCAGATCTGTACCAGGCGCACGGGAATAGAGATACATCCCGGCGCGAAGATCGGAAAAGAGCTGTTCATTGACCACGGCCACGGCGTCGTCATCGGCGAGACGGCGGAAGTTGGCGACAACTGCACCATATACCATCAGGTGACGCTGGGCGGCACCGGCCACGTAAAGCATTGTAAGCGCCATCCCACCGTGGGCAACAACGTGCTGATCGGTGCAGGTTCTAAAATTCTTGGCCCCGTAGTCATCGGGGACAACTCAATGATCGGAGCCGGTTCGGTAGTGGTGGACGACGTGCCTGCCGGAACGACGGTCACAGGCGTGAAAGCCAAAGTGATAAAAGTCGACGGAGAAAGGGTCAAACCCTCCGAAGCGCTGGACCAGCGCACCGGCGACCCCTACGCGAAAGAGCTGGCGTCCCTCAAAGAACAGCTGGAGCGGCTTGAGAACAAGATCAGGGAACTGGAGAACGAAAAATGAAAATTTACAATACATTGTCAAGAAGAAAAGAAGAATTCAAACCTCAGGATCCGGATGAAGTAAAGATATACTCCTGCGGACCCACCGTATACAGTTTTGCCCACATAGGCAACATGCGCACCTACATTTTTATGGACTCTTTGCGTCGCGTACTTAAGAGGGAAGGATTCCATCTCAAGCACGTCATGAACGTAACCGACGTGGGCCACCTCACTTCCGACGCGGACGAAGGAGAGGACAAGATGGAAAAGGCCGCCAGAAAGGCTCAGAAGTCTCCCTGGGAGATCGCCGATTTCTACGCTAAGGCGTTCTTCAGGGACCTGGAGCGGCTCAATATCGACCGGCCCGAGATAATAGCCAAAGCCACGGAGCACATAGACGGAATGATCGAATACGTGGAGCAGCTGTGCGAGAAAGGGTACGGATACGAGACTTCCGACGGAATATATTTCGACATTTCCAAATTCCCGGAATACGGCAAACTTTCCCGCGCGAAGCTGGACGAGCAGCTGGCGGGAGGCAGCGACCGGGTGGCCGTCAACGACGAAAAGCGCAATCCCGCGGACTTCGCCCTCTGGAAGAAAGCGCCTAAAGAGCACATAATGCAATGGCCCAGCCCCTGGGGAATGGGTTATCCCGGCTGGCATATAGAATGCTCCGAGATGTCCCGCGAATACCTGGGAGACCTGCTGGATATCCATACCGGCGGCGTGGATCACATTCCGATCCATCACGAAAACGAGATCGCCCAGTCCGAGGCGCTCATCGGCAAGAAGACGGTCAATTACTGGATGCACGGCGAATTCCTGCTGGTCGACGGCGGCAAGATGTCCAAGAGCCTGGGCAATACATACACGGTGGACACGCTGATCGAGCGCGGCTTTTCGCCTCTGGCCTTCAGATATTTCTGCCTGAACGGCCATTACAGGAACAAGCTCAATTTCACCTGGGAAGCCCTGGAAGCCGCTAAAACGGCGTTGGGGAGGCTGTACGACCTGCTGCTCACCCATAAAGAAGCGCCTTACGTCGAGATAACCGACGTGGTCCCCGGAGAAGGAAGATATTCGGATATGAACGTGATGGACGCCTGGCAGAAGGAGTTCGAATATGCCATTTCCGACGACCTCAACATACCTCTGGCAATGAGCGTAGTCTGGAAGGCGCTGCGCTACGGCACCCCCAACAGGAAGATATACGATTTCGTGGTGTCCCTCGACGACGTGCTGGGACTCGACCTGGAAAAGGGAACGCTCATGGCCGCCGAGAAAAAGCAGAAAGAGCAGGAGCAGGCCTCTGAGGTCAACGCGGATATCCCCGAGGAGATATTGAAGCTTTCCGAAGAGCGCATGGCCGCCAAGAAAGAAAAGAGATACGGCGACGCGGACGCCATCAGAAGCAGGATCGCGGAGCTGGGTTATAAAGTAACGGATACAAAGAACGGACCTGTGATAACGAAAGAATGAACCGGATATTGTCCGGAAATATGATTCGGGAAAAGGCTGGATGAGAGCGAAGATCAGCGAAAGGCGGATAAGACGCGTTGGCGGCGCCACGGCGGCGTCCCGGTCTTTATGCGCTTTTGCCGCCCTCGTCCTTCTTTTTTGTGTGGTCTTGTCCTGCCTGTACGGCTGCGGGACCTCCGTCGTCCATTCCGATACGGGCAAAGATGAGTCCGACCTGATGGTGCGGCTGGGCGTGTATTCCTCCGTGCTGGGTTCCGACGTCAACGCCGAGATCACCAGGTTCGACGCGGCGCTCGCGCTGGAGAAACTGCTGGGCGCGGGCAATGAAAACCGCATGGCGGATTATTTCCGTTCTCTCTCTTTCTCCCAGACCGTAGATCTTATGACGGATCCAAACGGCAAACAGGCGGACGCGGGGGACAAGGTCAGCGGCTACGCCGCCTACGGCATGTGCTTAAAAGCCCTTGGATATGCCGCCGTCTCCTCCGGCAATTACGGCGAGAATGCCGTTTACGACCTGGCGTCTTCCGCTGGGTTCGGAGCCTCCGGAGGCCTGCTGAAGGCCAAAAAACTGAAAGTGGGAGAATTTGCGGTCATACTCAGTGAATTGACGGTGCTGAAGCCCGAGGGCCGGAGCGAGGCCGTGTACAGAGTGGCAGCGGACCTTGACCCGGACTTCTTCGAATTGCTGAAAAACAACGGGTTGTACGACGACGTGCCGGAAAATTATTGTCCCAGATTCAACGCCGGAAGGTACGTGCCGGGAAGCTTCTCGTACGCGGCCTACGACGACAGAAAAGAATGGACCGCTTCCTACGTAACGGACGAAGAGGGACTGGCCCTTTACAAGGCGGCGCTGGCAGACGCAGGCTGGACGCTGGAAGGTCAGTATTCATCCGAGACCGAGCCCGGCACCGTCATAATGCTTTATTACAAGACCACCGACCTTTCCTCCGATGGCGAGGCGGGGATCGTACTGAAATACGGCGCCAACGGGCTGCTTTCCTGGAACCTGCTGGCGTAAAAGCCTGTGTGCCGGAACGCCCGCAGACAACGGATATATTTAATACGGCTGCAACACGGTCCGGACAACGGACGGCCATGAGGCGCTCCTCGGAAGGATCGCCGCTAAGCCTCCGCGCCGGGCCCGGAAGGAGAAAATATGAAAAAAGATTTCGACATGACGCTCCCTTACGTACCCAGAGATTTCAGGGTTATGATCGAAGAATCCGCCAGGGATTACGGCGACAGGGAAGCGTATATAGTCAAGACGAAGCGTGAAAAAGACGGCGAGGCTGCTGAATACCGTCACGTAACTTTCAACGAATTCAAGGAAGAGATCAGGATACTGGGAACGGCGCTCCTGGATATGTTTCCCGTTGGCGCGCACATAGGCGTGATGGGCGAGAGCAGGTACGAATGGTGCCTGTCGTATTTGTCCGTCACGTCGTCCGGCGACGTGGTGGTGCCCGTGGACAAGGAGCTCAACAAAGAGGAGATATGCCACGTATTGTCCGAGTCCGGTTCCTGCGCCATCATCGTTTCCGAAAAAGTGTACGGTAAAGCGTTGAAATCCGCGCTGCCGGAACTGCCTTTACTGAAATATTGCATTTTGATGGACGAAGGAGACGAAGATCCCGAAGAAGACGAAGAGGCAGTTGACGGCGGGAACGGCGAAGGCGTCCGGATATTGAGGCTCAAAACATTGATGGAGCGGGGAAGAGAACTCCTCGAGAACGGCGATACGAAGTACGACGAGGCGGTCATTGACCCGGAAGCCATGTCGGTGCTCATATTCACCTCCGGTACCACCGGCGTGTCCAAGGGCGTGATGCTGTCGCAGAAAAACATATTGACCGACATAGTGAGCGTGCTCCGGTGCCTCGACCACTCCTGCGAAGACTCGATGCTCTCCATACTTCCCATACACCACACCTACGAGTGCACCACCACTTTCCTGGTATCGTTCCGCATGGGCGCCAGAGTGGCCTTCTGCGAGGGTATAAGATACATCGGCAAGAACATTTCCGAATACAGGCCCACGATGATGATGCTGGTGCCGCTGATCCTGGAAAATCTGTACGGAAAGATCGTAAAACAGGCGAAAAGCACCAGGGCGAAATGGTTCGGATTCAAGTTCCTGCTGGGGCTTTCGGGCGTCCTGAGACGCTTCGGCATCAACGCCGGCAGGAAGTTCTTTAAGGCAGCCCACGAGGCGCTGGGAGGCAGGATCAAGCTCGTCGTTGCCGGAGCTGCGGCAATGAAGCCTGAAGTCTGCAGGGACCTTGAACGGATGGGCTTCAAGGTGCGGCAGGGATACGGCCTCACGGAGACTTCTCCGATATTGTGCGTCAACCGCGACAACGGCAACGAGTACGAGTCCGTCGGTCCTGCCATGCCCGGCATCAGCATCAGGATCGCCGATCCGGACGACGAGGGCAAGGGCGAGATACAGGCAAAAGGCGACAACGTGATGCTGGGCTATTACAACAACCCCGAGGCCACTAAAAACGCCTTTACGGAGGACGGATGGTTCAGGACCGGCGACCAGGGGCGCCTTGACTCTAAAGGCAGGCTGTATATCACAGGCAGGATCAAGAATATCATCGTCACCAGCACGGGCAAGAACATCTTCCCCGAGGAGCTTGAGGGCAAGCTGGAAGACGTGCCGTATATCAAGGAATGCGTGGTATGGGGCGACAACACCGTCGAAGGCGAGGACACAGTGGTCTGCGCCACCGTTTTCCCGGATATCGACGCGGTGAAAAACGCCATGGCTGAAGCGGGAGCCGGAGCAGAAGCCGGAACCGCCGACGACGCCGGCGGCAGTTCCGCGGACGCTTCGGAGGCGGAAGAAGACGCGCTGTACGACGCCGCCTGGAAATATATCTGGAACGAGATAAAAGTCATAAACAAAGACGTCCCAGCGTACAAGCGCATATGCGCTCTGGAACTGGTCCGGAGCGAGATGCCCAAGACTTCCACTAACAAGATACAGAGATTTAAACTGACCCACGGAAAGCGGAACGGAAACAGATTCGAATGACGCTTTCACCGCGCGTTTTTGCCGCGCATGATCACAGCGAGGTGGTTTTTATGAACAAAAGATCAAGGAACAGGACGCTTTCGGTATTATTGCTGGCGCTGTTGGCCGTGGTAATGCTGTTTTCTTCCTGCCACACGCAGACCGTCATAGTGCCTGTGGAGAAGACGGGGCGGTATCAGGCCCAGCCTCTTCCCGACTATGGCAAACACACGGCTTTTTCGGCCGTTGCAGACCTTTTGGGGGTGGATAGCGTGATCGCGCTCTACAAAGATTCGGATCTTGTATATTACAGGGCAGGCCTCACAAGGACAGAGGCGCCGCTGCTCACCGGCGAAGAAGGCGCGCTTAAGATCGACGCCTCGGCGGTGGCTAAGATGCTGGGAAAAACGGACGACAGGGGCGTCGTGGACGTCAGGAGCGGCTCTACCGTAGCGGGCCTTGTCGCCACCGTTTATTACGACAGGATGCTGGTACTCACCGAAGAGGGAAAGGCGCCGGATACATTCAACGATATATACACGCTGGAATATCTCTCGCTGCTCTTAAGAGAAGCCGACGAGGACGACGTGAAGAACGCGTTCATCACGCTTCCTTCAATGATCACCGCCGGAACGAATACCGTGTATTACACGGCTCCCGACCTTAACCTGGGCCTTCAGACCAACCTTTATTACGCGCAGATAGGCGACGCCACGGTCACCGCCGGACCTTCTTTAGTAGCGGGCCAGGGCAGGGCGGACGGCAACTACACTCTGGTGAGAGTCTTCAATGCCCAGCAGGCCATCTCGGCGCAGTTCCTGGCTTATCCGCCTGACGTGAGAGGCGGAGTGCAGGTGGCCGCGGCTTCCGTTTCCAACGCCGGCGGAAAAGAAGTCCTGATATGCACCGCGCCTTTCTCCAACAGCGGCACCGGAGCGGATACCATAAGGATGTACGACACCGCCGGCATCATCAGAGAAGCGTTCAAGCCCGAAGGAATTGCCGCGCCCTATGTAATTATGACGGGCAGGTTCCGGGAAGGGAGCTCAGACGAATATCTTGCCGTGACCTCCGCTAAGCAGGATCTGAGTTCCGAGACCACGGTCAATATTTATTCGCTTTCGGACATGACGCTCATCGACAGCGTCGTGCTGGCCTATTCCGGCTCCGGACAATCCTCCGACACCACGCTCACGCTGATGAAAGGTGAGAAGACCGACAAGCTGATCGTATACTTCGACGCCCTGAACAAGTCGTACGTGCTGGATCCCGTTAAGAAGGAAATCGAGCCTCTGGGCGTGGAACTTCCCGAGAACAGCACCGGCGTGTACGCAGCATCGGACGACGGCAGCTTCAAGGTCACGCTGAAAGACGGCACTTTCTCCAAGATATACACCTACGCTTCCAAGACCGCGGAGCCTGTCGAAGTGAACGTGGGCTGGCGAGAGAACAGATTCTATTCCACGTACGCCAAGAAGAATCCCGACGGATACGTTGACAACGGCACCTTCCATCACGTCAGAGTCGATCTGGCGGCGCCTATATTGAGTTCCCTGAAATCCTCCGAAACGGCCAGGGAACTGTTGACCAACTCCTCTAAAAACGTGTACAAGCGCTGGAGCGTGGGCTTCGGCGAGGCGTCGACCTTCCACAACGGTTACCATATGTGGGAGCCCTGCTTCACTCACCGCTGGAACGCCAACAAGGCCACTCAGATACTTGTCAACACCAAGGACGAGAACGGCAACCTGCTCTACGGCTCAGTCGGCCGCGACAACATCGCCGAGTATTATCTCGAACTTTCCAGCTCCTTCTACATCGGCACCTACGCCGACGGAGTGCTGGAGATGAACAAGATGAGGATATATCCTCTGCGCTCCTACCTCCAGTCTCTGGCGGTGGAATTCCGCGGCGCCAACGCGGACCCCGAGAAACTTGTGGCAGTGTCTCCCGTTCACGAGCAGGAGATCAACGTGGCCGGTTCCGTGGGCGATTACAACGTCAATATGATCCGCGGCTTCCGCGAGTACCTGCTGGGCCTCTACGGCAGCATCGAGAACATTAACGCGAGGTTCGGCACGGATTTCAAAGGCCTCGACGATTTCGACGCTCCCAGATACGATCCCAAGCAGGACGATCCTTCCACCTGCCGCGGACAATGGGACACCTACGGCGAAAGCGATTTCTTCACTCAGTGGGCGCTCTATACGAGGCTCATCGTCAACAAGCGCATCATGGAGGCCTACAGAGAGGCGCTCCTGGCGGGCTTCCCTCCGGAGGCGATCAACGCTCACCAGATCCCCGAGGGAGAGGCCGTATCCGGATTCCTGGGACAGGCAGACACCAGGCTGTCTCCCGTCGAGGCAGTCACGGTGTGCGGCACCGCTTACGGCGGCACCAGGTACGGGCTTTGGTACAGGGACGAGAACAGCTTCCTGAGCCTCGCCTTCAAGGCAGGCCACAACAACATAACGCTGGGCGAATACGGCTCCATCACCACGAATTACAACGAATGCCTTGCCCAGCTCCGCTATATGTACACCCACGGCGTGAAATTCATACATATGATCGTGCCGCTGGACACCAGCTCCATAGAGTACAGAAATTCCGTTAAAGCCGAGCAGAATTCCATCAACCTGCTCCAGGAAGAGAACCAGCCCAGGACGGTCGACACCGGCATTACCAGGGGAATGCTGAGCTACGACAACGGAAAAGGCATGAAGTTCGATATCGTGCAGATGAGCCGCGTTTCGGACAGCGGCGGCATCGGCACCGGACTGCTGAAATCCATCGACGAAGCCGGCGCCTGGGAAGGCACCGTGTACCTGGCTCCTTTCCACGCCAACATCGACGTGGTCAACGTCACGTTGTCCGGCTCTGTGGCGGAAGGCCTCAGGACGAACAAGATATCCGGCCTCCAGTGCGGAGACCAGGTGGAACTTACTTTTGCCGCGGAGCTCAAGTCCGGTACGGGTAAGGTCAGGATCAGCGCCTACAACGGCGGATATCTGCTGAACGACTCGGTAGTGACCTGCGATCTGGGCGAGGGCCTTACGCCTTACAGGTACGTGCTTTCCAATCAGGTGACTCTCGAGGACGTGACGATAGAGATCGTTTTCGAGGATACCGAGCCCGGCAACGTCAGCCTCACGAACCTGACCTGCACGGCTCAGTACGAGAATATCGCTCACAAATATTTCGGAGATACGGAATCGGCTGCGGCGGACGGCGGCGTGACCTTCGATATCCTGTCCAGATAAAGGTCAGCGCTTCCGGCGGTCCGGGCGCAGTTTGCGCCGAGGCTTTCTTCTCCACCAGAAAAACGCAGGAATGATCAGATGCCCGAGCAGATAATACGTTCGGGCATTTTTTATGAACTCCGCAGTCTGGGCGTGCAGCGTGCCTCCCAGCATATCCGCCAGCGCTTCCCAGGGAGCGTCGTAATACCCGAACCTGCCTCTTTTATCGTATGGGCCCAGTATGAGCGCGGAGGGAAGGGCAACGGTGATCAGGAAAGTTGCCACGCCCATCAGCATCAGCTGCCTGAGGTGGCCCCGCTCGTGCCTGAGCGCAGACGCGTTTTCGAACCGGTCAAGCAAAATGACCCCGAAAGCTCCGGACCTGCCGCGCATCCTGAGGACGGCGGCGCCTTTGAAGAACGAAAGTTTCCGGGCCTTAAGCACCTTTTCCTCGTCCCGGTTGAAGGGGTCGAACCTGATAAGTTTCAGATCTTCCCTGACCGTTTTCGAGAACAGGGAAGCGGCCAGGGCAAAAGGATAACTAAGAAGATAGAATAAAAATTGAAATGCTGTTCCGCTCAGGGGCGTGAACAGCATTATAAGTATTACGGTCAATATAAGTATCGCGCTTCCGGTCATCATTCTTCAGCTTCGATGAGGCCGTAGTCGCCGTCGTTCCTTCTGTAGACGGTGCAGATCTTGCCGTTCTCTCTGTTCTTGAACATATAGAAGTTATGAGAGAGCATGTTCATGTTGAGGATGGCTTCCTGAACGGTGAGAGGCTTCATTTCGTAGGACTTCACGCGGACGATGGGGTAGTTGTCCGGCTCTTCCTCTACGGCGGGCTCGGCCACGTCTTCGGTGATGGTGGTGTGACGGCCGCGGGCGAGTTTGGTCTTGCATTTGACGATCTGGCGCTCCAGCACGTCGATGGCCTTGTCCAGCGCGGCCATGGCGGATTTATTGTCCGTCGTTTCCGAACGGAGCAGATATCCCAGGTAGGATATGGTGAGCTCTACTTTGGTGATATATTTTTTCTCTGAAACTTTTACCCACAGCGTGGTCTTGTCTTCCGGTTCGTCCTTGAAATATCTGATGAAACGGTTCTGGAGCTTTTTCTCCATGGTCTTCTGTGACCTTTCGGTGACGTTGGCGTCTTTGGTGTTGATCTTGACTAACATGATCTCATCCTCCTGAAAGTATATAATATATTCGTCGATTGCCTTTTGGTTCTCCTGTCTGCTTATATTGTACCAACAAACGGGTGCCTTTTTCAAGTTTTTTCGGACGCCTCCCTCAAAATTTTTGAATATGGCCCTGGCGCAAGAGAAGAAGCGCATCATGGCACGTTAAACGACCGCCGCTGCTGCCGGTCTACGCTGCCGGCCGGTCAAAATAAAAATGGACAAACCCGCGGGGAAATGTTAAAATCTAAGCGCATTTAAATCATGATACCGGAGGGAACGGATATGAAAAAGATCGTTTCTGCAGCGCTTGCGGTAGTTCTGACGCTGGTATTGCTGCCGGCATTTTCATTCGCGGAAGAGAGCGGCGCGAACGACGGAGCAGTCTCCGTTTCCGACGACGGCCTCCATATCAAAGTGGATTTCACGAAGATGGAACCTACGGACCTGGTGCTGGGCGAGATCGAGCCCGAGGACGTAGGCGCAGTGGATATCGATATCAACTATCAGATCGCCGTCAACGGCACCGACGGCGTCGTGCTTTTCACCATAAACGGATACGATCCCGCATGGATCATTTACGAGGTCAACGCCCCTGCCGGACAGGTGCTGGATTCATTGACGCTGACCATCACCGGCCGCATCTGCGACTACAAGCCGGTGGCCAACGGCTTTGCCGTGTTCGCGAAAGAGGAAGGCTTTACCGGAAACGGCGAGAGCTGCGAACTCAACAGGATACCGGCCAACGACCGTTCTCCCGATGACTGGGAGGATTACGCGTATTACGTGCAGCAGTCGAACCACGGGACCATGCCTACGTCAGGGGCGGTCACCGACGTTCACGTTTTCGACCTGACGGAACCCGCCAGGGGCTGCGAGACCATGTATATAGGCATCTACCAGTTTACTACGGACTGCCCCGAATGGATCGAATACAGAGCGCTGTCCATCGACGCCACCGCGGTGGACAAGCCGGGTAAAGCCACCGACGCGCCCGCTACCGAGGCGCCGGAAGTTACCGAAGGACCTGCAGCCACCGAAGTTCCGGCTACCGAAGCGCCTGCCACCGAAGAGGCGAAGGCTACGGACGAAGCGAAAGCCACCGACGCGCCCGTCGTTACACCCGGCTGCGCGGAAGAGCCTCTGGATAAAACAGCTAAAAAGAACAGCCCCGTTGTGCCCATAATAATTGCCGCCGCCGTACTGATCGCCGTGGCAGTGACCGTACTCATCATAGTGCTTAAAAAGAAGAAAAAATAAAATGATCAAAAAAATTATTGCCGCAGCTATGGCAGCCGCACTGGCATCGGTGCTTTTCGGCTGCGGCCCCTCAGAACCGGATAACGGACCGGCGATCATAGAAGAGGCAGATATGTCCGGAACAGTGGTCAATACCGAATTTCAGGACGGGATCATTCCGTCTGTCGACGAGCTTGGCATAAGCCTGGAAGAGTTCCTCCGGGGAGGCGGAAAAGGAGACTACTCATACGCCGGAAACCGGGGGTGCAGGGAATTGTCCGTGATCCGTTCGCCCCAGTACACTCTGAAGGTCAACAAGACCGAAGTGCCCGTGTACGCCACTATAGTGCACGACGGCACTTGCCAGAAAAACGTACTGTACTCTTTTGCCATCGTGGAGATAAAGGACGCGGAGGACCTCGCACTGTTGGCCGAACTGAAGCCGGTGGACTTCCCGATAAAAAGCGCCATAGTGCTGCCGGACGCAAAGGGAGTCAGACCCGCCGTTGCCTCGGGCGGGATAGCGTTTTCTGTTACTGGATTCGGAAATTACAGCGTGCTCCCGGCGGACAATAATAAGCAGGATTATTCAAGCGATTTCACCAGGGAGCACAGCTTCACGCTGTTCGTAAGAGAATATATTGACGAGGACGCCGAGATCGCGTCGCTCCGGGAGAGGTTCGGAGAGGACAACGTGACCGTATTTGAGCCCGGGCTCCACGAATTCGAATATATCAATATAGACAGCGACAACAAAGCGCTTTATTTCCGCCGCGGATGCTATATGTTTTCCCGGGGCAGGGAAGATTACGGCGAGGACAACGATTATTTCGAGAAGCACAGGGGAGACGCCATCTCCTGGAACCTCAAGCGCTTCCCGGTCGTCAACGCCAACGGCCGCAAGAACATAGTGATCGCCGGGAACGGCTGGATCGACGCGGGAGGCCTGGGCTGGCACGAACGGCTGGGCGTCTTCCTCACGTATTGCGAAGGCGTGGAGGTCAGGGAGATAACGCTGATAAACTTCCCCGAATGGACGTTGACCACATACGTTTCGAACAATATCGAGATAAAAGATTGCCGCATATTCGGCTTCAAGAGCAACAGCGACGGGTTTGCCATATGCAATTCCACCAACGCTTCCGTTACAGACTGCTTCGCCAGAAGCGGCGACGACCTGTTCGAAATCAAGACGCTGGGAGGACCCGACTACGCCGTGGCGGACAACGTGACGTTCACTTCCTGCACCGCCTGGGCTTCCAAAGCGCGCTGCTTCGGCATCATCGCCGAAACGGAAAAGCCGGTCAGCAACATCACTTTCCGCGACTGTTACGTGATCTACCGGGATTCAACCTGGGACAATGAATTTTTAGGCAGCCTTATGGTCTATTGCGAAAAGTCTGCCAATCCAACATCCATCGACAATATCCTGTTCGAGAACGTGGAGATATTCTGCGACCGGGGCAGGGCGATCAACGTGAAGATCGAGGACGACAAAGCCTCTCCGACTCACGTCACCAACGTGAGATTCAAAAACGTTGCGTACGTTTCAAAATTGAAGAATCAGCTCTATTCTCCCGCCGGCGACTACGTGCAGGAGATAAGGCTGGAAAGCGTTACCGCCAACGGAGAAACGATAACGGCGGATAAGGATATGCGTGATTATTTCGATATTACTGGCAACGGGACGATCGCCGTTGACGGCGAATAAAATTTGATATTTCAGAGGAAAACGGCGTTTGAAGCCGGAGGAGGGATCTGGATATGAAAATGAAAAAGATATTACCGGCCGCGGCGGCTCTGGCATTGTCCCTGGCCACGCTCTGCGGCTGCTCCGGAAAAGGGAACCATACTTACGAGGATCTTCCGGACCACAACCCCGACGTAGATACCGGAAAGTTCAACGATGGCATAGTGGAATACGTGAAGACCACCGAAACGTTCTATTACGACACATTCGATACCTCTCGCCGGGGCGAAGCGGTTAAAAAGGGCGAAACCGGCGTGGTGGAACTGCTGTACGACGATTTCTCGGAAGGCGACGTTACGCTGGGAGGCTCCGCTTCTATGAGAGACGAGAACGCGGTGGGCATAGCCGAAGGGACTCTTTATATCCCTTATTCCGAAACCAGCGAAAGCCATTTCGGTTCCGGCTGGACCACCTGGGCGCCCGCGGTGGAGTGCCTGGGCCCCGATTACGTACAGTCCCAGCTGTCCTTTGACGGTCATTTCTACTCAGAGGGGAACGGCGCGTGGATGGCCGCCATGATAGGCGTGTTCAAATCCAATACGGGCGCGATCGCGGACAATCCGGGGGACGGAATCTACCTGGCGTTCAACCCGAGTACGTCCTCTATAACCGTATACGGTGGAGATTCCACCAACTGGTCCTGGCCCACGGGCAACGTTACGGTTAAGGTCGACAAAGAACTGATCCGGAACGATACCCACGTTGACGTGGTGGCCTGCGAGAACAAGGACGTAGCAGTGTATCTGAAAGGCGAACGGGTGCTGAAAATATCCGTTGAAGACGGAAAGATGCACGTGTTTGACGCGTCCGGAACGGAAAAGTACAAAGGGTCCATAAACACGGACGACATAGAAGGAGAATATTTCTCCGTGTTTTCACATTTAGGAGGAGTGGCTATGGAAGATATCCGTATACTGGGCTGCACCAGAGGCACCAAGAAGACCGAGACGCACATCGAGGCCAGGCCGGTGGGGGACAATAAACTGGGACTCGACGTGACAAATAAAAAGGACCTGGTGAGCATCTGCTACACCATGTGGTTCAACGCCATCCATGGCAACGGCAGCAACAAGATCGAGACCGCCCACAACGTGGCTGAATATACCGAAAAATACGGTTTCAGCGCCGAATACGGCTTCGGCACCAAGGACGATCAGCACAACGCGCTGCACGCGTTCCATTACTGGTCCAAACCGG